>DASXQW010000094.1:0-9614 GCA_036506975.1 Casimicrobiaceae bacterium | reverse complement strand
CCCGTGGAATTTCGGCGGGCGCAGACCCAACTCCGGCGTCAAGAACCGCTACGATCGTCTGGTTGTGCTTAACGGCGTGGCTCGAAGTGTCATCGAAGGCCAGCGTGGCCTGCATCCGGTATGGGTCTTTCCCCACGAGGGCGGGCCCCTTCCCAGAATGACACAACGAGCATGGCGTCTCGCACGGTCCCGCGCGGCAGAGAAGTGGCAAGAACTTAAGGGAGAACCGGCGCCATCAGGCTATGCGAACGTGCGCGTACACGATTTAAAGCACACGTTCGGCCATCGCCTTGAGGCCGCTGGCACGACCTTCGGCGACTGCCAGGTCCTGCTCGGGCACCGGCCACGAACTGTGACGCAACGCTATATGGTGGCCGAGATCGTGCGTTTGATTGAAGCTGCCGAGCGCGTTCTTGAAACCGAGCGTCGTACGACCGTGCCGTTGACGATCATTCGCCGCAAAGCCGCATAGAAATCAGGCACGTAGAATGAAAGTGGCACAAAAGTGGCACAAAACGAAAAGCCCCGGTCATGCGGCTTTTCGAATTGCTTGATTTAATTACGGAAATTGGCGGAGTGGACGGGACTCGAACCCGCGACCCCCGGCGTGACAGGCCGGTATTCTAACCAACTGAACTACCACTCCCGGATCTGCACCGGCTTGTGTTGGTGGGTGCTGAGAGGCTCGAACTCCCGACATTCGCCTTGTAAGGGCGACGCTCTACCAACTGAGCTAAGCACCCGTGCTTGCCGCGCCGGGCGCGAACGTCGCTGCGGCCCTGCTGCCCTACCCGCAGCCGGCTGCGGAATGCGCTAGTTTACAGAATCCTTCAGCGCTTTTCCAGCCCGGAACTTCGGTACCCGCGCCGCCTTGATCTTGATCGCCGCGCCCGTGCGCGGATTGCGGCCCTGGCGGGCCGTGCGCTTGCCGACGTAAAACGAGCCGAATCCGACCAGCGTCACGATGTCGCCCTTTTTGAGCGACCCTCGAATCGAATTGACCGTCGCGTCCAATGCGCGTCCGGCCGCCGCCTTCGAAATATCGGCGTGCTTGGCAATCGCGTCGATCAGTTCTGACTTGTTCACGGGATCCCCTTTCGATGCGCAGTGAATGTTACGAAAATAGGGTTGCAGATAATGGCAGAACCAGAGAGGGAAAGCGACGGATTCGGCGAACGTGCTTTATAGCAATCGCGAAAACACCGTGTCAAGCGCCGTGACCGATCACCGGAGAATCTTTGCTGGATGAGAAGGAATCGCCGCGATTTCAAGCCGCGGCGATTCTCCAAGGTGTCGCGCGACGCGCGACCGATTCGTTGTCCCGCGCTAGTGCTTCATGATCGCCGTCGGCGCTGTCGGTTCCTCGACTGGCGCTGCCGGCACGGCAGCGGTTGCTACCGGTGCGTCGACGGCGGGCTCAGGCTGGCGCTCGAGCGCTCGCTCCAGCACTTGCTCGATCCACCGTACCGGATGAATGTCGAGGCGATTCTTGATTTCGTCGGGAATTTCCGTCAGGTCCTTGACGTTCTCTTCCGGGATCAGCACCTGCTTGATGCCGCCGCGGCCTGCCGCCAGCAGTTTTTCCTTCAGGCCACCGATCGGCAGCACTTCGCCGCGCAGCGTGATCTCTCCCGTCATCGCGACGTCGGCGCGAACCGGTATCCCGGTCAGCACCGACACCATCGCCGTGCTGATCGCAATGCCCGCGCTCGGGCCGTCCTTCGGGGTCGCACCTTCCGGCATGTGAATGTGCAGATCGGTCTTCTGGTAGAAGTCGGGCGCGATCCCGAGCTGCTTCGATCGGTGGCGCACGACCGACAACGCCGCCTGGATCGACTCGTTCATGACTTCGCCGAGCTTGCCGGTCGTCGTCGTCTTGCCCTTGCCCGGCAGCGACACCGCCTCGATTGTAAGAAGGTCTCCGCCGACCTCGGTCCATGCGAGCCCGGTCACCTGTCCGATCTGGTTCTTCTTTTCGGCGATGCCGTAAGTGAACTTCCGCACTCCCAGATATTTGTCGAGATTCCTCGCGTTGACTTCGACGGGGTTCTTCGCCGCACGGGGCTTGCCTTCGCTCGCCTTGAGCAACAGACCTTTCACCACCTTGCGGCAGATCTTGGAGATGTCGCGCTCGAGCGCGCGTACCCCCGCCTCGCGCGTGTAGTACCGCGTGATGTCGCGCAGCGCCGATTCGGCAATGTGCAGCTCGTTCTCTTTGATCCCGTTGTGCTTCACCTGCTTCGGAACGAGATATTGCCGGGCGATTGCGATCTTTTCGTCCTCGGTATACCCGGACAGGCGGATTACCTCCATCCGATCGAGCAGCGCCGGCGGGATGTTCAGTGTGTTTGCGGTCGCGACGAACATGACGTCCGACAGATCGTACTCGACCTCGACGTAATGGTCGACGAAGGTGTTGTTCTGCTCGGGATCGAGCACTTCAAGCAACGCCGACGACGGATCGCCGCGGAAATCCATGCCCATCTTGTCGACCTCGTCGAGCAGGAACAATGGATTCCTCACACCGACTTTGGTCATGTTCTGCAGGATCTTGCCGGGCATCGAACCGATATACGTGCGCCGGTGGCCGCGAATCTCCGCCTCGTCGCGCACGCCGCCCAGCGACATGCGCACGAATTTGCGGTTGGTCGCGCGCGCGATCGACTGCCCGAGCGAGGTCTTGCCGACGCCCGGTGCGCCGACGAGGCACAGGATCGGCGCTTTCAGCCGGTCGACGCGCTGCTGCACGGCCAGATATTCGACGATCCGCTCCTTGACCTTCTCCAGACCGTAATGATCGGCGTCGAGCACTTTGACCGCGTTGGCGAGGTCCTTGTTGATCTTGCTCTTCTTCTTCCAAGGCAGGCCGAGCAGCGTGTCGATGTAATTGCGCACGACAGTCGCTTCGGCGGACATCGGCGACATCATGCGCAGCTTCTTCAACTCGCCCATCGCCTTGCCCTCGGCCTCCTTCGACATCTTGGCGGCCTTGACCTTCTTTTCCGTCTCGTCCAGATCGGCGTTTTCATCGCCTTCGCCGAGCTCCTTCTGGATCGCCTTGACCTGCTCGTTCAGGTAATACTCGCGTTGGCTCTTTTCCATTTGCCGCTTGACGCGACCGCGGATGCGCTTCTCGACCTGAAGGATGTCGACCTCGCCCTCGAGCAGGCCGAGCAGATGCTCGAGTCGCTTGGCGACGTCCTGCATCTCGAGAATCTCCTGCTTTTGCTCGAGCTTGAGCGGGAGGTGCGCCGCTATCGCGTCCGCCAGGCGACCGCCATCATCGATGCCTGACATCGAGGTCAATATTTCCGGCGGAATTTTCTTGTTCAGTTTGACGTATTGGTCGAATTGGCCGAGCAATGCGCGGCGCATCGCTTCGATTTCGTGCGTGCCGCCCTCGCCTCCGGCGAGAAGCGTCGCCTCGGCGGACAGATACTCGTTGGATTCATCGATGCGCAGGATCTGCGCGCGCTGAGTGCCTTCGACCAAGACCTTCACCGTGCCGTCGGGAAGCTTCAGCATCTGCAGCACGGTCGCGACGCTGCCGATCGCGTACAGATCCTCGGCGGCGGGCTCGTCTTTCGCGGCGGATTTCTGCGCGACGAGCAGGATGTGCTTGCCCGCCTCCATCGCCATGTCCAGCGCCTTGATCGACTTCGGACGGCCGACGAACAGCGGAATGACCATGTGCGGGAAGACGACGACGTCGCGCAGCGGTAGCAGCGGAAAAGTCGTCAGGTCGGTGGTGCGGTTCGGGAGATCGGTGGCCATGGAGGCTCGCGCTCAAGATTAGGTTACGGATGTCACCGGTGCAGATGGGGGCGGCCGCCAGCGCTTCAAGCCGGGAACCCGTCCTCTAACACCCCGCCAATCAGACGGCCTCCTGATCGCGACAGGGAAAATGTTCCGTCACGCATCCGCCGCAGCCACGACTCGCCTCGCGATCCCCACGCTTCGCGTGGGGCCCCTCGCCGCGGGCTCGCGCGGCTCCTACGAATGCGCCGCAGCCACCTTGGGCTGCTCGGCGAACATCAGGAGCGGCTTGCCGTCGTTGGCAATGGTCGCTTCGTCGACGATGACGCGCGACAGGTTCGCCTGCGACGGCAGGTCGTACATCACATCGAGCAGCACTTGCTCGAGAATCGAGCGCAGACCGCGGGCTCCGGTCTTGCGCGCCAGCGCCCGGGTGGCGATCGCCTGCAGCGCCTGCTCGCGCACCTCCAGCTCGACACCTTCCATCCGGAATATCTTGTGGTACTGCTTGATGAGCGCGTTCTTGGGCTCGACCAGGATCTGGATCAGCGCCGCCTCGTCGAGCTCTTCCAGCGTCGCGACGACAGGCAACCGCCCGACGAATTCCGGAATGAGGCCGAACTTGATCAGGTCCTCGGGCTCGGTCTCGCGGAGCAGCAGGCTGATGTCCTTGCGATCGTCCGGGCTCAATACCTCGGCGCCGAAGCCGATCCCGGTCTTGGCCGTGCGCTGGCGGATGATCTTCTCCAGCCCGTCGAAGGCACCGCCGCAGACGAAAAGGATGTTCGTCGTGTCGACCTGCACGAATTCCTGATTGGGATGCTTGCGCCCGCCCTGCGGCGGCACCGACGCGATTGTGCCTTCGATGAGCTTGAGCAGCGCCTGCTGGACGCCCTCGCCCGACACGTCGCGCGTGATCGACGGGTTATCGCTCTTGCGCGAGATTTTGTCGATCTCGTCGATATAGACGATGCCGCGTTGCGCCTTCTCGATGTCGTAGTCGCACTTCTGCAACAGTTTCTGGATGATGTTCTCGACGTCCTCGCCGACGTAACCCGCTTCGGTGAGCGTCGTTGCATCCGCGATCACGAACGGCACGTCGAGCAGGCGCGCCAGCGTCTGCGCCAGCAGCGTCTTGCCGGAGCCCGTCGGCCCGATCAACAGAATGTTGCTCTTGGCGAGCTCGACATCGTCTTCCTTGACGCTGGTGTCGAGCCGCTTGTAATGGTTGTAGACCGCAACCGAGAGAATCTTCTTGGCGAGATCCTGCCCGATCACATACTGATCGAGGATCTGCCGGATCTCGTGCGGCGTCGGGAGCTTGTTCTTGTCGGCGCGTGCCGTGTCGGAGGTCGCCCCTTCCTCGCGGATGATGTCGTTGCAGAGCTCGATGCACTCGTCGCAGATGAACACCGACGGACCGGCGATGAGCTTCCGCACCTCGTGCTGGCTCTTGCCGCAGAAGGAGCAGTAAAGAAGCTTGTCGCCTGACGCTTTATCGGCCATTCACCTGCCTTGGATGCCCTCGAAGCCTACGGGGCTCGAATACACTTTACAGGCCTTAAGCCCGGCTCTGCAAGACTTTGTCGATCAAACCGTACTCCAGCGCCTCGTCGGGGGTGAGGAAATTGTCACGGTCGGTGTCGCGCTCGATCTGCTCGATCGGCTTGCCGGTGTGCTGCGCAAGGAGGCGGTTGAGCCGCTCGCGCAGGCTCAGGATGTACTTGGCGTGGATCGCGATGTCGGAGGCCTGGCCCTGGAAACCACCCAGCGGCTGATGGATTAGGACGGTCGAGTTGGGCAGCGCAAAGCGCTTGCCCTTGCTTCCCGCGCCGAGAAGGAATGCCCCCATGCTCGCCGCCATGCCGATGCACAGCGTCGACACGTCGGGCTTGATGAACTGCATCGTGTCGTAGATGGCAAATCCCGCGGCGATCGAGCCGCCGGGTGAGTTGATGTAGAAGTTGATATCCTTGTCAGGGTTTTCCGATTCCAGGAACAGCATTTGCGCTACCACCAGATTGGCTGTGTTCTCGTCGACCGGACCGACCAGAAAAATCACCCGCTCCTTGAGCAGCCGCGAGTAGATGTCGTAGGCACGCTCGCCGCGTCCGCTCTGCTCGATCACCATCGGAATCAGGCCGAGTCCCCTCGGTTCTTCGTTCCAGCCCTTGCTCATCGCTCGCTCATCCGCATCAGTTGACGCATTGTCCGCTACATTCGAAAGGTGTTGCCCGGTGCATCCTCAGGACGTCGCCGGCTCCATCAGTGCCGCGAAAGCTGCCGGCTGATCCTGCACCCGCGCGCGCTGCAGCACCCAGTCGATCACGTTGCGTTCGACCGCGCGCACCTCGTATTCGTTCAGCCGGTCGGGTTGCTCGTAATGCCACCGGATCACCGCATCCGGCTGTTCGAAACTCTGGGCCGCTTCCTCGACCAACGCGCGGATCTGCTCCGGCCGCGCCTGCAGCTGGTGCTGACGGACGATCTCGTTCAGCACCAGACTGAACGCGACTCGTTGCTCGGCCTGCGGCCGGAAAGCGTCTGCCGGCAGCTCGAGCTCCTCGGTCTTGACGCCACGGTTCTTGAGTTCGGCGATGGCGCGCTCGCGCAAGCTCTGCGCTTCGAGCTCGACCAGCGACTTGGGAACCACGAGCTCCGACGTGGACTGCAGCGCCTTCATCACCTGATCTTTCAACACGCCCTCGATCTTGCGTCTGAGCTCGACTCCGAGATTCGCGGCAATCTCCGCGCGCAACTCGTCGAGGTTGCCGCTGGCGATGCCAAAATTCTTTGCGAATTCCGCGTCGATCGGAGGCAGGTGCGGCTCGCTGATCGATTTCGCCGTCAGCGCGAACTCGGCGTGCTTGCCGGCCACTTCCGTGCCGTGATAGTCCGCCGGAAATGTCAGCGAGAACCTCTTCTGCTCTCCGGCCACCATGCCGGAAAGCGCGGACTCGAACTCGGGCAGCATCTTGCCCTCACCCAGCGTGATCGCGAAATCGCGGGCCTGGCCGCCGGGAAATTCGGCGCCGTCGATCGTCCCGGTGAAGTCGACGATCACGCGGTCGCCCGCCTGCACCGGCCGCGTCACCGGCTCGTATCGCGTGCGTTGCCGCCGCAGGATCTCGATCGTGCGATCGACGTCTGCGGACGTCACCTCCGCGACCGGCCGCGTAATCGTTACGCCCGCCAAGTCGCCGAGCTTGATTTCGGGATACACCTCGAATACCGCCGAAAACGCGAACTCGTCCTCCGCCACATCCGGCTTGGGCTCGATGCGCGGATACCCGGCGACGCGCAGATTCTGGGTCCGGATCGCGTCGTTCAGGCTAGCCTGCACCGTGTCGGAGATCACGTCCGAGCGCACCTGCGGGCCGTACTGTTGCGCGACCATCTTCAGCGGCACCTTGCCGGGACGAAATCCCGGGATCTTCGCCGTCTTCGCAAGCTGTGCGAGACGCTTCTGGATCTCGCCCTCGATCTGCGCCTTCGGCACCGCGACGTGCAGCCGCCGTTCGAGCTGGCCCAGCGTCTCAAGAGTCATTTGCATACGCTACGATTCCTTGCTATGTTGCGACGGTGCCTTTGCCACAGTGCGTTGGTGCGAAAGGAGAGACTCGAACTCTCACGCCTTTCGGCTCCGGCTCCTAAGGCCGGTGCGTCTACCAATTCCGCCACTTTCGCAACCGGTTTTGCCAAACAAATAATTGTAGCGCAAAGCGTGCGCGCGCGCCATGAAGCGCGATGCGTCGAACGCGGCGGACGCTCTGATTCCAGCGTGCGCTTTGGCACGAAAGGCGGCGCAATCCGTGTCTGTCGCCCATTACGAGAACTTTCCCGTCGCCTCGCGGCTTATCCCAGCGCCGCTGCGGCCTGCGGTCGTTGCGATCTACGCCTTCGCGCGCGCAGCCGATGATATTGCCGACGAAGGCGACGCTCCGTCGTCAGCGCGCCTTGCCGAGCTCGATCTCTATGCTGCGAAGCTCGATTGCATCGAGCGCGGCGAAACACCCGCCGAGGCACCGTTCGCCGCGCTCGCCGCGGCGATCGATCGCCATGCGCTGCCTCTGCAGCCTTTCCGCGACCTCCTGTCGGCGTTCAGACAGGACGTGATCCGGGCCCGCTACGCGGAATTCACACAAGTCCTCGACTACTGTTCGCGCTCGGCCAATCCGATCGGCCGCCTGCTGCTCCGTCTCTACCGTGCAGACGACGTGGAGCATTGCCGGCTTGCGGATGCGATCTGCACCGGGCTGCAACTTACGAACTTCTGGCAGGACGTCGCACTCGATTGGCGCAAGGGGCGCGTCTACCTTCCGGCGGAAGACCTCGCGCGTTTCGGCGTCGCCGAGGCGCAGATCGGCGAAGGCCGCTGTGATGCACGCTGGTCGCAGCTCATGGCATTCGAAGTGGCGCGCGCGCGGGCGCTGCTCGAAGCGGGGCGACCGCTCGCACGGGCGCTGCCGCTGCGCCTCGCGCTGGAGCTCAAGTTCGTGCTCGCCGGGGGCTTGAGGATCCTCGCCGCGATCGACGCGGTGCAGGGCGACATCTTTCGCCAGCGACCGCAGCTCTCGGGCCGCGATTGGGCGGCAATGACGGCATCGGTGCTGATGCGATGACGCCGGACGCCTACTGCGAAGAA
Organism: Casimicrobiaceae bacterium; assembly: GCA_036506975.1. Lineage (GTDB taxonomy): Bacteria > Pseudomonadota > Gammaproteobacteria > Burkholderiales > Casimicrobiaceae > PALSA-1003. Next base: position 1,213 of record DASXQW010000094.1, on the reverse strand, counting down.
AAGGCCGCGCGCAGCGGTTCGAGCTTCTACTACAGCTTCCGCTTTCTTTCGCCGGAGCGCCGGCGCGCGATCATCGCGTTGTACGCATTCTGTCGCGAAGTGGACGACGTCGTCGATGAGGTCACCGATCCGGGCGTCGCGCGGCTCAAGCTCGCGTGGTGGCGCAGCGAAATCGCTGCGGCGTTCGGTGGAGTGCCACGGCATCCCGTCGCGCTGGCGCTCGTGCCGGCGGTCGCGGCGTTCAAGCTGCCGCAGGAGTATTTTCAAGCCGTCATCGACGGCATGACGATGGACCTCGACCACAATCGGTACCTCGACTTCGCGGCGCTCGAGCGCTATTGCCATTGTGTTGCCGGCGTCGTCGGTCTCATGTCCGCAGAGATTTTCGGCTATGTCGAACCCGCGACGCGCAGTTACGCGCGCGACCTCGGTGTCGCCTTCCAGCTCACCAACATCATCCGCGATGTCGGCGAAGATGCGCGCCGTGGCCGCATCTACCTGCCGCAGGATGAGCTGCAAAGCCATGGCGTCGCCGCTGCGGATATCTTCCAGCGCCGCGTCACGCCTGCGTTCACTGCGCTGATGGCGCAGCAGGTCGCGCGTGCGCGCGCGTTCTACGCCCGGGCGCTGGCCGCCCTGCCGTCGGCCGACCGCCGCGCGCAACGGCCGGGACTCGTCATGGCGGCGATCTACCAGGCGCTGCTGCGCCGGATCGAGCGCGACGGATTCCACGTGCTCGACCACAGGATCGCCTTGACGCCGTTGGCCAAGGCGTGGATCGCCTGGAAGACGTCGTGGTCGTATTGAGGCAGCCCAGATGACCGGCCGGGTCGCGATCGTGGGCGGCGGCTGGGCCGGCATGGCGGCCGCGGTCACGCTCGCCTGCGCCGCGCGGCCGGTTACGGTCTTCGAAGCCGCACAGGTGCTCGGCGGTCGCGCGCGCCGCGTCGTCGTCGACGATCGCACCGTCGACAATGGCCAGCACCTGCTGCTCGGGGCGTACGCGCAAACGCTCGCGTTGCTGCGCACGGTACACGGCGAGGGCGCCGAGCGCGAGCTCCTCGATCGACGACGGCTCCACCTCGAGGAGCCCGGCGTGTTCAGGTTCAAGACGCCGGCATTGCCTGCGCCCTGGCATCTCGGCGTCGCGTTGCTCGCCATGCGCGGCCTGTCGCGACAAGACCGGCTGGCGACCGTGGTGTTCGTGCGCCGG
>DASXQW010000093.1:0-4109 GCA_036506975.1 Casimicrobiaceae bacterium | reverse complement strand
GGCCTTGTGCTCCAGCTCGGCAACTTCGGCAACAAGGCGCCTGTTGTGCGCGAAAAACGGCGCCTTGGTCTCGAAATCGCCGGCGACCAGCGCCTCACGAATGAAAGTTTCCCGCGCGGCGGCGGGGGCGATCGCACCGTAGGAGACGCGCCGTCGCGGCACGAGCGTCAGCCCGAACAGCGTAACCCGCTCGTTGGCGACGACTTCGCCCCGCTCCTTGTCCCAGTGCGGATCGAAGTGCGTTTTCCCGACCAGATCACCGGCGACCGCCTCGACCCATTCGGGCTCGATCTTCGCCGCACAGCGTGCATAGAGACGCGTGGTCTCGGTCAGCTCGGCCGCGAGCACCCACTTCGGACCTTTCTTGGCCAAGCCGGATCCGGGGTGCAGGAAAAACTTGATATCGCGCGCCCCCAGGTATTGCTGATCGCGCGCCGGCGCGTCTTCGGCCTTGCTGCCGATGTTCGACAACAGCCCGGCCAGGAGCGCGCGATGAATGATGGCGTAACGCGCGTCGTCGATGCTGTCCGGCAACGCTTCCGCAAAACGCCAGCCGAGCTCGCGCACCTGGTCCGCAAGCTGCCGATACAAATCGCGCCATTCGACCAGGCGCAGGAACGAGACGAAATGCGCGCGGCAGCGCTCGACCAGCCGGCGATGCGAAAGGCCCTCGGCTTGCGCGTCGGCGAAGAATTGCCACAGCGCGATAAGGCTCAGGAAATCCGAGCGCTCGTCGCGAAAACGCAGATGCGCCTGATCGGCCGCCTGCTGCTTTTCCAGTGGCCGCTCGCGCGGGTCGGGAACGGCGAGCGCGCTCGCGATCACCAGCACCTCGGCAAGGCAACCGTGCTCTCTGCCGGCGAGGATCATGCGGCCGATGCGCGGATCGACCGGCAGCTGCGCAAGCTCGCGGCCGAGGGAGGTCAGCTTCCGGCTGCCGTCGACCGCAGACAGCTCTTGCAATAACTGAAAGCCGTCGGCGATCGCTCGCGTGCCCGGCGGCTCGAGGAAGGGAAACGCCGCCACCTCGCCCAAGTCGAGCGCGGCCATGCGCAGGATCACCGACGCGAGCGAGGAACGCAGAATCTCCGGATCGGTGAAGCGCGGCCGCACCGCGAAGTCCTCCTCGCCATAGAGCCGCACGCACACCCCCGGCGCGATCCGGCCGCAGCGGCCTGCGCGCTGCTCTGCTGCCGCCCGCGCGATCTTCTCGATCTGGAGCAGCGTCACCTTGTTGCGCAGCGAGTAGCGCCGCACCCGCGCCAATCCCGAATCGACGACGTAGCGGATGCCGGGCACGGTCAGCGAAGTCTCGGCAACGTTGGTCGCGAGCACGATCCGCCGTCCCCGGCTCGGCGCGAACACGCGCTGCTGCTCGGCGACCGATAGACGGGCATAAAGCGGCAGGATCTCGATCGCGCCTGCGTACGGCCGGCGGGTGAGGCTGCCGCGGAGCAGGTCGGCCGTCTCGCGAATCTCGCGCTCTCCGGGCAGGAACACGAGGATGTCTCCTGCTGCTGCGCGCCACAGGTCTTCCACGGCGGCGACGATCGCTTCCTCGAGCGGCTCTTCATCGTCATCTTCATCGCCCGCGAGTGGCCGATAGCGCATCTCGACCGGATACGTCCGGCCCGAAACTTGAATCACCGGCGCCGGCCTGCCTCTCGCGCTGAAATGCCGCGCGAAGCGCTCGGCATCGATCGTCGCCGACGTCACGATCACCTTGAGATCGGGCCGGCGCGGGAGAAGCTGCTTCAGGTATCCGAGCAGAAAATCGATGTTGAGGCTGCGCTCGTGCGCCTCGTCGACGATGATCGTGTCGTACGCCGCAAGCAACCGGTCCCGCTGCGTTTCGGCGAGCAGGATGCCATCGGTCATGAGCTTGATATACGCGTCGGGTCCGGTGCGATCGGTGAAGCGCACCTTGAAACCGACCGTGGTGCCCAGAGCTACCGCGAGCTCCTGCGCGATGCGCGCGGCGACGCTGCGGGCGGCAATCCGCCGCGGTTGGGTGTGTCCGATCAGGCCGCGCACGCCGCGGCGGAGCTCGAGACAGATCTTCGGCAGCTGAGTGGTCTTGCCGGATCCGGTTTCGCCGCAGACGATCACGACCTGATGGTCGCGGATCGCCGCCGCGATTTCGTCGCGCCGCTCCGATACCGGCAGCTCGGGTGGATAGGTGACGGAGGGCATCGCCGCCGCACGCGAGGCCGCGCGCTCGCGCGACGCTGCGACGGCGCGGGCGATGCGTTCGATCTCCGCTGCCGCGACGCCGTGCCGCTCGAGGCGGTCGATGCGAGGCGCGAGCCGTACCCGGTCGGCAGTCATGCCTTCGGAGAGCTCAGCGCGGAGACGGTCGGCGAGCGAGAGCGGTGGCATCGGGGGCGACTTTGGGCCGCCGCATTCTAACGTAGCGCCACAATCGATCCTGTTCCGGCGACGCCTTGCGGCGTTATGATGGCTGCTCTTCAGTCAGGAGGATCCGATCATGTTGCACCTGCTCAAGCTAACCTTCATTGTCGCGGCGCTTGCCGTCGGCGCCGCAGATGCCGCTACACTGCGCTGGGCCAACCGCGGCGATCCGCAAACGACCGACCCGCACTCGCAAAACGAGGGCCTGACCAACAACATCAATCATCTCGTATACGAGTTCCTGGTCGGCCGCGACAAAAAGCTCAATCTCGTGCCGGAGCTCGCTGTGTCGTGGCAGCAAATCGATCCGGTGACCTGGCGCTTCAAGTTGCGCTCCGGCGTCAAATTCCACGACGGCACGCCCTTCACGGCGGACGACGTCGTCTTCACGTTCGAACGGGCGCGGGCAGAAACGTCGCAGCTGCGGGTCTACGCCAACGCCTCCGGCATCCCGAAGAAGATCGACGACCTGACCGTCGAGTTCACGACCAACGGCCCGAATCCGATCGAGCTCGAGCACATCGCGTCGATCAACGTGATGAGCAAGGCCTGGTGCGAAAAGAACCGCGCCACCAAGCCGCAGAACTTTACGCAGAAGGAAGACATGATCACCGCGCATCAGGCCAACGGCACGGGGCCGTACATCCTGAAGTCGCGCGAACCGGATGTGAAGACGGTGCTGGTCAAGAACCCGAACTGGTGGGGGATCAAGGAGCGCGTGTTCGAGGGCAATGTCGACGAGGTGGTTTTCACGCCGATCGGTTCGGATGCGACGCGACTGGCCGCGCTGATGTCGGGGGAGATCGATCTTATCAACGACCCGCCCGTGCAGGACGTGCCGCGTCTGAAGCAGAACGCGAGCGTCAAGGTGCTCGAGGGCACCGAGAACCGAGTCATTTTCATCGGCATGGATCAGCAGCGCGATGAATTGCTGTACTCGAACGTGAAGGGCAAGAACCCGTTCAAGGACAAGCGCGTGCGGCAGGCGCTTTATCAGGCGATCGACATCGAGGCGATTCGCACCACGACCATGCGCGGGTTGTCGAAGCCGACGGGCGCGATGCTGCCGGCGCCGTTGCCCTGGATCGTCGAGCCGGAGAAACGCTTTCCCTTCGATCGTGCAAAGGCGAAGCAGCTTATAGCCGAAGCCGGCTATCCGAACGGCTTCGAAGTCACGCTCGATTGTCCGAACAACCGCTACGTCAACGACGAGAAGATTTGCCAGGCGCTTGCGGCGATGTGGAGTCAGATCGGCGTGACAACCAGCGTCACCGCGATGCCTCGCGCCAACTACTTTCCCAAGCTGGAGAAGCTCGATACCAGCTTGTACATGCTGGGCTGGGGCGGCGCCTCGATCGACCCCATCTTCATCCTGCAACCCGTGCTGCACACGGCGAACAGCAAGGGCGACGGTGATTACAACTACGGCCGGTACAGCAACCCGAAGTTCGACGCGCTCGTCGATCAGGTGAAAACCGAGATCGATGTGGAGAAGCGGCGCAAGCTGATCAACGAGGCGCTGATGCTCCAGCACGATGAGCTGCTGCATCTTCCGCTGCATCGCCAAGTGATACCCTGGGCGACGCGCTCCAACGTCGCCGCTGTGCACCGCGCCGACAATTGGGTGCTTCCGTACTGGGTCAAGATGGATACCGGCGCGCCGTGACCGGTAAATAGCGGCGCTGTCATTCGGAGCC
>DASXQW010000092.1:0-2035 GCA_036506975.1 Casimicrobiaceae bacterium | reverse complement strand
CGCGGAAGTTGAACCTCACGCCGACGTAGCCAAGCGCCGCGAACGTTTTCGCGAGTGTCTGCGCCACCTTGTTGTCGAGCGTTCCGCCCTGCAGCGGGTGGGGGTGTGCTACCAGCGCGATGCCGCGCGGCAGCTTATCCGGAGGGTGCGCAGGCGCGTTAAGCGCGACTTCGAGCGCGCCTGCGGGGCCGGCAACCGTTACCCGGGTTTCGCCTCGAGGGCCTCTAACAGGGTAAAACGCGTCATGCGCTGGCACGATTTGGGCTCAAGCGCGCGGAGCAAACCACGCCGCTTGGTAGGCCCCAAGCAAGCGGCTTGCGACAAAGCGGGTGGGCCCAAATCGCGGCCAGCCCTTCGAGTTGCGGCCAAAACCGCCGCTGGCTTTGTTGCCGGGCACGGCGATAGGCTCCACTATTCGCTGCGCCTTGCGCCGCGCCAGCGGCGGTTTGTGGCCAGCAACGCAGACGTGTCTTACCCTGTTAGAGGCCCTAGTCAAGTCTCGAGTCTCTCGACGATTCGGCCGTGTACGACATGCGAATCGATGATTTCATCGACGTCATGCTTGTCGACGTAGGGGTACCAGACTGCGTCGGGGTAGACGACGAGTACCGGTCCTTCGTTGCAGCGATCGAAATAGCTGGCCTTGTTGCTGCGTACCTTGCCCTTGCCGTCCAGACGCAAGCTCTTGATGCGCTGTTTGGCGTAGGCCTGCATTTCGAGTGCGCCGTGATTGTTGCAGCAGACCTCCGGCGGCTCGCGCTGGTTGCAGCAGAAAAAGACGTGGCGCTTGTAATGACTCATTGCAAGACAGCGCAATTAAAGTGATGCCGCGTTAACCGGCGCGCCAGCGCCGAGTTCAACGCGGCGAGTTATTGCGTCACGCTACGCGTGACACAATAACAATGGATTATACGTGATTGCCTGCGTCGCTCTGGCCCGCGCGCTGTCCCCAGCCCGGTTGTCCCGCGAGCCACAACAGATACGCGCTCACGAGCACGGGCCAGATGACGAGCACCGCGTGCGTCAGCCCGTTGAAGTTGAGCAGATGGCCGTACGGCCAGTCGAAAAGCGCGAGCGGCGCGCGCACCTGCCACATGTCCGGCGCGAGCAACGGAGCGACGAGCGAAGACAAGAGCGCAATCGCGCACAGTGTCGTGCGCACGGGTCGAGGCAGCCAGATGGCTAGCATGAGCACGAGCGCGCCTGCGGCCACGCCGAGCGACACGTCCGGCTTGAGCCAGGATTCCCAGGCGGCCGACTTGAGCAGCACTGCGGCAGCGATTCCCTTCAGCGCGAGCGCGATGCCGATCAGCAGGAGCACTGCGACGCCGAGATCGCGGCGCTGCCGCAGAAGCAGCGCGAGAAACAGGCCGACGCCGATGACGTTGAACGCGCTTTGCGCCGCCTGCAGCAGCGTTCCCGCCAGATCGCGCGTCAATTCGAGCGAAGGGTCGAAGGTCGCCGCGAACAGCGGGATGCCGGGATTGACCTGCGACAGCAGCCAGACGCCGAGCAACGCCAGGCCCAGGTCGCCGCTGGTGCCGTCGAGAAAGACGCGATAGCGCCATTGCGCGAGGCGGCGCCGCAATCCGGGCGCGCGATCGAACGCGAGCGCGGCGAGCCCTCCAATCGCTGCGCCGAAGCTGTTGCAGATGAAGTCGATGCTACTTGCGTCGCGAGTAGGCAGGAACATCTGCGCCGATTCCATCGCGAAGGACAGCAAGGCGCCGGCGCCGATCGCGGCGGCCAATCGCACCGCGAGCGGACGGCGCGTGCCGACGAGCGCGAGGAGGAAGCCGAACGGCGCGTAGGCGAACATGTTGATCGCGATGTCGAAGCGTGTGATCCGCGACGGCCACGGCTCTAAAAGGAAGAACGGCGCGTCGGGCAATGGTTCCATCCAGCCCGAAAACGGTTCCAGGCTGGCATAGACGATCATCAGCCCGTACAGAGCAGCCAGATATTGCGGCAACCGCGTGGGCGCGCGTCGGGTCGGGGCGGCGGAGGAAGACATGGGGTTACAGCAGTTTGCGCA
>DASXQW010000091.1:0-10599 GCA_036506975.1 Casimicrobiaceae bacterium | reverse complement strand
AAACGCGTAAGCCTGGGCTCGTCGCTCGCGCGCGCCGCCTATGGTGCGTTCCTGGACGCGGCGCGAGAGGTCAAAGAGAAAGGGACCTTCGATTTCGCGCGCAACGCGGTCCCCTACGCGGAGATCAACGCGATGTTCAAGGGCTGACTGGGCGCGGCATGCTGCCGTGACTGAGGCGCGATGTGACGACGCGATTTGCGCCACCGCGCCTAGGCACGGCAGCATACCGTGCGCGGGTCAGCCACTGCTCTGGCGCATCCGCGCGCTGCGCCGCTGCAGCCAACTGACCACGATCATCAGCGCGAGCGAGATCGCGATCAGCATCGTCGCCGCGGCTGCGATGGTCAGGCTGATGTTGTCGTTGATGCCGGCGAACATCTGCCGCGGCAGCGTGCGCTGACCGGGTCCCGCCATCAGGAGGACTACGACGACTTCGTCGAACGACGCGGCGAACGCGAACACCGCGCCCGAAGCGACACCCGGCAGGATCAACGGCAGCGTGACGCGGCGGAACGTCGTGATCTGGGAAGCGCCAAGACTTTCCGCGGCGCGGATCAGCGTGCGGTCGAACCCAGAAAGTGTGGCCAGGACCGTGATGACCACGAACGGCACGCCCAGCGTCGCGTGCGCGAGAATGAGGCCCAGGTAACCGTCGGTAAGCCCGAGCGGGGCGAACGCGAAATAGGCGCCGACCGCGACGATGACCACCGGCACGACCATGGGCGAGATCAGAATCGCCAGCACCAAGGCCTGCGCCGGGAAGCGCGCGCGCCAGATGCCGAGCGCCGCCAGCGTGCCCAGCACCGTGGCCAGTATCGTCGCCGAGACGCCGATGATCAGGCTGTTCTTCAGCGAGTTCAGCCAGAACGCCGAGGTGAAGAAGTCCTCGTACCAGCGCAGGCTCAAGCCCGGCAGTGGATAGTAAAAGAACGAGCCCGAGGAAAAAGACAGCGGCACGATGGTGAGGATCGGCGCCACCAGGAATACCAGCACGGCGCCGGTCAGCACGTTGAGGCCGATGCCGGTGACGCGTTCTCCCACCGTTGCGGTCCCCGTTTTCATCCGAGCCGCATTCTCTCGACGCCCACCATGCGGTTGTAGACCGCGTAGAGCGCGAGTGTCGCCGTGAGCAGCATGATCGACAAGGCGGCAGCCATGCCCCAGTTGACGGTCTTGCTGGCGTAGAAGGCGATGAAATAGCTGATCATCTGATCGTCGGCGCCACCGACCAGCGCCGGTGTGATGTAGTAGCCCAGCGCCTGGATGAACACCATCAGGCAGCCGGCGCCGATCCCGGGCAACGTCTGCGGCAAGTACACCCGCCGAAACGCAGTGAAAGGCCGTGCGCCCAGCGACGACGCCGCCCGCACGTACGAGGGCGGAATGCCGCGCATCACGCTGTACAGCGGCAGCACCATGAACGGCAGCAGCACGTGCACCATCGCCACGTACACCGCGAAGCGGTTGAAGATCATCTTCAGCGGCTCGTTGATAATACCAAGCGACAGGAACAGGCTGTTCAGCACGCCCTCCTTCTGCAGCAGCACGACCCAGGCGGCGGTGCGCACCAGGAGCGAGGTCCAGAAAGGCAGCAACACCAGGAACAGCAGCAGCCCCGCACGGCCCGGCGGCTGCGCGGCGATGACGTAGGCCACCGGATAGCCGAGCACGAGACAGACAAGCGTCACCATCGCCGAGATCCACAACGTGCGCCCCAGCACGTCGCGAAACACACGCTGCTCGGGCGGTGCACCGGCGATCGAATTGTCGGCGTCGCGCCGCAAGTCGAGCGCGCCCAAGAGGTAGAAGTCGGTGACCGGACCTCCTGCGCGGCGGATTACGGCCCAGGTCTCACGCTCGCCCCACTTGGGATCGATGCCGATCAGCGTCTCGCGCGCCGATCCCGCAAGCTCCGGCGGCAGTTGCCGACCGGTGGTGAAGAGCAGCGTGCGAAATCCCGGAACATCGTAGTTGAGCCGAGTCGCCGCGCTCGCCAGCGTCCCCGCTTCGCGCGCCGCGCGAATGTCCGCGATCAGCGCCGCGTAGGCGGATTCCGGCGGAAGGTCGCGGCCGTCCCAGCTCTTCAGTGCGGCGGTGACGGTGGGCAGGATGCGCGCGATATCGGCGTCGATCACGCCGCGCGAGAGCATCGCGCCGATCGGCAGGACAAAGCAGGCCGCGAGGAAGACGAAGAGCGGCAGCACCAAGGCCGCCGCGCGCAGCTGCTCGCGGCGGCGGCTCTTCTTGAGCGCGCGGTGCAGCTTGCCGGCGTCGTTGTCGACGCTCGCCAACGCTGCATGGAGCGACGCCGCCGCACCGCGTAGCATCGCTCCCTCGCGTTGCCTTTCAGCCGTCTATTTGGCGACCCAGGCGTTGAACCGCTGATTGAGCTTGTCCAGATTCTCCAGCCAGAACTTGTCGTTGATGTACAGCGCGGAGGCGATATTCTGCGGCGCGGTCGCGAGCTCCGGCAGCACTTTCTTGTCGATCAGCGGTGTGGCCGCCTTGGTCGTCGGGCCATAGGGGATCTTCGGCGGCAGGTTTTTCTGGTTTTGCGGATCGTTGACGAACACCAGGAACGTCTCAGCCTGCGCCTTGTTGGGCGAGCCCTTCATGATGACCCACGAGTCGATCGTATAGAGATTGTTGGTCCATACGATCTTGAAGTTTTTCTTGTCCTTCTCGTTTGCCGCTGCGATGCGTCCGTTGTAGGCGTCGGTCATCGCGACCTCGCCGGAGGCCAGCAGTTGCGGCGGTTGCGAGCCTTTTTCCCACCACACCAGATTCGACTTGAGCTGATCGAGCTTCTTGAACGCGCGCTCGACGCCCTCGTTGGTTCCGAGCGTCTTGTAGACGTCCTTCGGCGCGACGCCGTCGGCCATGAGCGCTATCTCCAGCGTCGTCTTCGGCCCTTTGCGCAACGCGCGCTTGCCTGGCCATTTCTGCACGTTCCAGAAATCACCCCAGGACTTCGGCGCGTCGCCCTTGATCTTGTCGCCGTCGTAAGCGAGGATGAAGCTGTACACGATCGCGCCCACGCCGCAGTCGTTGACCGCGTCGGGCAGGTACTTGTCCTTGCCGCCGAGCTTGGCCCAGTCGAGTTTCTCGTAAAGCCCTTCCTCGCAGCCTAGCAGGAGCTCTTCCGATTCGACCTGGACCACGTCCCAGTTGTTGTTGCCGCCCTGGATCTTGGCCCGCAGCGTACCGACGCCGCCGTCCCAGTTTTCCTCGGCCAGCTTGATCTTGCTCTTTTCCATGAACGGCTTGAAATAGACCTCGCGCTGCGCGTCCTGATACGCGCCGCCCCACGAAACGACCGTCAGGTCGCGCGCCGGCGCCGCCGTGGACAGCACCAACGCCATCGCAGCCGACGCCACCATCCAGATACTCTTGCTTTGCATATGAGCCTCCTCCGATAAGACGTGAATCGGCGCTAGGAAACCTAGAACAAGTCCGTTCATGGTTGGACAAAGTCACCACGAACGAACTTTTACCGACTTCCCCGAGCGTTAACTCTCCTGCGCAAACGCGCGGCAATGTTCGGGCGTCCAGAACACTTCCACCGCCGCACCGATACGCGGCAAGGTATGCACCTCGGAAATCGGGCGCTTCACCATGAACTCCCCGTTCCCGGTCAGCGCGACTCGCGCGCGTACATGGTCGCCGAGATAGATGATCTCCCGCAGTGAACCCGCCAGACGGCAACCGGGGTGCCCGTCGATTGTATGCCCGGCGGGACGGATTTGCACCCGCTCCGGTCGCAGCGATACGGTGACCGCGCCACCGCTCGGCACCGGTTCGACGAGCGTACCGTCGATCGGCGTGTCGCCGACGGCGATGCGGATCGTGCAGCGGCCGTCGGCAACCGCCTCCAGCCGGCCCTCGAGCCGATTGTTCTCGCCGATGAAGCGCGCGACGAAGGCGTTCTTGGGGTACTCGTACATCTGCTCGGGTGTGTCGAGCTGTTGGATCTTGCCGCGATGGAACACCGCGATCCGATCCGACATCGTGAGCGCCTCGGCCTGGTCGTGGGTAACGTAGACCATGGTCACGCCGAGCCGCTGATGGAGCTGCCGGATCTCGAGCTGCATCTGCTCGCGTAGTTGCTTGTCGAGGGCACCCAGCGGCTCGTCCATGAGGATCAGCTTCGGTTCGAACACCAGCGCGCGGGCCACCGCGACGCGCTGCTGCTGGCCCCCCGAGAGTTGCGCCGGCCGCCGGGCTCCGAAGCCGCCGAGCTGCACCATGTCCAGCGCGCGCTCGACCCGCCTGGCGATGTCGGCGGCAGGCACGCCGCGCACCGACAAGGGGAAGCCGATGTTCTCGGCGATGGTCATGTGCGGAAACAACGCATAATTCTGGAACACCATGCCGATGTTGCGCTGATACGGTGGAACGCGCGACAGCGGCTTGCCCTCGAGCAGGATTTCACCGGCGGTCGGCGTCTCGAAACCGGCGAGCAGCATCAGTGTGGTCGTCTTGCCCGACCCCGAAGGCCCCAGCAGGGTCAGGAATTCGCCCCGCTCGATGTCGAGATCGAGCGCTTCGACTACGCGAATCACGCCGTCGTAGGTCTTGCCGATGCCGACGAAACGAACGATGGGCTCGGTGCCGCTCGTGCGTGGCCCATGCGCGGATGCAGTGCTCATACCAGCTGCTTTTCCCTCACCATCGCCCATGTATCGTCGAGCGCCCGGCCGAAGCAAGCCATCATCTCGTCGATCTCGCTCTCGCTGATGATCAATGGCGGGCTGAAGGCGACGACGTCGCCGGGCATGTTGCGCAGTATCGCCCCGTGATGCTGGGCGCGGCGCACGAGATGCGCGGCGACGCCGGCTTTGGGATCGAAGCTCTGCTTGGTCGCCTTGTCGCGGACGATCTCGACCGCGCCAATGAGCCCGATGCCGCGCGCCTCGCCGATCAGCGGATGGTCCGCATAGCTGCGGATTCCTGCCTGCATTCGCGGCCCGACGCGCCGCACCTGCGCGACGATGTCGCGCTCCTCGTAGATCTTCAGCGTCTCGAGCGCGACGGCTGCCGGCACCGGATGCGCCGAGTACGTGTAGCCATGGCCGAAGATGCCGAGTTTGTCGCTTTGCGCGAGCAGGATATCGTACAGCGCGTTCGTCACGAGATTGGCGGAGATCGGCTGGTATCCGGCGGACAGCGCCTTCGCCAGCGTCATGATGTCGGGCTTCAGACCGAAGGTTTGCGCGCCGAACATGTTGCCGGTGCGCCCGAAGGCGGAAATCACCTCGTCGACGACGAAGAGGATTTCGTATTTCTTCAGGAGCGGCTGGATGCGATCGAAGTATGTTGCCGGCGGCACGATGACCCCGCCCGCCCCCATCACCGGCTCGGCGAAGAACGCGGCGACCGTATCGGGGCCCTCGCGCAGGATCAGCCGCTCGAGGCTGTCGGCGAGCCGTGCCGCGAACGCTTCCTCGGTCTCGCCTGCTTGCGCGCCGCGGTAGTAGTGCGGGCAATCGGTGTGCAGGATACGCGCGATCGGCAGATCGAAATCCTCCTGCGCGAAGGCGAGGCCGGTCAGACTCGCGGCGGCGATCGTCACGCCGTGGTACGCGCGCTGCCGCGAAATGATCTTCTTCTTCTGTCGCCGGCCGAGCGCGTTATTGACGTACCACGCGAGCTTGATCGCCGTGTCGTTCGCCTCGGAACCCGAGTTCGCGAACAGCACCTTGCCCATGCCCGGCGGAGCCATTGCTATCAGTCGCTCGGCGAGCTCGGTGGCGATCGCCGGGACTTTCCCCGCAAAGCTGTGATAGAACGGCAGCTCGCACATCTGCCGGTACGCGGCCTCGGCGAGGCGCCGCTCGGAAAAGCCGAGCGAGGCGCACCACAGCCCGGCCATGCCTTCGAGATAGCGCCGACCCTCGTCGTCGTAGACGTAGACGCCCTCGCCGCGGGTGATGACGAGCGGTCCTTCCTTTTGCACCGTTCGCAGGTTCGTCGCTGGGTGCAGGTGAAAGGACTGGTCGCGGCGTGCGGCCGGGGTAGTCAGTGACATCGGGATGTTCCTCGGGGATGGGCCGTTGGGGCTGCCTCGCCCCATCGACGATTGTTTCCTTAGGCGGCAGTTGCGTCAATGGTCGAGCGCGCCCGCCACGAGCTCGGTGGTATGCTTCCAGTGCAGCAATGTCCGGCCCGAAAGTCGCCTTGAAAGGTCGGGAGTGGGATGGGAGGCGTCGACGCCGCTTGGCGTCCTCCGTAAGCATCGCGTCGGGAAGGAACCGGATGAACGACACTCAGGAATATCCGTACGCAACTTATCTCAACGTCCTTTATCCGTCCTTGAGCATGGTGGACGTTCCATCGTTGGTCGAATCGTGTACCGATCGCTGGTATAACCAAACGCTCTGCAGGGTCAACGATTCGGTCGTTCGGCTTGGCGTCCTGCAAGGTGAGTATCACTGGCATAAGCACGACAACGATGACGAGTTCTTCTTTGTCCTCGACGGTCGCTTCATTGTCGATCTTGAGGACCAGAGCGTCGAGCTGCAACGGCAACAAGGTTTTGTCGTACCGAGGGGGGTTCTCCATCGCACGCGCGCCCCGGAACGAGCAATAATTCTCATGATCGAAACCGCGACAATCGTTCCTACCGGCGACACCTGACTTCCCGCCCGTCGTGGACGCTCGCCGGCTGCGCCGACGCGTCCTCTTCCCGGCGGCGGTCAGCTTGGTTCGTCAGACCGCGTTCCGCACATAATTGCAATCAAGGGGAAGTCATGAACAAGAGGTTCTTCATCGCCTGGATCGTGATTTTCGTCGTCTGGATGGCCGGAAGCTTCGTTGTTCACGCCACGCTGTTGCATGACGATTATGCGAAATTATCCGGTCTTTTCCGATCCGAGTCCGACTCGCAGGCGTACTTGCCGCTGATGATATTGGCTCATGTGCTCCTGTCGGGTGCGTTCGTCTGGATCTACTCGCGAGGTGTCGAGACAAAGCCGTGGCTCCCGCAAGGCATTCGCTTCGGCGTGGCCATCGCCTTGCTGACCATCGTACCGACCTACATCATCTATTACGTCGTGCAACCGATGCCGGGTGCGGTCGTGGTCAAACAAATCGTGTTCGACGGGATTCTCATGCTGATCCTCGGCGCCGTCGCAGCATTCATCTATCGGCAGCCGACGCAAACATGAACGCGACTGCGATACATGACGATCCGAGACTTCGAGCACTCTGACTTCGACGAAATCGTCGCGGGGTGGCATAAGACGAACCTTGTCAGCTACCCTTATGTGCGCGCACACCAGGAGCACAGCCTGGAGAATGCGCGGCAGTTCTTTCGTGACATTGTCTTGGCGGAATGCCGCGTCTGGGTGGCGGAATGCCTGTGCCAGCCCGCGGGGTTGCTCGCGCTGCGCGATTCATGGATACGACAGCTTGCGGTCTTTCCGGCTTTTCAAAGGCAGGGAGTCGGAACGGCGTTGCTGCAAATGGCGCGCGCCCACTCGCCGGGGCAATTACAGCTATTCACGTTCAGACGCAATGTTGCGGCACGCGCATTCTACGAACGGCATGGATTTTCGGTGGTCGCATTCGGTGTCAGCCCTGCACCCGAATCGGAACCGGATGTCGAGTATCGTTGGCAGGCTGGGTAAGCGATCCTACACCGCGGACGCCACCAACCGGCGTGCGCAAGCGACAATGAACGGTTTCGAATCGTCATCAGTGGAGTCATCCATGCACCGTTACCCTCTGTGCGGCACGTCTTTGGTAAGCGAAGTGATCACAACGCTGGTTGCCTTGCTGTTGCTATCGAGCGCGGCGCTGGCAGATGATGCCGCACTGCTGCGTTGCCGCGGAATTGCCGAAGCCGCTGCGCGCCTGGCTTGTTACGACGCGCTGCCATTGACGGCAAGCGATGGGAAGGCCACACAAAGTGAGGCAACGCAGCGCAACGTGCAACCAACGCCCGAGCAGTTCGGGCTGGAACAGAAATTCGTTCCGCCACCCGGGCTGGACGCGATCGAAAGCCAGATTCCGGGCCGTTTCGAGGGCTGGCAGCCGAATACGAGCATCCGGCTTGCCAACGGCCAGGTCTGGCAAGTCGCCGACGGCAGCAGCCGCATATATGACGTGAATAACCCGAAAATAACGATCAAGCGCGGCATGCTCGGCGCGTTCTATCTGAACCTCGAGGGCGACAACCGTACGGTCAGAGTCCGCCGGATACAATAAGGCTCGAAGAGGAACATGAAATGGCCTCGGCCGTGAAGCAGACCCGGGTGCGCGTTGCAGTCGTGCAGGCCGGATCCGTGCCGTTCCAAAGCGAAGCCTGCGTCGACAAGGCAGTTCGGTTGATCGAAGAGGCCGCGGCCGCGGGCGCGAAAGTGATCGTCTTTCCCGAAGCCTTCATTACAGGATACCCGAAGGGTCTCAACTACGGCCTCGTGGTCGGCGCGCGCGATCCGGCCGGCCGCGAAGAATTCCGGCTCTATCTCGATGCTGCGATCGACGTGCCGGGTCCCCTGACGCGCCGTCTCGGCGAAGCCGCTGCGGCGCACCGCAGCTACGTCGTCATCGGCATCATCGAGCGTGACGGCGGGACCTGCTATTGCACCGTCTTGTTCTTCGGGCCGGACGGAACCCTGCTCGGGAAGCACCGAAAGCTCATGCCGACGGCGCTGGAGCGCATGATCTGGGGCTTCGGCGATGGTTCGACGCTCACGGCCGTGGACAGTCCCTACGGTCCGATCGGTTCGGTGATCTGCTGGGAAAATTACATGCCGATGCTGCGGATGGCCATGTACGCGAAAAACGTCGCGCTGTACTGCGCGCCCACCGCCGATGATCGCGACACCTGGCTTCCGTCGATGCAGCATATCGCGCTCGAAGGGCGCTGCTTCGTCCTGACGGCCTGCCAATTCATGCGCAAGAAGGATTTCCCCGGCACCGTGCGCGTGTCTCTTGGCGACTCGCCCGACGCGGTGCTCATGCGCGGAGGCAGCGCCATCATCAGCCCTCTAGGCAAGGTGCTGGCCGGCCCCCATTTCGACAGCGAAACCATCCTGACCGCGGATCTCGATCTCGATGACATCGGGCGTGGGAAGTTCGACTTCGATGTCGTAGGTCACTATTCCCGGCCGGACGTCTTTCAATTGCAGGTCGACGAAGCGCCGAAGCCCGTCGTGGTCGTCAAAGCAGCGGACTGAGCCTATCCCACATCCGCGTTGCCGCGTGAGCAGTCGTGGCACCCCTCGCAGAGCGGACAAATCGCCCTATGGCCAAGCCAGGCGACCCGTGGATCGAAGCATCGGACGTGATTCCGATGTTTCCCACGTTGCTGTGGAAAATCCTGGTCAAACCGGAGCTGCGCGATGCGATCGACGCCAAGATTCTGGCCATGCTCGAAAGCATGCGGCGCGACTTGCAAAGGCTCGAACCCGGACGCGGGTGGCAGTCGGAACAGGCGCTGCATGAACGGGAAGAGCTCCAGGATCTCGTCGCTTGTGTCAGCAACGCGACAAGGAGCGTTCTGCGATTCCTGCAAATCGGCCAAGAGGCCTTCGAGATCACCGGCTGCTGGGCGAACGTTCTCGCCAGGGGCGCCGCACACAAAGCGCACAGCCACCCCAACAATTACCTGAGCGGCGCCTACTATGTCCGGACTCATCCGGGCGCGGATACGATAAACTTTCATGACCCGAGAAATCAGGCCGGCGTCATCAGGCCTCCGGTCGTCGAGCTTACCGCCGAGAATACCGACCAGGTCGTGGTTAAAGTGACAAACGGCACGCTACTGCTGTTCCCCTCGTATCTGGAACATTCGGTCGATGCCAACACGAGCGAGGAAGAACGAGTCAGCATCAGCTTCAACATCATGTTTTCTTCGTTCACGGAAAAGCTGAGTAAACCACTCTGGTAGGCGCGCATGCTGCACCACGTATCCTTCGGTGTCTCCAACCTCGAGCGTTCTGCCGCGTTCTACGACGCCACGCTCGCGGCGCTCGGCTATGTCCGCGTCTGGACGGACTCGACCGCTGTCGGCTATGGGCTCGCTGCGGGTCAGGACCTGTTCGCGGTCAAGCTCAGGGCGGGCGATGCGGTGGCGCCGGGCCCGGGATTCCATCTTGCCTTTGCGGCACCGTCGCGTGATGCGATCGCGCGCTTCCACGCCGAGGCGCTAGCACACGGAGGGCAGGACAACGGTGCGCCCGGATTGCGCCCCGCCTACGGCCCGAACTACTTTGCGGCCTTTGTCATCGACCCCGACGGATATCGGATCGAGGCCGTGACCACCTTGCCGATCTGACGCACGAAACTGCGCGCGCGATGCTGCGCAGGAAGAAAAGCGCGAAGCCGGACGGCCGAGCGCCGCCGGCGTTACAATCTTCCATCACCTACGCGGCAGCGTCGTGCCTCGCCTGCTCATCACGCTCGGCATCATCCTCGTCGCCATCGGCCTCGCCTGGCCCTTGCTCGCGAAGCTCGGCCTCGGACACCTGCCGGGAGACATTCGCATCGAGCGCGATGATTTCACGCTCTTCATTCCATTGACGTCCGGATTGATCGTGTCGGTGGTAATCAGCCTGATCCTGTGGCTGCTGCATAAGTGATTGCGACAGGCTG
>DASXQW010000090.1:0-1564 GCA_036506975.1 Casimicrobiaceae bacterium | reverse complement strand
GACGGCCCAGGAGTACGGCGGCATCATCCGGCATGGGGCGAAGCTGCTCTACGCGTTCAGCGAGGCCACGGTGCCCAAGCTCACGGTGATCACGCGCAAGGCCTACGGCGGCGCCTACTGCGTCATGTGCTCGAAGCACATCCGCGCGGACTTCAACGTTGCGTGGCCGACGGCGGAGATCGCCGTCATGGGGCCGGAAGGTGCCGTGAACGTGTTGTTCCGGCGCGAGATCGCCGCGGCGTCCGATCCCGCCGCGCACCGGGCCGAGCTTGTGAGCGAGTACACCGAGCGCTTCGCCAACCCGTACATCGCCGCCGAGCGCGGCTACATCGACGATGTGATCGAGCCCGGCCGCACGCGCTCGGAGCTCATCCACGCACTGCGCATCGCGATGCGCAAGGAGCGCAGGCGCTCTGCTCGGTGGCACGGCAACATCCCGCTGTGAAAGGATCGCCGTAGCTTGAAGCTCCTGGAGTACCAGGCCAAGGAGGTGCTGGCCTCGCTTGGCATCGCGATCCCGCCCGGCATGGTCGCGCGCACACCCGACGAGGCCGCGGCCGCGTTCGAGAAGCTCGGGCCGGTCGCCGTCAAGGCGCAGGTGCCCGTGGGCGGTCGCGGCAAGGCAGGCGGGATCAAGCTCGCCCGTAGCGCGGACGAGGCGCGTGCCGCGGCGCAGCAGATCATCGGCATGGACATCAAGGGTTTCAAAGTCCCACTGGTCTACTGCGAGGCGGCGCTCGACATCGCGCGCGAGATCTATCTTGGCTTCACGGTCGACCGCGACGCGCGCGCGAACATCCTGATGCTGTCGGCGAAAGGCGGGATGGACATCGAACAGGTCGCCGAAGAGTCGCCGGAATCGATCTCGCGCCTGTATCCGAACCCCTGGCGGGGACCCCTCGCCTTCGAGCTGACGCAGCTGGTCTATGAGTCAGGGCTGGGCGAGCTCGCGAGACCGCTGACCGCGCTGATCAAAAGGCTCAATCGGGCGATCCCGGAGTACGACGCCCTGACCGCTGAGATCAATCCGCTCGTGGTCACCAGCAAAGGCGATGTCATCGCCGGCGACGCGAAGCTGGAGATCGACGACAACGCCGCCTGGCGGCACAAGGACCTCGAGGAGCGATACGGCTCGGTGATCGAGGGCGACCCGTACGAGGTGGAGGCGAAGAAGCGCGGCCTCACCTATGTCTCCCTCGACGGTGACATCGGGATCATCGGCAACGGGGCCGGGCTGTGCATGGGCACGCTCGACCTGGTGCAGCGCGCGGGCGGCAGGCCGGCCAACTTCTGCGACATCGGCGGTGGCGCCAAGGCCGAGGTGGTCGAGAACGCTCTCGCCGTCATCCTCATGAATCCAAAGGTCAAGGGCGTGCTGATCAACGTCTTCGGCGGCATCACGCGCGGCGACGAGGTGGCAAGGGGCGTGGTCACCGCGCGCGACAACCTGAAGATGAAGCTGCCCCTGGTCGTGCGCATGAGCGGCACGCGCGAGGAGGAGGGCCGCGAGATCCTGAAGCAGAACGGGATCGAGCCCGGCGTCAGCGGATGGGAGGCGGCGAAG
>DASXQW010000089.1:0-9125 GCA_036506975.1 Casimicrobiaceae bacterium | reverse complement strand
ATGCGCTTGATCGACTGAAGCGCTGCTTCGGCATAGCGATCGGCCGGGTTTGGCCGGCGCCTTTTTCGTTAGCAAGCCATTGCACGTACTCCTCGAGCGCGCGTGTCACCGCATCTCGCTTGGTCCTGTGCCGGCCAAGGCGCCGGGCGGCTTCAATAAGCTTGTCGTCGAGATCGAGGTTTGTTGCCATCGGGCGACTCCGTTTCGTTCACGCGGCAAACTATTCGACACAAGAGATTGTGTGAACGTAACCAGCGGACAGTGGTTCGATTTCGAGGCCGCATCACGCGCGGGTTGGCTCCCCGACCAGGCTCGAACCTGGGACCTTGGCGCAGTTCCCGAAAGCGAGCTGCGGTAGCGATCCGAAAATAGCGAACAGTCGCGAGCGTATCGTCTACTCGTCGGGTGTGAGAACGAGAAACGCGCCGCTGCCGCGGGCGATGCGCTCGCTGCGATGATAGACGAAGCAGTTGACGAACACGACCCGCCGTCCCGAGCGCAAGACGTCGACGTGCGCTTCGATCCAGTCGCCGTCCGTGGCGTTGCCGGCAAAGTCCGTGGACAGGCTGGTCGTCACGACCTTGCGCGGTGGATCCGTCATGGTGCTCGCGGCCTGGCCCATCGCGAAATCGACGAGGGTGCAGATCATCCCCCCATGCACCGCACCGCGACGGTTGATGTGCTTTTTCGCGACCGGCATTCCGATGATCAGGGTGGCGCGGTCGCGCTTTTCGTAGAAGGGACCGACCAGCTCGTGAAAGGGACTGGTCGATTCGAGGCGGGTGAAGCCGGACGGGATATCGGTCATTGCATAGCCCGGAAAAAGACGCGCTATTCGGCGCTACCCGAGCGAGCGTGTAGCGGTTGTGAGACAAGCGGTGGCAGGCCGCGGATCATATCGGCGGCTTTCTCCGCCACCATCAAGGTCGCCGCGAGCGTGTTCGCCGACGGCACTTGCGGCATCATCGATGCATCGACCACCCGGAGGCTTTGCGTTCCGTAGACCCTGAGCTGCGGATCCACCACCGCCATGCGGTCGTTCGGCGGTCCCATCTTGCACGTTCCCACAAGGTGGTAGGCCGTCGAGCCGCGGCGGCGCGCGAAGTCCAGCAGCTCGTCGTTCGTCGCCACTTGCGGACCGGGAAGCGTCTCTTGCGCGAAATACTGCGCGAGGGCATGCGTGGCCATGAGCTTCCGCGCGAGTCTCAGCGCGGCAACGAGAACTTCCTCGTCACGGGGGTTTGCGAGATAGTTCGGCTGGACGATCGGATTCGCCCGCGGGTCGGATGATTGGATGCGAACGTGGCCCGCGCTTTCGGGGCGCTGCTGCCGCGCGCCGCAGCTCATTCCGGGGAAGTCATCCAGCGCGTAGGCCTTGCCCTCCTTGTAGCTTCCGGGCGTGAACAGCACCTGGATGTCGCCACGCGAAAGCTCCGGGCGCGATTTCCAGTACACGTGCACCAGGGAAGGACTCAACGCGATGATGCTGGGATGCCCAGCGAGCCACTTCGCGATCTCGACACCGAGCCGCCAGCCCCGCGACCGCTCGTTGATCGTCGGAACGCCCTTCGCGCGCGCCGCGATGCGAACGGTGTAGTGATCGCGCAGGTTTTCGCCTACCCCCGGCAGATCATTGACGACACCGATATTGGACTGCTGCAGCAACGGCCGCGGCCCGAGGCCCGAAAGTTGCAGCAGCTTCGGCGAATTGATCGCGCCCGCGCACACGATGACTTCGCGCCGGGCGTGAACCTCGCGCAGGTGCTCGCCTTGCCTGTAACGCACTCCGATCGCACGCGTTCCCTCGAGCAGAACCGCCTCGGCTTGGGCGTGGGTGCGCAGGTCCACGGCGCCTCGCCGGACCGCCGGATGAAGGAATGCGTCGGCGCAACTTACCCGCCGGCCGCGGTAGATGTAGCGCTGGAAGTAGCCTGCGCCTTCCTGTCTTGCACCGTTATAGTCGGGATTGCGAGGGATGCCCATCTCGGCTGCGCCTTCGATGAATGCTTCGCACAGCGCGCTGGGCCAGTCGGGATCGGTGATGGGCAGCGATCCGCTGCGCCCGCGATAGCGATCGTCGCCCGGGCCGATGCGCCGCTCCGAGCGCATGAAATAAGGCAGCACTTCGGCGTAGCTCCAGCCTTCGTTGCCCTGGGCCGCCCAGTCGTCGAAATCGGCGGCTTGGCCACGGCTGTAGACGAGCCCGTTGATCGAGCTCGAGCCTCCGACCATGCGTCCCTGCAGAATCGCGAGGGCCCGTCCGGCAGTGCGCTCGGTCGGCTCGCTCTTGAATTGCCACATCAGCGCCGGGTCGTGAAGCATCTTCACGAAGCCCGCGGGAATGCGAACGTAGAAGTTGCGGTCCGGAATTCCTGCTTCGAGCACGCAAACCGTCGCATCCCGATTTTCGGTCAACCGGTCGGCAAGAAGAGAGCCTGCAGGTCCCGATCCGACGATGACGTAGTCAAAACTGTCCGCCATTCTTCCTCAGAAGCTGCTCGGCGATGCGCTGATACAGATCCGGCAGCTCTTCTTCCCACGCCTCCGCGGGCTGCGCTTCGAGCGTTTCTTCCAGCCGCCGCTGAATGAGCGATTGCACGCGGAAGCGCCGGCGATTGCGCGACACCTCGCGCGTGTCACGGCTCTCGGCAATCGCCGCAAGATGACGATCGAGCGCATCGCTCAACGCTGCCACGCCTGCGTCGTCGCCGAGCTTCACCCGCAGCACGGGTGGAGGCTCGGAGGACCGGTGGCGCAGAACGCCGAGTAGCTCTGCTTCCAGCCGCTCCGCGCCGGGAAGGTCGGACTTGTTCACCACGAATAGATCCGCAGTCTCCATGATGCCGGCCTTCATCGCCTGTATCTGATCTCCGGCACCCGGCGTCAACACGAGTATCTCGGCATCGACGAGCGCGCGCACGCCGTATGCCGTCTGGCCGACGCCGACGGTTTCCACCAGCACTTCGTCGAAGCCGAAGCCTTCGAGCGTGGCGAGGATCTCCGGAAGATTCTCGGTCAGCCCGTCGTGGGCATGACGGCTGGGGAGCGACCGGATATACAGGCGCGGATGGTCACCCAACGCCTCCATTCGGATGCGGTCGCCGAGAAGCGAGCCTTGGGTCCGCGGGCTCGATGGATCGATGGCGATGACTGCAAGGCTGGCAGCCTTGGCAAGGCGAAAGGGCGCAAGCCGCGCGACCAGCGTGCTCTTGCCGGCGCCCGGCGGACCCGTGATGCCGATCAGCCGGGAGCGTCCGGAAAACTCCGGCGCATCGCTGGCGAGCGTCTCGGCGACGCTCGCCTTCGCCGCCCTGCTCAGGGCCTGGCTAAGCGCTCGACGGTCGAAGGGCGAGCGACTCATCCACTGTGCGCCCGCAGCAGGACATCGTTATGCTGCCCGAGCTGGGGCGGCGCGTCGTAGCAATCCTTCACGCCGGGAAACTTGATCGGATTGCCGACCACGCGGATCACGCCACCCGGCGTTGGAATTTCCGCTACCATGCCGCGCGCAAGAGTGTGCTCGCTTGCAAGCGCCTGCTCCAATGTCTCGACGGGCGCGATGACCAATCCGAGCGGCGCCAGGCGTGATGCCCAGTGCTCGGTCGTATCGCGGAGAAGCAGCTCGCCCACGACCTTCAGCACCTGTTCCCGGTTTTCGCGCCGTGCCGCCATGGTCGCAAACCGCGGATCGCTGACCCATTCGGGATGTCCCACCTCTTCGGCGAACCGGCGCCAGAAATCGTCGTGCGTAATGAACATCACCACCCAGCTATCCTTCGTCTTGAATATCTGGGCGGGGACGACATACGGGTGCGCAGACAGCGGATAGCGGCTGGCGGACTCGCCGGCATTGAGCCAGGCGCCCGCAAGGTAGTTGAGCTGCGACAGCATGACGTCGTACATCGCGATGTCGACCTGACCGCCCTTCCCTTCCACCAGCTTGGCGAGCAGGCCCACCGCTCCCATGATGCCTGCGGAGTTGTCCACCGCCGAATAGCCGGTCTTGGTCGGGGGACTGTCCGGGTCGCCGGTCAACGCCATGATGCCGGTGAGCGCCTGGATCACGTAGTCGTAGGCCGGGCGCTCGGAGTAAGGGCTTTCCAGTCCATAGCCGGTGAGCGCGACACAGACGATCTTCGGGTTCCAATGCTTTACCCCATCGTAGGTCAGCCTGAGCTTCTTGATGGCGGAGGGCCGCAGGTTCGTGATCAGCGCGCGCGCCGTGGACACGAGCTCTCCGAACGCCTCGCGGCCCGACTCGGAAGCAAGGTCGATCACGACGCTCTTCTTGTTGCGGTTCAGGCTCGCAAAGTAGGCGTTGTGCGAACCGATGGCATGCGGACTGATGCTGCGCCCGATGTCCCCTGCCGGACCGGGCTCGACCTTGACGACTTCCGCCCCGAGGTCTGCAAGCAGCATGCCGCAGTAGGGACCCATGAGCATGTGCCCGACCTCGATGACGCGGATGCCAGCGAGTGGGCCGCTCATTTGAGCGCGCTCACTACGGCTGCGATGACGTCATCGAGCCGCATCTCGCTCGTGAACACGCCTTTCACACCGATGGCTTGCAGCGCCGCCCGGTCCTCGTCGGGGATGGTGCCGCCGACGAATACGGCGACGTCGTCCGCCCCCATGGCGGCAAGCTGCTGAAAGGTCTCCTTCACCAGCTCGACGTGGCTGCCGGAGAGGATCGAGAGTCCGACGGCATCCACGTCCTCGTCGACCGCCACGCGCGCGATGTAGCCCGGGCTCTTGCGCAGCCCTGTGTAGATGACGTCCGCGCCGGCGTCGCGCAGAGCAAGCGCGATCACCTTGGCGCCCACGTCGTGGCCATCGAGGCCGGGTTTCGCGATGAGGATGCGCTTGCCGCGGAGCGCGGAAACGGGCGATGCCTGCGTCATCGTGGTCATAGCCGCACGGGCTCCTGGAACTCGCCCCACTGGTGCTTGAGCCGCTGGACCATCTCGCCGACAGTCGCATAGGCGTGGCAACACTCCACCAGGTGAGGCATCAGATTTTCCTGGTCGTCGGCGGACGCCTGCTCGAGGCGCTCGAGCGCTTTCTCGACCGCCGCGTTGTCGCGCCGATCGAGCAGCGCCTGGTACTTGTCGAGCACCCGTTTGCTTGCCTTCGGGTCGACGTGAAACACTTCCCCCGGCGCGCGCTGCTGCCCTTCGCGGCTGAAGCAGTTGAGCCCGACGATGGGAAACGCGCCGGAATCGATGTCGCGCTTTCTCTGGTGCGCGCGCCGTGCCACCTTGAGCTGCAGCCAGCCGTCCTCGATCGCGCGGACTGCACCGCCGTAGTCTTCGACTTCTTTCATGAGGGCGAGGATCTTGTCTTCCATCTGGTCGGTGAGCCATTCGACGTAGTAGCTTCCGCCCAGCGGATCGACGGTGCGCGCGACGCCGCTTTCATAAGCGACGATCTGCTGCGTGCGCAGCGCAAGCTCGGCCGAGAACTCGCTCGGTATCTGGAACGGCTCGTCGTACGCGCAGGTGAAGATCGATTGCGCTCCGCCCATCACGGCGGCCAGCGTTTCGACGGTAACCCGCACCGCGTTGTTGTAGGGCTGAGGCGCGACCAGCGACGAGCCTCCGCACACCACGCCAAAGCGGAACATCTGCGCCTTGGGATCGGTGGCGCCGTAGCGCTCCTTCATGATGCGCGCCCAGATGCGCCGCGCCGCTCGGAACTTGGCTACCTCTTCGAAGAGATCCATGTGGACGTAGAAGAAGAACGACAGGCGCTTGGCGAAGCGATCGGCGTCGCCGCCGCGCCGGATGAGCTCGTCCACGTACGCAAGCCCGTTCGCGAGCGTGTACGCCATTTCCTCCGCGGCGGTGCAGCCTGCGTCGCGAACATGCGCGCCGGCGATGGAAATCGGATTGAAGCGCGGCGTGACCTTGTTCCCGAAAAGGATCGAATCGGCGATGAGGCGCAGCGACGGGCGCACCGGCCAGATCCACGTGCCGCGCGCGACGTATTCCTTGAGGATGTCGTTCTGGATGGTGCCGGTGAGCTTCTCCCGGGCGACGCCCTGCTTGTCGGCGCAAGCGACGTACATCGCGAGGATGATCGCCGCGGTGCCGTTGATGGTGAAAGATGTCGAGATCCTGGATAAGTCGATGCCGTTGAACAGGATCTCCATCTCGGACAGATTCGACAGCGACACGCCGACTTTGCCGATCTCGGGGCGCGCCATCGTGTCGGTCGGATCCAGTCCGCATTGGGTCGGCAGGTCGAGCGCCACGGAAAGACCGGTCTGGCCCTGATCGAGGAGGAACCGGTAGCGCTCGTTCGTATCCTCGGCGGTGCCGAAGCCCGAATACTGCCGCACGGTCCACAAGCGGCCGCGATAGCCGTCGGGAAATATGCCGCGGGTGAACGAGCCTTCGCCGGGTTGTCCCGGATCGGGGTTGCGGCACATGTCGCGGGTCACCACCACGGGAACTTCGATGCCGGAGGGGACCGCGGTGCCGAGCGGCGGCAGCTCGATCGATTCGGCGGCGTATTCTTTGGCGACAGCGCTCATTTCACTTGCTCCTGATTCTTGGCGAGCACCCGGTCCGCAGCGGCCCAGTGATCGGCATGCGTCCAGGTCTCGACAAACCCGGCCAGTTCGATCCGAAAACGTTGTTCGGCATCCACGCCCTGCCGCTCGGCCAAAGCCATAGCCTTGTACGAGCGGATGACCTGAGGCACCTGGCGCCGGATCGGCTCGAGAAAGCGCATTACGCATTGCTCGAGCGATTCGCCATCTTTCGCCACTTCATCGACCAACCCGGCCGAGCGGGCGTCGACGGCGCTCAGCACCTCGGCGCGCAGCGCGCACAGGAGCCCGCGCGAAGCGCCGAGCAGACGCATCAGGTCGGCACCGCCACCGAATCCGGTGGAGATATTCAGCCGGCCCTGGACGAACCCCAGCGTCGCGTGCGCGGCTGCAACCCGGAAATCGCACGCCAGCGCGAGCTCGGCGCCCCCGCCGACCGCAAGCCCGTTCAGCGCCGCGATCACCGGCACTGGAAAGCGCCGCACTTGCTCGAGCGCCCGATGCGCGTTGTAAAAAAGGTCGGCAGCATCCTGCTCGCTGCGCAGCGCGGCGAATTCGCGCAGGTCGCCGCCCGCCGCGAACGCCTTGTCTCCGGCGCCGGTGAGCACCGCCGCCTTGAGCGAGGTGTCGCCGGCATGCAGCGAAAAGGCGGCGGCGAGCTCGGAGAGCACGGCGCGGCTCAGCGCATTGCGTTTTTCGGCGCGATTGATCCGAACCCGCAGAACGTCCTGCGCCCGCTCGACGACGATGTTCTCGAAGGGTGCGCTCATTTTACGACGCGTCCGCTATGGGCTCGCCTGGCTCAGGAGAGCCGCATCTTCCTTTTGCACGTTCTTTTCGGTGATCTTTTTTTCCTGCGGATCCTGCGCGATGGCGGCAGGCGCTCTCTTGGCGGGGTCGCCCCATCCGCCGCCGCTCGCCGTGATATGCCGCCACATGGCGCCGGAGTCGATTTCGGTGACGATCTTCGACGGCAGGGCACGGCTTTGGCCGTCGCCTGTAAATAGGAAATTCCGAGATGTCGTGCCGGGTTGACCGCCCGCCAGTCCCCACGGCCTTACCACGGCGCGGTCCGAGCGGATCTGCAGCACGGCGCGCCGTCCCAGGAATCGGACGTCCCGCCTCACGGCGAGCCCACCGCGATACTGTCCGGCGCCTCCGGTGTCGGGGACGAAGCCGTAATGCTCTACCCGGATCGGATAGGTCGCTTCAATCAGCTCGCAACTCGTGTTCTGCGCGTTCACGATCGGCGAGGCGACCCCTTCCAGCCCATCGATGCCCGGGCGGCCGCCGAACGCGCCCGAAATCAGCTCCATGAACACGAACGGCGCGCCGTGCTCGTCTTCGCCGCCGACGCTGATCACCGCGGGACCGCCGTCTCCGGCCGCCGGCACGCGGTCCGGAAGCAGCGGAGCGAAGGCGCCGAAGAGCGCGTCCGTGACGCGATAAGCCGTGACCGCACGCGCCGCGCAGGCCGCCGGGAAGGACATGTTCACGATCGTGCCCTTCGGCGCGGTCACGGAGAGAAGCCGCAGGAATCCCGAGTTGTTCGGAATTTCCCGCCCGATGATCGCCTTCACGACGAAGGCCACCGCGGTTCGTATGATCGAAAGAGGCGCGTTGATCGCGCTGCGCACCTGCGGCGACGTGCCCGTGAAATCGACCGCGATCCCGGTTGGGCTGACGTCGACCGCGACCTGGATTTTTACCGGATCGCCGCCGACGCCGTCGTCGTCGATGTGGTCGACGAACGTATATCGCCCGGGCTTGAGCTCCTGGAGAGCGGCGCGCGACATGCGCTCGCCGTAGTCGATGAGCTCCTTCATGTAGTTGCGCAAGGCGGCCGACCCGAGGCGGCGCGCCATCGCTTGGAATTCGGCTTCGGCCGTATTGCAGGCCGCAATTTCGGCGAACAGGTCGGCGACGAGTATGTCCGGATGGCGCACGTTCGCGCGGAGCAAGCGCAGCAGGCTTTCGTTCAAATGTCCGCCGGAATAGAGCTTGGTCGGCGGTATCCGCACGCCTTCCTGGAATATCTCGGTCGAGTCCGCGGCGTTTCCGCCGGGTACGCGACCGCCGACGTCCACCATGTGGGCCACGGCGGCCGCAAACCCGGCGAGCTCCCCCTCGAGGAACATCGGCTTGAACACGAAGATGTCGGGAAGGTGCATGCCGCCCGAATACGGGTCGTTCATGATGATGAGGTCGCCCTCGTGCAGGTCGGCGCCGAACTCCGGCAGCAGCGCAGTCAAGGCATTGGGGATGGACCCCAGGTGGACCGCGATGCCGACACCGCCGGTGACGAGCTCTCCTTCCGGATTGCAAAGCGCCACCGAGAAATCATGCGAGTCCCTCACGATGAGCGAGCGCGCCGTCCGGGCGAGCGTGCCGGCCATGTTGTCCGTGACGGAATTCAGGCTGTTCTTCACCAGCTCGAGCGTCATGGCGTTTACCGCTGCCCGGCCCGCGCTGTCGGCAGCCGCCGCCGCATTGTCCTGCAACGCGATGACGACGTTGCCGAAATCGTCGAGCGCTGCCGTGCATTTCGGCGGAATCACGATCGTCGTGTCCA
>DASXQW010000088.1:0-3201 GCA_036506975.1 Casimicrobiaceae bacterium | reverse complement strand
GTCGAACCTGCACATCTATGCCGCGATGCGCGGCGAGACGCTCGAGGCGTTCCAGCGAACGCGCAACGCTCCGGGCGCGCTGTACTCGGTCGCCGGCAAAGGGGCCGGAAATCTGGCTTGGGACCAGCAGACGGGCGCCGCAAGCCACAAGTGAACCGCCATGGTCATCGACATCCACGGCCACTACACGACGGCACCCAAGCAGCTCGAGGCATGGCGCAGTCGGCAAATTGCGGGGATCAAGCATCCGGCAGAGATGCCGCGAGCGTCCGAGCTCACCATCAGCGACGACGAGTTGCGCGAATCGATCGAGAGCAACCAGCTGCGCCTCATGCGCGAGCGCGGCCTCGACCTCACGATCTTCAGCCCTCGTGCGAGCTTCATGGCGCATCACATCGGCGATTTCCATGTCTCGAGCACGTGGGCTGCGATCTGCAACGAGTTGTGCTACCGCGTGAGCGGGCTCTTCCCGGATCATTTCATCCCGGCTGCGATGTTGCCGCAAAGTCCCAACGTCGACCCGGCGACGTGCATTCCGGAACTGGTCAAGTGCGTTGAGGAGTATGGGAATGTCGCGATCAACCTGAACCCCGACCCCTCCGGCGGACACTGGGACTCGCCGCCGCTGTCCGACCGCCAGTGGTACCCGATCTACGAGAAGATGGTCGAGTACGACATTCCGGCGATGATCCATGTGAGCACGAGCTGCAATCCGTGCTTCCACACGACGGGTGCGCACTACCTGAACGCGGATACCACCGCGTTCATGCAATGTCTGACGGCGGATCTGTTCAAGGACTTTCCGACGCTGCGCTTCATCATTCCGCACGGAGGCGGCGCAGTTCCCTACCACTGGGGACGCTTCCGCGGCCTGGCGCAGGAGATGAAGAAGCCGTTATTGAAGGATCACCTGCTCCACAACATTTTCTTCGACACCTGCGTGTACCACCAGCCCGGCATCGACCTGCTCACACGCGTGATCCCGGTCGACAACATCCTGTTCGCGAGCGAGATGATCGGCGCGGTGCGCGGCATTGATCCGGAGACAGGACACCACTACGACGATACGAGGCGCTACATCCAGGCCGCGCAGATCGATTCCGACCAGCGGCAAAAGATCTACGAAGCCAACGCGCGGCGCGTCTATCCGCGCCTTGATGCGGCACTGAAAGCGAAAGGACGTTGACCATGGTCGAGCTCGGAGTCGTCTATCGCAACATCCAGCGTGCCGACAGCGATGTCGCCGCCAAGCTAGGCGCGTTCGGGACTGCGACCGTGCACGAGGCGATGGGGCGCACGGGCCTCCTCAAGCCGTACATGCGCCCGATCTATGCAGGCGCCCAAGCGTCGGGCACCGCAGTGACGGTCCTGCTGCATCCCGGCGACAACTGGATGTTGCACGTCGCGGTCGAGCAGATCCGGCCGGGCGACATCATCATTGCCGCCGTGACGGCCGACTGCACCGACGGTTATTTCGGCGACCTGCTGGCGACGAGCTTCAAAGCGCGTGGCGCGCGGGCGCTGGTCATCGACGCGGGCGTGCGCGACGTGAGGGTGCTGACCGAGATGAAGTTTCCGGTATGGAGCAGGGCGATCTCCGCGAAGGGCACCGTCAAGGCGACGCTGGGCTCCGTGAACATACCCGTCGTATGCGCAGGAGCGCTTGTGACACCAGGCGATGTCATCGTGGCCGACGACGACGGCGTGGTGGTGGTGCCGGCAGCCTCGGCGCAGAAGACGCTCGAGACTGCGGCCGGCCGCGAAGCCAGTGAAGGCGAAAAGCGCGCAAAGCTGGCATCCGGAGTCTTAGGCCTGGATATGTACAACATGCGCGAGCCGCTGCAAAAGGCCGGATTGAAATACATCGATTGAAAGTGAGCGGCGGCCATGGCCATCGAACATCCCAACGGCGAGCCGATCACGGGCATCTCCTCGATGGCGATGCGTCACGTGCTGGCCGAGCTGGCTGATGCGTACACGCGGCAGACGGGACAACGAGTCGACATCGTCTCGGTGGGTGGCGTTGATGCGGCTCGCCGAGTCGCCGATGGTGAAGCGTTCGACTTCGTCGTGCTGTCAGCCGATGTGATCGAGCGGTTGGCAGCCGGCGGCCGCGTCGATCCGGGGAGTCGAATTGACCTCGCTCGCTCCGACGTGGCAATAGCGGTGGCCACCGGGGCGCGACGACCGGAGGTCGGTAGCGAATCGGCGATTCGCGACGCGGTCCTGCAGGCCCGCAACATCGGGTATTCGACGGGCCCCAGCGGCGCGCACCTTGCCCGCTTATTCGAGCGATGGGGCATCGCCGACGCGATTGCGCCGCGCGTCATGCAAGCGCCGCCCGGCATTCCCGTGGGCACGCTCGTGGCACGCGGCGATGTCGAGCTGGGCTTCCAGCAGTTGAGCGAATTGATGCATCTGCCGGGCATCGACGTCATCGGCCTGCTTCCCGCCGAGATCCAGGCGGTTACCGTATTCTCGGCGGCGGTATGCACGGCATCGCGCCGTCGTGCGGCCGCGGCAGCGTTGCTCTCCTTCCTTGCTTCGCCACAAGCCGACGCGACGAAGCTTCGCCATGGCATGGACCCGGCATTAGCCCACGAGTGACGACCTCATACCCCATCTCCCGTCGAACGACGCGTTCCACGGCGTGACGCAACCACCTCACGTTCGGCGAGGCGCAGATCGTGCGCCGCCTGCAGACTCAGCCAGAACTCGGGTGAATTCCCGAAGTAGCGCGCGAGCCACAGCGCCGTGTCCGCGGTCACGCCGCGCTTGCCGTTGACGATGTCGTTCACACGCGTCGCGGGAACGTGAATCGCCAGCGACAGCGCGTGGGCCGACATTCCCTGCGGCGCCAGAAACTCCTCACGCAAGATTTCGCCTGAATGAATCGGCCGCATCCTGTTTCTCGTCATATTTCTTCCTCAATGGTAGTCGACGATTTGGACGTCCCAAGGGCCGTCATCTCGCCATCGAAAGCAGATTCTCCATTGGTCATTGATTTCGAATGCTGTGCTGCCCGCGCCGATCACCGCCAAGCTTCTCCAATCGTTTGCCTGGCGGCACACGAAGGTCGTTCAGATCCTTCGCGCTTCAGAACGATGGGTTGAGCACAGCTACGCGCCGCGACGCTAATAGGTACCAGCGTTGTTGAAGGGATACCCAAGGTGGTACCCAGAATCGAACGACAAGAAAAAA
>DASXQW010000087.1:0-11282 GCA_036506975.1 Casimicrobiaceae bacterium | reverse complement strand
ACGAATACGCGCCCGAGTTCCAGACGCTGCATGTGCTCTCGTCGGCGGGCGCGGTGATCCTCGCGATCGGCTACCTGCTGCCGCTGGTGTATCTGACGTGGTCGCTCACCCGCGGCAGAAAAGCAAGCGCCAATCCGTGGGGAGCGACCGGACTGGAGTGGACGGTCCCGTCCCCGCCACCGGTCGAGAACTTCAGAGAGCCGCCCATCGTGACTGACGAACCGTACGCGTATCCGCCGCACGCCGTATTCGGCGGCGCACGCCGGGCGGCAAGCACATGAGCAGCGCCGCTCGTGCGGAAGCAGCGAGTGCCTCCGGCGCGTTCAGCGACCGGGACCAGGAGCGCGAGGCTTGCGATCTCGGGATGTGGGTGTTTCTCACCACCGAGACGCTGTTCTTTGGCGTGCTCTTCTTCGGCTATCTCATGGCACGCTTGCGCTTCCCCGAGGCTTTCGCGGCAGCCGGCCGCCACACGGACTTCGCGCTCGGAACGATCAACACCGCCGTGTTGCTGACCAGCAGCCTCGCGATGGCGCTCGCCGTGCGCGCGGCGGCGATCAGGCGGCGCCGCTGGGCGGTGCTGCTGCTCAGCGCCACGCTGGCGCTCGGCGTCGCGTTCCTCGTGATCAAGGGCTTCGAGTATCGCGCGGAGTATCTCCAGCACCTCGTGCCCGGATCGGGCTTCCGCTTCGACGCGGCACAGCGCCACGCGGCGGAGCTCTTCTTCGGGCTTTATTTCGTGATGACCGGCGTTCACGCCGTGCATCTGGCCATCGGCATCGTCGTCATCGGCGTCGTGGCCGCGCGCGTAGCGTTCAGGGGGTTCGCGGCGCAGTCACCGCTGTCGGTCGAGATGGCGGGGCTCTACTGGCACTTCGTGGACATCGTGTGGATTTTCATCTACCCGTGCCTCTACCTCATCGCCCGCTCATGAACGCGCTCGCGCTGCGGTCGCATCTCCTCGTCTGGGTCGCGCTGCTCTTGCTGCTTGCGTTGTCCGCGGGGAGCTCGCTGCTGCCGCTCGGCGTGTTCAACCTCGTGAGCAATCTCGCGATTGGCGTCGCCAAGGCCGCGCTGGTGCTCTACTTCTTCATGCGCATCGGGAAGAGCAGGCCGATCGTGCGCATCGCCGCAGCGGCAGGCGTCGTGTGGCTCGCACTGCTGTGCGGGCTCGCGTTGTCCGACGTTCTCTTCCGGACCGCGGGCAGCTGAAGCCCGCCGCGTTTGATCTACTTGCGGATGCGCTGAGGCCGCGCGTCGCCTGCCAGCGGGCCTCCGGCTTCGGCACCGGGTGGCGCGACCGGATCGAAATCGGTCCATTTGCCATCGTGCCAGTGGCCCTCGGCGGTCTCGATGTCCTGCGCCCCGGATGCCTTCAGCACATCGAGCGCGGTCGCACGTTGTTCCGGCTCGGGCGCGTACGCAGCGACCACCACGCCAGCGTGGCGAACTTCCGGCGGCGTCTCCGCGTAGGGGGAGGTCTCGGCAGGAGAATCTTTCATCTTGCCGAGGGCGCCGGCGAGCGCGCCCATGTAGGCTCCCACACCGCCAGCCGTGGGCACCGCGACGGGCCCCACGACCGGCGTTGCGGCCAGGCCGAGCCCGATGCCGACCGCACCGCCGATTGCGGCTCCGGCCACCGCACCGGTCCCCGCTTTCTCCGCGCCGGGCGAGTCCTCGCGATCGCCACCGATCGGGAATTTGGCGTGCTCGCCAGGGGGATTGACGAAAAAAGAGGTTACGCGATCGCTGTCGAAGCCTTGACGCATGAGTTCCGCTATGGCCGCGTCCGCATCCGTTTGCTGTTCGAACCGACCGGCGACGATGTTGGGCATTCGAGCCTCCTTGAAGCAGTGCTCTGCTCTCTGTGGTGCCGCAACGCCCGTGCCAACGATATGTTTCTCTTTTTAGCTTAGGGAGTTACATGCCGCGATGGCGAGCGTGTCTCGCGCTTGGCGGTAATTTGTCCCGCTCTCCCCGGGACATGCGGTAAATCGTGCCGAGTTTGTTCCGTTTGACCTCGATGGTTGCGATGCCCCAAGTGTGCCGTGATGCCGGGGACCCCCCGCGCAACGGCCGGGCATGCTTTGTGCAACGTCCTGGTGCAGGCCGGCAAGGTGCCGCAGAAGCGCTGCGCCTGTTGCAAAACTTACATACGGATCGAAAGGAGTCGGAAGTGCAGCTCAGGAAACGCAGCAACTCCGCAACGATCAGCCCGAGCATGGAAGAGATGCTCGAGGACATCGAGCACCCGCGGGAACAAACAGGCGCTGAGCCGCCACGAACAGCCGGCGTGCCCAACACGCGAGGGTATCAGGAAGACCAGCCGCTCGACGCGGCAAGCGCCACCTGCTGCGCGTTGCTGCGACCGCTTGCGCCGGAGCGACAGCCAGTCCCGAGACCTCGTCGACGCACGCGCCACGCAACGAGCTCGCCGCCCCCGAAGCGATGAACCGGTGCGATGTCGGCATCCCGCGATCCATTTGCCCGTTGACCAGACCATGCTGAAGCCGAGCTGCCGAGGTCACAGCAGCGCCGTGTCGGACGCGGTCTCGCGTTTCTGCGTATGCATATACGCAGCGCTGGCGATCGCGCTCGGCGCTTGCTCGGTGTTGCCTACCGACTCAACGCTGCCTCTCGGTGCGTACGCGGCTCGGCCCGAATCTGTCGCGCTGGCGAATCCGGAGCAGACCAAGCTCGGAAGGCAAATCGAACCCCGCGTTCGCGAACACGCCGGTATATCCGGGTTCCGTCTGATTTCGAGCGGCGTCGCCTGCTTCCGCGCTCGGATGGAAATGGCGGCGCTCGCGGAAAAGACGCTCGACGTCCAATACTTCGCCATCCAGAGCGACGAGACCGGACGGCTCTTCATCCAGGGGCTTGTGGAGGCGGCGGACCGCGGCGTCCGGGTGCGCATCCTGCTCGACGACAGCAACGCCGTCGGCCGCGATGCGGAAATCGGCGCGCTTACCGCGCATCCGAACATCGAGCTTCGCGTCTTCAATCCGTTCAGCTACCGCGGACCGCTCGAATTCATGCGCGCGGCCGAGTTTGCGCTGAACGAGAGGCGGCTCACGTACCGGATGCACAACAAGCTGCTCGTCGTCGACAACGAGCTCGCGCTCACCGGCGGCCGCAACGTCGGCGATGGCTATTTCGCTGCCAGCCAGACGGTGGAATTCGGTGACTATGACTTGCTCATCGCCGGGCCGATGGTCAGGCGGCTGTCCGGCAGCTTCGATGCATTCTGGAACAACAAGCTCGCGACCCCGCTGCAGAATCTGGTGGTATTCAAACCAACCAAGGAGCGGCTCGACGCTTACCGCGAATCCTTGCGCAACCACCATGTGAAGATGGACGGCGGCACTTACACGCGCCCCTTGAGCGACGGCGGACCGGTCGCAAATATCCTCTCGGGCAAAAGACCGCTGATCTGGGCACGCGCCGAGGCGATCTACGACAGCCCCGAGAAGGCCAAGGCCGAATCCGGCGAGCAGGCGGGCAAGCTCGTGCGAGAACGCATCGAGCGCGCCGCGAAGGACGTCCGCTCCGAACTTCTGGTCGCGTCACCGTACCTGGTCCCGGGCGACGACGGCATGCGCTTGCTCGCCGATCTGCGCTCGCGCAACGTTCGCGTGCGCGTGCTCACCAATTCGCTGCAATCTACCGACGCTCCGATCACCTTTGCTGCCTACGATCGCTATCGCGTGCCGATGCTCCAGTCCGGGATTGAGCTCTTCGAGGTGCGCCCGCAGCTTGGCGAACCGAACGTGCCTGGCGGAGGATCGTTGAAATCGAGCAGCACGACCCCGTTTGCACTGCACGCCAAAGTGTTCGTGTTCGATCGCCGGCAGGTTTTCATCGGTTCGATGAATTTCGACGAGCGCTCGCGCAACCTCAATACCGAACTGGGCGTCTTGCTCGAGAGTCCCGAGCTGGCGAAAGAAATCGCGGAGCGATTCGAAGCCGTTGCGCAACCGGCGAATAGCTATGTGCTTGGGCTCGGCCCGCAAGGGATCACGGGCAAGCCCAAGCTGATATGGCGTACCGAGGAGAACGGTGCCGCGGTCGCCTACGATACCGAGCCCCGCGTCGACGCGGTGCGTCGCTTCAAGGTCGACGCGCTGAAGTTCCTGCCGATCGAGAGTCAGCTCTAGCAACGACGCGCGTCGCGGGCGGGATTCATTCTCGCGAGGAACCAGGTGCCAAAAAAAACGGGGCCTCAGCCCCGTTTTTGGTTTATCTCACCGTTCCTGGTGGAGAGTGCGCCCCCTGCTTGTCGGTCGTTGGTGAGGGGCGGTTGCCTGGCGGCGCCGCAGCCGCTGTCGAGGTCGGTCCCATCTGCGGCGTCACGATCTTGCCTTTCGCCTTCTGTTCGGCAATGTAGCGCGCGGCGACGCGATCCTCGGCCCGCGCCTGCAAGGCCTTGGCGGCTTCCGCCGCAGCAGCGTCTTTCGCCTTCTTCTCTTCGGCGGCGGCTTTGGCCTGGTCGTCCATTGGCGGCGGAGGCGGGAGCTTCGCCACGGCCCAGCCGAATACCCCAACGACCAGTCCGGCGGCGATCAAGGCGCGCAATGTCGTCATTGCCTCTTTCCTCTTCTGCAGTGTGGAGCTCACGCCGGCCGTGTGCGTGCCGGCCGAGTGTGCAGCTCCGAAGCTTCCGGCGGCACCGCGCTCGGATCCGCGAATTTCTGGCGGGCGCGACCCGCCACCACTTCCTCATACCAGCGCAGGTGATGGTGCTTCGCCCAGCTCTCGTCGACATAGCCGTAGCGCATCGCCCGATAGGCGTCGACCATGCCGATCGTGCCGAGGTAGATGTGGACCAATGCCAGCGCAATCGCAATGTACGCAGCGACCATGTGCACGACGTTCGCGGCCTGCATCGTGTACCGCGTCTGATCGAAGTTCGGGAAGACGAGCACCAGTCCGCTAACCACAAGAAGGGTCGAGAGGATCACCAGGACGATCCAGAACACGACCTTCTCGCCGGCATTGAACCGCCCCGAGGGATGCTCGTGACCCTTGAAATATCCCTTGAGGTTCAGGAACCACTTGACGTCGTCGACGCCGATGCCGTTGTCGCGGACGAAACGGAAGGCTAGGAACGGGATGGCGACGATCAGGATGGGACCGACGAAGTTATGCAGGTTCTTGGACAGTATCGCGAGCCACGAGAAAAGCGTGTAGCCGATCAGCGGCAGCAGCACCGACTTGCCGAGCGACAGGATGAGCCCCGTGATCGCCAGCGTGACCCAGGTGATCGCCATGAGCCAGTGCGCATAGCGGTCCATCGGCGCGAAGCGCTCGATCAATCTCCCGTCTCGCTTTTCCTCCGGCGGAACGTCGAGTGGGCCACGGATCAGATAGAACACGGCGAGGCCGAGGATCGAGAGCGCGAAAAGCATGCCGCCCCAGAACACGACCGGCACGCGCAGAGCACGCCAGGTTTCACCCTGAGGCTGGATGAGAATATTCGTTTCCCGCCCGCGCACCGTCGTCACTTGCGGCGCGCCGGAGCGCACTTCGCGCCATACCGGCGCATTGTTCAGAGGCTGCGACGCCTGGCGTTGGGCTGCAGCGGCAGGCGAAGAGTTTTCCGGCGTCGGCGCAGGCGTCGGAGTCTGCGTCTGCGCGTATGAGGCGCTGACCGAGAACCAAAGCGCGGCGACGACGAGTGAGGCTACCCCCACGATCGAAAAGCGCCCCATCAACGATTGGCAATCAACCATTCCCGACCTGACTTTCCGATGTCGTTCCCGACTTCTTGACGTCATTCCCGCGGCCCCTTAGTGCCCGCGAAACCGGGGATGGAATCCAGCGTCTTGCACATCACTGGATTCCGGATCGCGCCCGCTCATTCAATTCAAGCGGGCTTGGCCGGAATGACGTCTTAAGTTAGTTCGTGCGCTTGTACTCGTTCTGCGCTTGCGCGCGCGTGGCCACCGCTCGTTCCCAGGCTGCCTTGTCGCCGTTATAGGGCGCGTTCTGATACGGCGGCGTGTCGGGCTTGCCCTGATAACTGCCCTGCTTGTAGTTGACCACCTGCGACCGCTCGCTGCATGCGGAAATACCGAGCAGCAGCGAGCCGAGGAGCACGAGCGCAGCGGCCCGGGTCATGACTTGCCCCCCGTTGGCGCGGGCGCAGGACCAGGGGCCGGTGCGGGCGCCGGCGCAGCGGTTGGCTGCACGCGGCCGTAGGCCGAATCCCAACCCCACGGCGGTCCGCTGATCGACCCGCGCGCCGCACGCATGGTCACGCGATTGCGGTAGATCTCGGAGATGACGTCGCCGTCACCGCCCAGGAGCGCCTTGGTCGAGCACATTTCGGCGCAGGCCGGAAGCTTGCCTTCGGACAGCCGGTTGCGGCCATATTTCGCGAACTCCTCGGGCGAACCATCCTTTTCAGGGCCGCCGGCGCAGAAGGTGCACTTGTCCATCTTGCCGCGCACGCCGAACGCGCCCGTCTGCGGAAATTGCGGCGCGCCGAACGGGCAGGCGTAGAAGCAGTAGCCACAGCCGATGCACAGGTCCTTGTCATGGAGGACGACGCCTTCCTCGGTCCGATAGAAACAGTCGACCGGACACACCGCCATGCACGGAGCGTCGGAGCAATGCATGCACGCCACCGACATCGAGCGCTCGCCGGGAACGCCGTCGTTGATGGTGACGACGCGGCGGCGGTTCACGCCCCAGGGTACCTCGTGCTCCTGCTTGCACGCGGTGACGCAGCCGTTGCACTCGATGCAGCGCTCGGCGTCACACAGGAATTTCATTCTGGCCATGGTATCTGCCTCCTCCTCGTCACGCCTTGAGCTTCTCGACCTGGCAGAGCGTCGTCTTGGTTTCCTGCATCATCGTTACCGAGTCGTAGCCATACGTCGTCGCGGTGTTGACCGCCTCGCCGCGCACGACCGGGGCCGCGCCCTCGGGGTAGTACTCGAGCATGTCCTTGCCCATCCACCAGCCGGAGAAGTGGAACGGGATGAAGGTCGTGCCCGAGGCGACGCGCTCGGTGACCTGCGCCTTGACTCTGAGCTGCGCGCCGGTCGGCGTCTTCACCCACACGTACTCGCCGTCCTTCACGCCGCGATCGTTGGCGTCCTTCGGATTGATCTCGACAAAGTTCTCCTGCTGCAGCTCGGCGAGCCACGGGTTCGACCGCGTCTCCTCGCCGCCGCCTTCGTACTCGACCAGCCGCCCGCTGGTGAGAATCAGCGGGAACTTCTCCGCGACCTTGTCTTCGACGTTCTTCTGCTGCACCGACTTGTACAGCGTCGGCAGCCGCCAGAAGGCTTTCTTGTCGTCGTGCGTCGGGTACTTGGCGACGAGATCCGGCCGCGGCGAGTACAGCGGCTCTCGGTGCTGCGGGATGCCGTCGGGAAAGTTCCAGACGATCGCGCGCGCCTTGGCGTTGCCGAACGGGTGGCAGCCGTGCTTGAGCGTGACGCGCTGGATCCCGCCCGAGAGATCGGTCTTCCAGTTCTTGCCTTCGGCGGCTTTTTTCTCGTCCTCGGTGAGGTCGTCCCACCAGCCGAGCTTCTTCAGCAGCACGTGATCGAATTCGGGATACCCGGTCGTGAGCTCGGATCCCTTGGGATACGAGCCGTCTTCAGCCAGCAGATTCACGCCGTCGCGCTCGATGCCGAAGTTTGCGCGGAAGCACCCGCCGCCGTCCATGACATGCTTCGACTCGTCGTAGAGATTGGGCGACCCGGGATGCTTGATCTGGGGTGTGCCGTAGCACGGCCAGGGCAAGCCGTAGTAATCGCCGTCGCAGGGCCCTCCCTTCGCGCGCAGCGTCTTCACGTCGAACGTCGCCTGGTTCTTCATGTGCAGCTTGAGCCGCTCCGGCGATTGCCCGGTGTAGCCGATCGTCCACGTGGCGCGATTGATCTCCTTCAACATCGACTCGGGCGTGGGCTCGTCGAACTTGGCGTCGCCGTCGGGCTTCCAGATCTCGTAGTTCTTGACGAACTCCTTGTCGAAGCCGAACTTCTTGGCGAACTGGTACATGATCGCCTGGTCGGTCTGCGACTCGAACAGCGGCGTGATAACCCGCTCGCGCCACTGCAGTGACCGGTTCGACGCGGTGACCGAGCCGGAAGTCTCGAATTGCGTGCACGCCGGCAGCAGGTAGACACCGTCCTTGCGCACCATCGCCGCCATCGCCGCGGTCGCCGAAGGGTACGGGTCGATGACGACGAGCGTGTCGAGCTTTTTCATCGCCTCGACCATTTCCTTGCCGCGCGTCTGGCTGTTCGGTGCGTGGCCCCAGTACACAACCGCGCGCAGGTTGTTGTCCTGATCGATCAGCTCGTTTTTTTCCAGCACGCCGTCGATCCACCGCGACACGGTCATGCCCGGCTTTTCCATCATCGCCTGCGAGGCGAACTGCTTCTTGATCCACTCGTAATCGACACCCCAGACGGCGGCGTAGTGCTTCCACGCGCCGGCCGCGACGCCGTAATAGCCTGGCAGCGAGTCCGGATTCGGGCCGACATCGGTCGCGCCCTGCACGTTGTCGTGACCGCGGAAGATGTTCGCCCCGCCGCCCGACACGCCGATGTTGCCCAGCGCAAGCTGCAGGATGCACGACGCGCGCACCATCGCATTACCGATGGTGTGCTGCGTCTGGCCCATGCACCAGACAACGGTCGACGGCTTGTTCTTCGCCATCATCTCGGCGACCTTGTACACGGTGGCCTCGGGAACGCCGCAAACTTCCTCGACCTTGTCCGGGGTCCACTTGGTCAGGCATTCTTCCCTGACCTTGTCCATGCCGTAGACGCGGTCGTGGATGTACTGCTTGTCCTCCCAGCCGTTCTTGAAGATGTGATGGAGCATGCCGAAGACAAACGCGATGTCGCTGCCCGAGCGGATGCGCACATAATCGTCCGCCTTCGCCGCGGTGCGCGTGAAGCGCGGATCTACGACGATCATCCTGCAGCCCGTCTCCTTGGCATGCAGCATATGCAACAGCGACACCGGATGCGCCTCGGCGGCATTGCTGCCGATGTACATCGCGCACTTGCTGTTCTGCATGTCGTTGTACGAGTTGGTCATCGCGCCGTAGCCCCAGGTATTGGCTACGCCGGCAACCGTCGTCGAGTGGCAGATACGCGCCTGGTGATCGCAGTTGTTGCTGCCCCAGAACGACACGAACTTGCGCAGCAGGAACGATTGCTCGTTGCTGTGCTTGGAGCTGCCGATCCAGAACACGGCGTCCGGACCGCCCTTTTCCTTATCGTTGCGGATCGCGAGCAGGCGGTCGCCGACCTCCTTGATCGCGTCGTTCCACGACATCTTCTGCCACTTGCCGTTGACGAGCTTCATCGGCGACTTCAGCCGATGCGAGTGCTCGATCATGCCATGCTCGCGCACCGAGGCCCCCTTGGCGCAGTGCGCACCAAGGTTCAGCGGCGAGTCGAACACCGGCTCCTGCCGGATCCAGACGCCGTTTTGCACGACCGCGTCGATCGAACAGCCGACCGAGCAGTGCGTGCAGACGGTGCGCTTGACTTCGATCTTCCCCGCGTCGCCTTCCTTGGCGGCGGCTTTGCCGATCACGCCATAGGGTAGCTGGCTGGCAAACGCTCCGGCCCCGGCGACGAGACCCGAACGCTTCAAAAACGTCCGCCGATCCATCGTCGGGAGTCTGGCTCCCGCATGGCGGCGAAAACGTGGACGAGCTGCCGGGGCGCTTTCGTTCGCGCCACTGTCTACTTTGGTGAGCAGCATGATCCGTCCTCCTCCTAAAAAAGCTGTCTGTAAAACTACTGCGCGACCCGCTCGCTTTGTCGTGTCCTCGCTCGCCGCTCGCCGTACCTTATGTACTGCCTCGCGGCTCGCTGCGGGCCCTCATTTGGCAACTGAGGCGATCGGGTCTGCTCGTCACGTTTTCCAGACAGCTTTTAACGTTTGGTAGCGTGGAAGTCCTACCGAGCATCATCGATAAATTTCTACGTCTTGGTCGTTTCGTAATAACGCTTCACGTGATCGGTCGCTCGGTAGCCTGCGCCTTTCGCGGAATCGTCATCCGGCGTCGCGGCCGCATTCGGCGCGACACCAGAAAGCGAGCGCGCCGCGATCGCCGCCGCGCCGATCCCGCCGGCGCCGAGCGCCAAGAGGAATCCGCGGCGTTTGGTATCGGTCGCGCGGGAATCGGATTCGGAACGGGCGGGTGAGGTGATGCCTGCGTTACGTTTGCTCGAGCGCATACGTGCCTCTGCAAAATGACCTGCAACGTGACGTTATCGAATCGCTCCGGATGCTCCAGGCGACTCGTCATTCGATGGCAAAGGAGTCACGTTCGATTGCCATGAAGTATTGCGTGAATTCTGCTACCCGGCGGTAGTAGTTGGCAATAGGAGAAATGCTTATTGCATTGCAGCATATCGACACCCATGGTGATACGTAGCCGACAAAGAATTCGCGCTGTTGCGCAAAAGGGCAAGGCTCCACCCCCGGGGCGCCGCCGATCAGGACCCGCATCGTCTCGCAAACGGCGGCCAGGTGGTCTTCGTAGAGGCTCGAGCTCTCTTGCTTGCTCAAGCCGAGCCGTGCCAGCACCGCGCGCAAGTCGGCAAGCGCGCTGCCGCCCGCGCGGCTGACGTAGCCCGAAGCGTGAAGGCTGACCTCGCTCTTGCCGACGCCGATGAACAGATCCTGATACTCGGCGGCGGCGGCTTCGGCGTCCATGGCCGCGCTGGCGGCAATGAGCATGCGCCATGACTGCGCGAGATCCTTGGCGGCACCGTCGGGAGCGACAACCGGCAACTCGTCGGCCGCCGCGATCGCGCGAAGCAGCGCCGCGTCCGGCGCGTCGGCGTACAGGCGGGCGAGCAGGGCGTAGAAATTGGCGCGCGCCTCGTCCTCGGCAGCGACTTCGCGGCGCAGGGCGACTGCCGGAGCGGCCGGCTCGGTCATGGCTCCTTGGCCGTGACCGTCCCCCGCCCGGTCGGCAGCTCCTTTTGCATCATGTCGATCACGCGGCAATCCGCGCACATCTTGAGCCGATCGAGCGCGCCAGGTGCTGCGAACATCGAATGGCCCGCGAGCTTGGCGAGCATGTTGCCGACCATCTTTTCGGTGCCCAGCGGCTTGCCGCAATGTATGCAGTTGAAGATCGCCGCCTCGTTGAGAACGCGCGGCTCGCGCGCCGCGGCGGTCAGCAGGAGCCGCGGCTCGAGCGTGATCGCATCCTCGGGGCAGGTCGCGGCGCAGATGCCGCATTGCACGCACTTGGCCTCGATGAAGCGCAGCTCGGGCCGTTCGGCTTG
>DASXQW010000086.1:0-7514 GCA_036506975.1 Casimicrobiaceae bacterium | reverse complement strand
CGAGGTATTTGTATCGGGAAAGCTGCCGAAGTTGGTCTGACTGCCGCCGGCGTAATAAGTCCCGGTCGAACCATTTGGATAGA
Source organism: Casimicrobiaceae bacterium (assembly GCA_036506975.1). GTDB lineage: Bacteria > Pseudomonadota > Gammaproteobacteria > Burkholderiales > Casimicrobiaceae > PALSA-1003. The sequence goes on along the minus strand of DASXQW010000086.1, from coordinate 7,431 downwards.
ACTGATCGAAAAGCCGGGTCAGCTCGGCGCTGTCGGTCGCGTTCGGCACGCCCAGGTTTCGCGTGTAGGCATTCGGTCCGGTTTCCGCGTATTGACCAAGCTCGATGCAGAAGAAACGGAAAAAGTCATCCGGGCCGAGAGTGCCTTCGCTCGCCGGATCGAAGAAACCCTGAAACTGGCCGGTGAGAACGTTGTGGTAACTGCTACCGCTATCGGTGCTGAGGCTAACGGTCGCATAGCCACCGGTGGACGAGCCACCGAATATGAGGCTTCCCGGCTGGGACGCAGCACCCGAAAACGCATTGCCAAGGGCGGCCGAGGCCGCAACGGCAAGTGCCGCAACCACGACACACCGAATCAATGAATTCTTCATTTTTTATCTTTTCCGTCCGAATTGGTCGATGCGGTCTCTTAAGCAATCCCTGCGCCAGTAAAAAATGCTTGCTTAAACATGGTTTTGGATTTGAAAGATACAATCAATGTAAAGATTATCGACACCGTTGCTGTCGTGGACAAGTTGTTGATTTATAGTAACTCTATGCTTCGGGCGGAATCTGCAATGCCATCAGAAATCGCGCCACCATGTTGTATCCGGCGACGACGGCGGCGAGCTCGATGAGTTCAGTCGGCGAGAGTTGTCGGGCGAGCGCGTCGAACAATGCATCGGGGACCTTGACCGCACGCGTGCTCGCCAGCGCGTAGCAGATGACGTTCTGTTCCAGCGCATCGAACAGCGGGCTGGTCGCCGCCGCGTCGGGATCGTCGAGCGCAGCCACCTTCGCGGCGCTGCCGCCGGCTTTTTCGAACTCGGGCGCATGATGGTGAAACTCGTAATCGGCCCCTGTCGCGCGCGCGACCACACAGATCGCCAGCTCGCGCAGCTTGGGCGCGAGCGAGAGCTCCTGCCGCAATGTGCGCAGGAAAACGTTCCAGCTTCGCGCCAACGGTTCCGACCACAACAGCATGCGGTCGAGATTGAGCAGCCGGCCGCCACGCCGTTGCTCGATGGCGGCGACGAGCGCCGCATCGCGTTGGGCCGCACCCTGCGTCCAGAAGGGAATTCTCATGCGGGCCTCCCGTGGCAGTCCTGGCGCATTGGGCCGAGTTAAGATACCAGATAGCGTGCGCGAATCCGTCGTACGCGCAGGATCCCGCCCGCATGCGCCTCCCACTCTTCCGGCCCGTCGTTTCGCTGCGCGCCGTCCCTTTGCACTGCCTTCTGACGGTCGTGGTGCTGCTCTCGGGATCGCTCTCCGCCATCCCGGCGTTCGCGCGCGAGTGGCACTTCGACGTCAGCGTCGACGGCTTGCCAATCGGTACGCACGATATCATCGTTCAGGAGAAAGGCGACGCGCGATCGGTGCAAAGCGACATGCGGTACGGCGTAGCGCTGTTCGGAGCCAGCTATAAGCAGCACGCCGAAGAAACCTGGCAGGCGGATTGCCTTACGCGCATCGACACACGCACCGAGGAAAAGGGCCGCGTGACGACGGTCGCCGGACGGCTCGAGGCGGGCGCCTTCGTGATCACCGGCCCCCGAGGGGAAGAGAAGCTCGCGCCGTGCGTGATGAGCTTCGCGTACTGGAATCCGCGGGTGCTGCGGCAGACGCATCTGGTGAACGCACAAACCGGCGCCTGGACGCCCGTCACCGTGCACGATCTCGGTAAGGAGCCCCTCGATGTGCGCGGAACCTCGCGCCCGGCCAGCCATTACCGCATCGACACCGAGAGGAACCGTATCGAGCTCTGGTATTCACCGGAGGGCGAGTGGCTCGGCTTGCGCTCGACGACGCGCGACGGGCACGTGCTCTCGTATCGACTGCGATAATCCGCGCTTTGCCGATAACTACAGAAGCCATCGCAATGTCGCAAGGTGTTTCGCTGCTCGACGAACTGCGCACTCAGTACGAAGAGGCGCGACAATCAACGCATGAACACGCCGACGTCGAAGGCTTCCAGGAGATCGACGCCCGGCTGCGCAAGGCGTTTCGCTGGCTCGAGAAAGCGATAACGTATCTGGATGGGCTGAAGCCCGCGATCGAGCACCGATTCGATCTGGGTCATGGTCTCGTGTTCGACTCGCCGCGATTCGGACACGGCTCGGTCGGACAGCATACTCGGCGCATCGTGGGCTTTTCGGTGCTCGACGAAATCAACATCTATTACGAAATCGTGGTGGCCAAGGCGCTGACGGTCGAGGTCGCGCCGGGAGGCGTCGCGCTTGCGGACAAGGTTCTGGACGACGCGGGGCTGCTGTACACGAGCCGACGAGTTGAAGATGCCGGCGGGACGGTGTGCAAGTGCGTCATTTCGGTGCCGCCCGCGATTCCCGCGAACGTGGCGTTTCGTGCCGACTATCAAACCGGGCTGGTCACGGTCACGCTGGTCAACGTCGATCGCTTCGATCGCGTCAGCCTGGAATTTCACAGCACGTCGATGGACGAACCGGTCCTCGAAGATCTCGTTCGCTTGATCCTCGGTCGCGACGCGGCGTTTCTCCGCCGCGCGCCGCTCGCCGGCATACACGGCAGACCTCCGGATTCCTGAGCTGATGACGACGCGCTTTGTCGAGACCTCGCTGCTGCGCATCGGCTACGAAGTCGCCGGCCCGGACGGCGGCTTCCCGGTCATCCTCACGCATGGCTGGCCGGACGATGCGCGCACCTGGGATCCGGTGCTGCCTGCGCTGCACGAAGCGGGCTTTCGCACCTACGTGCCATGGTTGCGCGGTTTCGGGCCGACGCGTTTCCTGAACGACGACACGTTTCGCAGCGGCCAGCTCGTCGCGCTTGGACAGGATCTGGAGGAGTTTGCGACGGCGCTTGGGTTGGAGCGGCATGCGCTGGTCGGCCACGACTGGGGCTCGCGCGCCACGTACATCGCGTCGGCCCTGAACGAAGCGCGCGTCAGCGCATGCGTGGCGCTCTCGGTCGGTTACGGCACCAACTCGCCAGGCCAGGCGCTGAGTTATCGGCAGACGCAGAACTACTGGTATCACTGGCTGATGGCGACGCCGCGGGGCGCGAAGGCGGTGCGCGAAGACCGCCGCGCGTTCACGCGCCACATCTGGAACGAGTGGTTCGTCGCGTATGAGCCGGACGCTGAGGAATTCGAGCGCACCGCGATCTCGTTCGACAATCCCGATTGGGCCGACATCGTGTTGCACTCCTACCGCGTGCGCTGGGCCCATGCCGCTCCCGATCCACGATATGGGGAGCTCGAGGCGCAGTTCGATCCGGCGCCGAAGCAACGCGTGCCGACGTTGACGCTCCACGGCGTGCTCGACCCGGTGAACTCGCCGCAGATGAGCGAAGGCAAGGAGGCGTACTTCGAGGGGCCCTACGAACGGCGGTTGGTCGAAGGCGCGGGACACTTTCCGCAGCGCGAGCGCGCGGCGGACACGGCGTCGCAGATCGTCGATTGGCTGCGTCGCTACCGCGATTGAACCCGGCGCGCTTAGGACTATAGTCGTGCCACCGATGACAACCGGCAAACCCAGGCTCCATCCCGAAACGAGGGCCGCCCAAGGCATGGGCAAAGTCGCGGCTCCGTATGGCGACATCGTTCCGCCGATTTACGTCTCGACCACGTACGAGCGCGGCGCGGACGGTGCGTTTCCCGGCGGACGCATTTATTCGCGCGCCGACAATCCGAGCTACGATCAGGCCGAGGCACTGATCGCGTCGCTCGAAGGCGCAGCCGCGGCGATGCTGTTCGCCTCCGGCCAAGCCGCGGCGGCGGCCGTGTTCCAGACGCTCGCCCCCGGCACTTGCGCACTCGCGCCGCAAAGCATGTATTGGGCGCTGCGCAAATGGCTGCTCGAGGTGGCGGCGCCGTGGGGGCTGGCGATCGAGTTCTACGACAATTCGTCGACCGACGATCTCGCGAAAAAAGCGCACGCGCGGCTGCCGCGCTTGATCTGGGTCGAGACGCCCGCCAATCCGACCTGGGAGATCACCGACATTGCCGCCGCGAGCGCTATCGCCCGCGAGGTCGGCGCGACCGTCGCCGTCGACTCGACCTCGGCGACGCCGCTGCTGACGCGTCCGATCGAATTGGGCGCGCATATCGTCATGCATTCGGCGACCAAGTATCTGAACGGCCATTCCGACGTGATCGCCGGGGTATTGGCAACCGCGCAGGACGACCAACCGTGGCAACGCATGCGATACCTGCGCGGGAGTGGCGGGGCGGTGCTGGGGCCGCTGGAGGCATGGCTGCTGTTGCGCGGGATGCGCACGCTGCACTTGCGCGTCGCCGCTTCCTGCCGCAATGCGCACGCGATTGCGCTGCGACTGCAGCGCCACGCGAAGCTCTCGCACGTGCTCTATCCTGGGCTCCCCGCCCATCCCGGGCACGCCGTCGCCGCGAAACAGATGCATGGCGGCTTCGGCGGAATGATGTCTCTACGCCTCGCCGGCGGAGAAGCGGCCGCGAAGGCGTTCACCGCCAATCTCCGCGTAATCAAGCGCGCAACCTCGCTGGGGTCGGTCGAGAGCCTCGCCGAGCATCGAGCCAGCGTCGAAGGACCGGGGACGCTGTGCCCCGCGGATCTGGTGCGCCTGTCGATCGGCATCGAGCATTTCGACGATCTGATCGCCGATATCGAGCAGGCGTTGAAGGAGACGCCGTGAACGTTCGCCTTCCAATGCTTGCCGCACCGGCGCTGCTGTTCGTCTTAGGTTGCGCCCAGTACGCGGTACGCACCGCCGAGGACTACGACCAGGGCCAGGCACCGCGGCCGCAGTTCGTCAAGGATAACGAAGCCTGTGCCAGGCAGGCCCAGGTCGATCAGAGGAGGTTCGGCATAGGGGGCGAGATGGACCCGACGCACGCAACCTTCAATCGGATGTACGACGCCTGCATGCGCGCAAGCGGGTATCAGCGCAAACAGGTCGACGCGAAATAGGTCGGTAACGGGTTTCACGGACTCGCCGGCGCTAAATCCTTCGCGGGCGTCAGGGCACAAGTTAACACTCGAGACGCTCCGGGTATTCCGCTGTCCGCTGCGTTTTCCGTTGACGTTCGCGCGCTGGGCGGACAAACATTGAGTAGCAAGCGCTTGGATGCGCTCGCCGATGCCCCGAGGTGTTATCGTTGCGAAGCTGCCGCAGGATCGAATGCCGCAGCGCCATCAAAGACAACACATCCAATGGAGGAGATTCATGAACGATATGATGTTGCGTCAGAGCACGCTGGTTCGTGCGATCACGCTGGCCGGGGCGCTTGGAATCGTTGTCGGTTGCGCATCGATGTCCCCGCCGATGTCAGGTCAGCAGGTCGTTCTTTCCGGGAGCAACGAGGTGCCGCCGGTGACGACGCCTGCATCGGGTACCGGGACGGTCACCATCAAGCCGGATCGCTCCGTAAGCGCAAATATCACGGTGACGGGCATGACGGCGACCGCATCGCACATTCACGAGGGCGCCTCCGGCGCCAACGGGCCCGTCATCGTCCCTTTCACCAAGACCGGCGACAATACGTTCGCCGCACCTGAAGGGGCGAAGCTCACGGAAAGCCAATATGCGAGCTACAAGGCCGGGAATCTGTACGTCAACGTGCACAGCGCCAAGAATCCCGGGGGCGAGGTCCGCGCCCAGCTCAAGGGAAATTGACGCCGAACATCAGGGTGGTGCGCCAACTGAAGCTTCGGATAGAACCGCTTACTGCCGACCGCTGGGACGACCTGGTCGAGCTGTTCGGGCGTCCCGGCGCGTCGGCCGCGCGCGGTTGCTACTGCATGTACTATCGCCGTTCAGGCTCGCAGGACGTGCCTGCGGGCCTGACGTACTCCGAAGCCAACAAGCGAGCGCTGAAAAGCCTGGTCGATCGCGGCGTCGTCCCGGGCTTGATCGGCTACGAGAAGGGCCGGCCGATCGGTTGGGTATCGCTCGGGCCGCGCGAGGACTACGCCAAGCTCAAGCGATCGCCCGTGATGAAACCGGTCGATGAGCGACCGGTGTGGTCGATCATCTGCTTCGTCGTCGATCCCGAAGCGCGGCACCGCGGCGTGGCCGAGGCCATGTTGAACGGCGCCTTGAGGTGGGCGCGAAAGCAAGGCGCGACGCTGCTCGAAGCTTATCCCTGCGACAAGGCGGCCAAGGCCGCGGATGATTCGATGTGGTTCGGCGCCAAATCGATGTTCGACAGCGCCGGCTTCGTCGAAGTCGCACGCCGCAAGCCGACGCGGCCGGTGGTGCGGAAGAGCTTGCGCGCGGCGCGCCGTGTCACTTGACTTCCACTGCAGATCGTCGACCCGCGTCGACTCGCCACCGCCGCCGCCGATGATTTGCGCATCACGATTCGGGGCTTAACGGGCTCGCGCGACGAAGATCTCGCGTTTCAATAATTTACGCTCGATAGCGGCAAGGGTAGCCTCGCGCCGCTTCAAGCGCTCTGAGAAATCCTCCCGACCGAACACCTCGGTGAGTGCGTCGGCGCGCGCTTTCACCGCCTCGATCGAAATTCGAAGCGAGCGCGCAAATTCCTCCGAGACGTCCCACCGTTCGAGCAGCTGCCAGCCAGACTGGTGGAGCAAGTCGGCGTAGTCGCCGCATACGTCGACAAACGGGGGGCCGGATTCGATCGCGATCTCGCGCTCGGACGCCGATAGCGAGGATGCCGGCGCGATCACGGAAAATGCCATCTTCGCCGCGGCACGCGCTACGCGGCGGCAGGCTTGCAACACGGATAATTTTGCCTCCAGACAACACAACACATCGGAGTGGCTTACGGCGTCGAATGAGCCGGTCCGGAACGGTAACGCCGCGCCGTCTGCGACGATCGTGCGGCAGCGCATCTCCAGTCCGTCTGCCACAGCGCGCTCGAGAGCGACGCGCAGGCCCACGAGCGGAAGGTCGACGAGGACGACATCGCAGCCGAGGAGCTGCGCGAGATAGAGTCCCGGCCATCCCGAGCCGGCGCCTACGTCGAGGAGCGTGTCGCGCGGATGAAGCTCGAGCAGCTCGGCAATTCGTGATGCTTCCTGGCGCGTGGTCCAGCTGGTGGCTCCGTAGTCGCAGCCAAGCACGCAGCGCTCCAGCTCGCGGAGGACCGCCGAACGCCCGAGCTCGTAGTCCCTGGTGAAATCCCGGACAGGCGTTTTCATTTCACCACCGGCAGCTCCCGTCGGCAGCGATCGCGCTCGCTACCAGGACCGGAACCGCGAGCAGGCCCATGTTGGCATAGGCCGTGCGGCAATCGGGCTTGATCGCCTTCTCCATCGCCATTGCTTCCTTCGACTTCTTCTCCGGCAGCGGCGGCGATGGAATGGTAAAGACTCCGCGCGAGCCCGAACCTTCGCGCGCGATTTCGCGAGCGGCTTTCTTGCGCGCTGCGTCGAGATCGATGCGCGGTGCTTCGGAGGGTGGGGCGCCGACGTCGCGGCGCGGCTTGAAGATTTCCTCGTCCGCATCGGGCGTGCCGAAGCGC
>DASXQW010000085.1:0-29022 GCA_036506975.1 Casimicrobiaceae bacterium | reverse complement strand
TTTGCGTCTTCGCGGATGAGCTTCTGAGGTCTCCATGAGCACAATCGAGGTCAAGGTTCCCGACATCGGCGACTTCAAGGACGTGCCCGTCATCGAGGTCTTCGTGAAACCCGGCGACGCGGTGAAGGCGGAGGACTCGCTGGTAACACTCGAATCGGACAAGGCAACGATGGACGTGCCCGCGCCCGCCGCCGGCACAGTCAAGGAGCTCAAGGTCAAGGTCGGCGACAAGCTGAGCGAGGGGAGCGTGATCCTGACGCTCGAACCCGCCGCGCAGGGCGCGGCCGCCACGCCGAAGTCTGCGTCGCCTCCCTCACCCCAACCCTCTCCCGCAACCGGGGGAGGGGGCCCGAGCCCAGCGGGGGCAACTGCAGCGCCGACACCCGCGCCCGCGCCGACCGCCGCGGCGCCGGTTGCCGGTGCCGCGACGTACTCGGGCAAGTCCGATATCGAATGCCAGATGCTCGTCATCGGCGCGGGCCCCGGCGGCTACAGCGCGGCTTTTCGCAGCGCCGACCTCGGCATGAAAACAGTGCTCATCGAGCGCTACCCCACGTTGGGCGGGGTTTGTCTCAACGTCGGTTGCATTCCGTCGAAGGCGCTGCTCCACATCGCGGCGGTGATGGACGAAGCAGCGGTGCTCGGCGAGCACGGCATCACCTATGGACCACCGAAGATCGACCTGGACAAGCTGCGCGGGTGGAAGGACAAGGTCGTCGGCAAGCTGACCGGCGGTTTGGCGGGCATGGCCAAGGCGCGCAAGGTCGAAGTCGTGCGCGGCGTCGGCGCATTCCTCGATGCGCATCATGCCGCGGTCGAGCTTACGGACGGTCCGGGCCAGGCCAAGACCGGTAACAAAAAAATCGTGCGCTTCGAAAAGGCGATCATCGCCGCGGGCTCGCAGTCGGTCTGGCTGCCGTTCATGCCGGAGGATCCGCGCATCGTCGATTCAACCGGCGCGCTCGAGCTCAAGTCGGTTCCGAAGCGCATGCTGGTCGTCGGTGGGGGCATCATCGGCCTGGAAATGGGCACCGTCTATTCGACGCTCGGTGCCCGGCTCGACGTCGTCGAAATGCTCGACGGCCTGATGCTCGGCGCGGACCGGGACCTGGTGAAGGTCTGGGAGAAGATGAACAAGCCGCGCTTCGACCGCGTGATGCTGAAGACGAAGACGGTGGGCGCAGAAGCAAAAAAGGACGCGATCTACGTGAGCTTCGAAGGCGAGCAGGCCCCCCCGGGCCCGCAGCCCTACGATCTGGTCCTGCTTTCGGTGGGCCGCAGCCCGAACGGGAAAAAGATCGGCGCCGACAAGGCCGGCGTCGCCGTTACCGATCGCGGCTTCATCGCGGCCGACAATCAGTTGCGCACCAATGTGCCGCACATCCATGCGATCGGCGACATCATCGGGCAGCCGATGCTCGCACACAAGGCAGTGCACGAGGCGCACGTCGCGGCCGAGGCAGCGGCCGGTGAGAAATCATTCTTCGACGCGCGCGTGATCCCATCGGTCGCGTACACCGATCCCGAAATCGCCTGGGTGGGTCTCACCGAGGACGAGGCGAAAGCGAAAGGCGTGAAGATCCAGAAAGGTCTTTTCCCATGGGCGGCTTCGGGCCGCGCGATCGCCAACGGCCGCGACGAGGGGTTCACCAAGCTCCTGTTCGACGCTTCGACGCACCGCGTCGTCGGCGGCGGCATCGTCGGCACGCGCGCCGGTGACCTCATCAGCGAGATCGCGCTCGCGATCGAGATGGGCGCGGACGCGGTCGACATCGGCAAGACCATCCATCCGCATCCGACGCTCTCCGAATCGGTGGGCTTCGCCGCCGAAGTGTACGAAGGCGTGTGCACCGACCTGCCACCGGTGCGGAAGAAGCCATGACCCAGGACGAACAGAAGCGCCTCGTCGCGCGCGAGGCGGTCAAGTTCATCGTCGAGGACGCCTACCTCGGCGTCGGCACAGGCACGACCGCCAATTACTTCATCGATGAGCTGGCCAAGGTCAAGAATCGGATCAAGGGCGCTGTGGCCAGCTCGATCCACACCGCAGACAGGCTCAAGGGTTACGGCATTCCGGTCATCGAGCTGACCAGCGTCGACGAGCTGCCCGTTTATGTCGACGGCGCCGACGAAGCCACCGCGCACGGCGCGATGATCAAGGGCGGCGGCGGCGCGCTCACCCGGGAGAAGATCGTCGCGGCGGTAGCGAAGAGTTTCGTTTGCATCATCGACCAGTCGAAGCTGGTCGGTGTGCTGGGCGGCTACCCGCTGCCCGTCGAGGTCATTCCGATGGCGCGGAGCCACGTCGCGCACGAGCTGGTCCGACTCGGGGGCCACCCGCAGCTGCGCGAGCATTTCACGACCGACAACGGCAATATCATCCTCGACGTCGAGGATCTGCGCATCCTCAATCCTGCCGAGTTGGAGACGAAAATCAACAACATCGTCGGCGTCGTCACCAACGGTCTGTTCGCGCGGCGCGGCGCCGACGTGATCCTCGTGGGCACCGATAACGGCGTTGAGACTCTGGACGCGCACAAGTTCTAAAGATGGAGAGAGCGTCGGGCGCGTTTGATTTGGCCCGGTGCGCGTCGGTTACAATGAGCGGGTGACCAACTTGAGCGTCCCCGGGCTCGACCTTTCCGTGTACATGCGGGAAGTGGGCGAGCGTTCCCGTACCGCGGCGCGTGTTCTCGCCCGCGCACCGACGCACGCCAAGGACTCCGCGCTCGATGCAATCGCGGCGGCGATCCGGCGCGACGAAGCGAAGCTGCTCGCCGCCAACGCCAAGGACGTCATCGGAGCGCGCGCGAACGGCAACGACGCTGCGTTCGTCGATCGCCTGACCTTGAAGCCCGCCACGGTCGCGGCGATGGCCGATGGCCTGCGACAGATCGCGGCGCTGCCCGATCCGGTCGGGGAGATCAGCGAACTCAAATATCGCCCGACGGGCATCCAGGTCGGCCGGATGCGCGTGCCCTTGGGTGTGGTCGGCATCATCTACGAATCGCGTCCCAACGTGACCGCGGATGCGGCCGGCCTTTGCCTCAAATCGGGCAACGCCTGCATCCTGCGCGGCGGCTCTGAGGCGGTGCATTCGAACCTGGCGATCGTCGCCTGCGTGCACGAGGGGCTCGTCGCCGCGGGACTGCCCGAAGATGCGGTGCAGCTTCTGGGCACGACCGATCGCACGGCGGTCGGACTGCTGATCACGATGGACAAGTACGTCGATGTGCTCGTCCCACGGGGCGGGAAGAAGCTGATTCAACGCGTCGCCGCCGAAGCGACCGTACCGGTGATCAAGCACCTCGACGGCGTATGCCACATCTTCATCGACGAGCGCGCCGATGTCGAAATGGCCATCCGCATCGCCGATAACGCCAAGACGCAGCGCTACAGTCCCTGCAACACCATGGAAACGCTGCTCGTGCACGAGAAGATCGCGCCGCGCGCATTGCCGCCGCTCGCGAAGATCTACGCGACCAAACGTGTCGAGCTAAGGGGAGACGCCGCAGCGCGCGCGCTCGTGCCCACGATGAAACCCGCCACCGAAAACGACTGGTACACAGAGTACCTGGCGCCCATACTCGCCGTCCGGATCGTGCCTTCGCTCGATGCCGCGATCGAACATATCGCGAAATACGGCTCCCAGCATACCGACGCGATCGTCACCGAGGACTACACCAACGCACTGCGCTTCCTGCGCGAAGTCGATTCCAGCTCGGTGCTCGTGAACGCCTCGACGCGGTTCGCGGACGGCTACGAGTTCGGGCTCGGCGCGGAGATCGGCATCTCGACTAACAAGCTGCACGCGCGCGGGCCGGTCGGTCTCGAGGGACTCACCAGTCAGAAGTGGATCGTCATCGGCTCCGGGCAGATACGCAGCTAGGGTCAGAGACCATTAAACCGCGCGCTCGCGCTTGAGCGCGGCGATTTCCTCCTCAGCGTAGCCCAGCTCGCGCAGGATCGGCTCGGTATGCTCGCCGAGCGTGGGAACTGCGTCCATGCGGTACTCGTACGCGTCGGTCGTTCCCGGCGGCTGCAGCGCCGGAACCTCTCCGACCGGTGTCGCGACCGTGGTCCAGCGCTTGCGCGCCTCGAGTTGGGGATGCACCCATACATCGTCCATCGTGTTGACGCGCGCATTGGCGATCTGCGCCCCGTCGAGGCGGGTGACAACCTCGGCCGCGGTCAAGGTCCGGAACGCGTCGAGAATGATGGCGCGCAGCGCCACGCGGTTGGCATGGCGGCGCGCGTTGGCGGCGAAGCGCGGATCGGTGGCGAGCGCGGGCTGGCGCAATACGTCCGCGCAGAAAGCCGCCCATTCGCGTTCGTTCTGCAGGCCGAGCATCACCGTCTTGCCGTCGCCGGCCTCGAACGGACCATAGGGATAGATCGTCGCGTGCGCCGCGCCCGAACGCTCCGGTGCGCTGGCGCCTTCGAACGCGTAATACAGCGGGTAGCTCATCCACTCGGTGAGCGCTTCGAGCATCGACACGTCGATCCGCGAGCCCTCGCCCGTCCGTTGCCGCTGCAGCAGGGCGGCGAGGATGCCGGTATACGCATACATGCCCGCGGCGATGTCGGCGATCGAGCAACCGGCTTTTGCGGGGTCCTCCGGCGTTCCGGTCACCGACAGGAAGCCCGCTTCGCTCTGAATCAGCAGATCGTAGGCCTTTTTGTCGCGATACGGTCCGTCGGCGCCGTAGCCGGAGATGTCGCATACGATCAGGCGCGGCTGTCGTGGCCGGAGCGTTGCCGCCGACAGTCCGAGCCGGTCGGCCGCCCCCGGTGCGAGATTTTGCACCAGCACATCGGCGCGCGCGATCAGCTTGGCGAGTACGTCCCGCGCGCGCTCCTGCTTCAAGTCGAGCGTAAGGCTCTGCTTCGAGCGATTCACCCATACGAAATGCGACGACATGCCGCGTACCCGCTCGTCGTAGGCTCGGGCGAAGTCGCCGACGCCGGGGCGCTCGATCTTGATCACGCGCGCACCGAGATCCGCGAGCTGCCGCGTGCAGAACGGCGCCGCAATCGCGTGCTCGAGCGAGACGACGACGATGCCGTCGAGCGGCCGCATGGTCGATCGCGGACTGGCGCGTTTCGTCCGGGCCACGCTAGGCAAGCGTTGCCACCGCGCTCATCGCGAGGGCCGCGTCCGGCCCTTGCGCCCAGAGCGACACGCGGCCGTCGTCCTCGGGCCGCCCGCACACGTCGAAGGGCGCGACGTCGAACAGCGGTTTCGTAGCGCGAAATTCGAAACGACGGAGCAGCGCACCGGGCCGATGCCGCCGCAGCAGATCGACGAGCAGCGTCGCGAGCAGCGGCCCATGGACGACCAGGCCGGGATAACCCTCGATTTCGGTGACGTAGCGGCGGTCGTAATGGATGCGGTGGCTGTTGAAAGTCAGCGCCGAGTAGCGGAACAACAGGACGTCATCGGGGACGATGCGCCGCGTCCACGCGGCGGGTGGCGTCGCGGGCGTTCTCCGCCTCTCCGGATCCGCTGGCGCCAGATCGCGATAGACGATGTCATGCTCCTCGGTCAACGCAGGTTCGCCGGCCACCGAGATCTCGTGCCGGACGACGACGAACAGGAGCTCGCCGCTTTGCCCGCGCTTCGGCGTCACCGACACGATGCGCGAACTGCGCGTGGCCGCGGCGCCCACGACGAGCGGCCGATGCCATTCGATGCGGCTGCCGGCCCACATCCGGCGCGGCAGCGGCACGGGCGGCAGGAAGCCTCCCCGCTTTGCATGCCCGTCGGCGCCGACTTCGGATTGGCGATACACCGGCAGGAAATACAGCCAATGCCACAGCGGCGGCACCGCATCTCCGGGGCGCGGCGGCAGATCGTCGCGATCGAGCGTCGCCGACAGGAGCATAAGCGGCCGCGCGTCGATGACGTCGTCGCGCGTCTCGCTTTTCCCGACCCATGCGTGAAGCGTATCGCTGTCGAGTCGCGTCATTGCCAGAGGCTCCTCTTGCCGCGGACTAGCGCCGTATTGCCTCACGCCATCCACAACGCGGCCGGCATCGCCGAGAGTGCCGATCCGAGCCCGAAAGTCGTCGCACCCGCGGGCCGACCGGAGCGACGACTTGCATCGCCGGTGTCGTGCCACTATATCAGTCATCCGCAGCTTCCGGCCCGGAACGCTTTCGCAATGCAGGAAGAAATCCTCGAGTTCTGGTTCGGCCGCCCAGGCACGGCGGAATACGGCAGCACGCGAAAAGCGTGGTTCCGCAAGGACGCCGCATTCGATGCCGCGATCCGCGAGCGCTTCGGCGCGGCGATCGACACGGCGCTCTCCGGCGGATTCGCCGACTGGACGGCCCCACGCGGGACGCTGGCACGCATTCTGCTGCTCGACCAGTTCACGCGCAACACTTTCCGCGACACGCCGCGCGCCTTCGCCGGCGACGCGCTGGCGCTCGCGTTGGCCGAGGACGCGATCGCGCGCGGCGACGATGGCAATCTCATTCCCGTCGAGCGCTGGTTCATGTACATGCCCTACGTGCACGCGGAGTCGCTCGCCGCGCAGGAGCGCGCCGTGTCGCTCTTCCGCCGCCTGCGCGATGAGACTGGCCTCGTCGAGCCTCTCGCCTGGGCCAAGCGGCACGCGGACATCGTCCGCCGCTTCGGGCGCTTTCCCCACCGCAACGCGATTCTCGGGCGCGAGCCGACCCCGGAGGAGGCCGCGTTTCTTGCCGCGCCCGGATCGCGATTCTAAAGCGAGCAGCGCAAGGCGCTCACAAAGGCTCGCGTACAATAATCGGTTCGGACGATGGAAATCATCGAGATCACGCTGGGGCTGCTGCTCGCCGTCGCGCTGGTCGGCGCGATCGGCAAATGGCTGCCGGTGCCGTTGCCGCTCCTTCAGGTCGGTGCAGGCGTCGCGCTCTCGTATCTGCCCGCGTTCGGCTCGCTCTCCGTGCCGCCCGAAGTTTTCTTTCTGCTGTTCATTCCGCCATTGCTTTTCGCCGAAGCCTGGGTCATCCCGAAGCGCGATCTGGTCGGCGTCCTGCGGCCGGTGCTGCTGCTCGCATTTGGTCTCGTGCTCTTCACCGTCCTCGCCGTCGGCTATTTGTTGCACTGGCTGGTGCCCGAGCTGCCGCTGGCCGCGGCGTTCGCGCTCGGTGCGGTGGTCTCGCCAACCGACGCGGTCGCCGTGAGCGCGGTCACCGGCAGGCTCAGGATTCCCGCGCGCGTGGCGACGATCGTCAACGGCGAGAGCCTGATCAACGATGCCTCGGGACTGGTGGCGTTCAAGTTCGCCACAGCCGCAGTGGTGACCGGCGTGTTCAGCTGGCGCGAAGCAGCCCTGCAGTTCTTCGTGCTTTCGGGCGGTGGATTCGTGCTCGGCGTCGCGCTCGCGTGGGCCATCGGCAAGCTGCGAGCGCATCTCGTGCGCTTCTGCATCGACGATCCGACGGTCCAGACCGTGATCTCGCTGCTGACACCTTATGCCGCGTACCTTGCCGCGGAAGCGCTCGGTCTGGGCGGCATCCTCGCCGTCGTCGGAGCCGGACTCTACGCCGGCGTCGACGACACGCGACACGTCGATACCGCAACCCGCACGCACGCGTGGGAGGTATGGACGATGCTCACTTACGCGTTCAACGGGCTGGTGTTTCTTCTACTCGGCGTGCAGCTGCATTCCGTGATCGCAGGGATACCTCAGACGAGCGGTTTCGGCCTGGCCATGCTCGCCCTCGCGGTCGCGGCGGTGGTGATCGTGCTCCGGATCATCTGGGTTTTTCCTGCCGCTTACCTCCCGCTTTGGCTTTTCCGGCGCATCCGCGAGCGCGAAGGGCCGCGCGATCCACGCGAGGTATTCCTGGTCGGCTGGGCGGGGATTCGCGGGTCGGTGACGCTCGCGGCCGCACTGTCGATTCCGCTGGTAACCGCTTCGGGTACGCCGTTTCCATTCCGCGAGCTGATCATCCTGCTCGCGGCGAGCGTCATCGTGATTACGCTGCTCGTCAATGGATTCACGCTGCCCTGGGTCATCCGCTGGCTCGAAGTCCGCGGCGACGGCATCGCCGAGCGCGAGGAACGCGCGGCGCGACTCGCGACCGCGCAGGCCGCCGCCACCGCCATCCGGCAGGAATTGCCGCGACTCACCGAGGCTGCCGAGCGCGACTACGCGAACGCGCTGATCGACGAATACGAGCGCCGGATTCAACGCGACTCGGCCAACGCGGACCGGCGGCGTCAATTCGATGCGGCCCGCGATGCGGAGCGGCGGTTGCGGCTCGCCGCACTGCGCGCGGAACGCGACGAGCTGATGCAACTGCGCGAGAGCGACGTGATCAACGACGAAGTCCTGCGCATCATCCAGTCCGACCTCGACCACGTCGAGTCGCTCGTCTCGGGCTCGGGGCGCCGTGGTTAGGAACCTTACTGATTCCGCCGCGGCACACGGTGTGCGACGCTCTCGCCGCGCGGGGCAGGCCAGGCGATGAGCCGGTTGATCCGCGTGCTCGCGATATTGGGCGGCACCTTCGACCCGATTCATTACGGTCACCTTCGCCTGGCCGCCGACGTCAGGACGGCCTTGTCGCTTCCCGAGGTGCGCCTGGTTCCCGCGGGCATTCCGCCCCATCGCGAACTGCCGGTCGCCTCGGCCGAGCATCGATTCGCGATGAGTGCGTTGGGTTGCGCCGAATTCGCCGGCCTCGCTGCGGATGCGCGCGAAATCGGGCGCGCAGGGCCGAGCTACACGGTCCGGACGCTCGAAGACTTGCACGCAGAGCAACCCGCGCTGCCGCTTGCGCTATTGATCGGCGCGGACGCATTCGCCGGTCTCACGCTGTGGTGGCACTGGGAGCGCCTGTTCACGCTTGCGCATTTCGTCGTGGTCGAGCGCCCAGGAGCGACCTCGCCGGTCGAGGAGCTGCCGCCGTCTCTTCAGGTTCACTGGGAGCGCAGACTCACGACCGATCCCTTGCGCCTCGAGCGTACGCTCGCCGGCTCGATCGTGCGCGTACCGGTGACGCCACAGCCGATCGCCGCGACCGAAATCCGCGCCGCGCTCGCACGCGGGCCCGCGGGGCGCGAACAAGTGCGCGGTTTGCTTCCTGCAGCTGTTCTAGACTATATTGATCGCAACCAACTCTATTGTTCGCAACCGGATGCGTTATAACAAGATCCAGAAAACCGCCGTCGCCGCCCTCGAAGACATCAAAGCCCGGGACATCACGGTTCTCGATGTCCGTAAGCTGACCAGCCTGTACGACACCATGATCATCGCCACCGCCGAATCGGGCCGGCAGGTGAAGGCGTTGTCGCAGCATGTACGCGAAGCGTTGAAAGCAGCGGGCGCGACCATCGTCGGCGTCGAAGGCGAGCAGTCCGGCGAATGGGTGCTTGTCGACGGCGGCGATATCGTGGTGCATATCATGCAACCCGCGACACGCGCGTATTACAACCTCGAGGAGTTGTGGACGCCGCTTGGCGCCCGCAGACGCAGCAGGGCAGCCAAGGCCGCCTGAGCACGCCGGCCGAATGCATTCGGCCCTACGAACGAGGGTTTTCGTAGGTGCGAATTTATTCGCAGCCGGCGTTTATGCCGCACCGCGGCCGAACGAATTCGGCCCTACGAAACTCCCGCTCTCATGAAAATCCGTATCGTCGCGCTCGGTCGCCGGATGCCGGCGTGGGTCAATGCCGCGTTTGATGACTACGCGCGGCGCTTGCCGCGCGAGTTTGCGCTGGAGTTGCTCGAGCTCAAGCCCGAGCCGCGCGACCGCGCGAAGACGGTCGCCAAGGTCCTTGCCGCGGAAGCCGAGCGCATCGCCGCAGCGACCAAAGGATTTTTAGTCGTCGCACTGGACGAGCGCGGCGAAGCCTGGGCCACTTCGCAGCTTGCCGAAAAATTGCGCGGCTGGCGCGACAGTGCTTCGCCGGTCGCATTTGTGATCGGCAGCGCGGACGGCCTCGCCGATCGGGTCAAGCGCAATGCCGATGTCAGGGTGGCGCTTTCCGCGCTAACATTGCCGCATGGCCTCGCGCGGATCGTGCTCGCCGAGCAGATCTACCGTGCGGCAACCTTGCTGCGCGGCCATCCCTACCATCGCGAATGAGTGAACTCTTCGTTCTCACCGAGCGCCCCTCGGTATATCTCGCGTCGAAGAGCCCGCGCCGGCAGGAGCTCCTGCGCCAGCTGGGCGTCGAATTCGACGAGTTACTCCTGCGCGAAGCGCCAGGCAGGCGCCGCGATATCGTCGAAGCACCGCGCGAAGGCGAGCCGCCGCTGGAATACGTCAAGCGCATTGCCCGCCTCAAGGCGTCGCTCGGTTGGCATCGCATGGAACGGCGCGGTCTCGCGCCGAAGCCCGTGCTTGCCGCCGACACCGAAGTCGTTCTCGACGGTGCGGCGCTGGGCAAGCCGGCCGACGCGGCGGCTGCCGTCGCGATGCTTGCCGCCTTATCCGGGCGCACTCATGACGTCATCACGGCGATCGCCATCCGCTGGCAAACCCAGATTGCGCAAGCCATCTCGACTTCGCACGTGACCCTTCGTCCAATCGCGCAAGACGAGATCGAGCGCTACGTCGCGACCGGCGAGCCGTTCGACAAGGCAGGCGGTTATGCCATCCAGGGCAAGGCTGCCGCGTTCGTCCAGCACCTCGAGGGCAGCTATTCGGGGGTGATGGGGCTACCCTTGTTCGAGATGGCCGAGATCCTTGCACGCCTCGGCTTTCCCGTGCTGTGATCGGTACGCGATGAGTCATGAAATTCTGATCAATGTGACGCCGCAGGAGACGCGCGTCGCCATGCTGGAGCAAGGCGTCGTCCAGGAGTTGCACATCGAGCGCTCATCGGCGCGCGGGCTGGTCGGCAATATCTACGTCGGGCGCGTCGCCCGCGTTCTACCCGGGATGCAATCCGCTTTCGTCGAGATTGGGCTCGAGCGCGCTGCATTTCTGCACATTGCCGACATCTGGGAACATCGCCAGAACGGTCATGGTCACGAAAACCGCCCTATCGAGCGCATCCTGCACGAGGGCCAGGCGTTGCTGGTGCAGGTGATCAAAGACCCGATCGGCACCAAGGGCGCGCGGCTCTCCACGCAGGTCAGCCTTGCCGGGCGGCTGCTCGTCTATCTGCCGCAGGATTCGCATATCGGCATCTCGCAGCGCATCGAGGACGAGGCCGAGCGCGAAAGCCTGCGCGACAGGCTGCAGCACCTGCTTCCCGAAGGGTTAGCCGGAGGTTTCATCATCCGCACAATGGCGGAGACCGCAACCGAACGCGAGCTGCAAAACGACATCGAGTATCTCACCAAGCTCTGGAGCGATCTCACCGCCAAGTCGGGCTCGCTTCCGGTGCCTTCGCTCATCTATCAAGACCTGAACCTCGCGCAACGGGTGTTGCGCGACATGGCCACCGAAGATTCCGTGCGCATCCTGGTCGATTCGCGCGAGACCTGCCAGAGGATGCTGGACTTTGCGCAGCAGTACACGCAGACCATCGTCGAACGCGTCACTCATTACAACGGCGAACGGCCGCTGTTCGATCTGCACGGTGTAGAGGACGAGATCGAGAAGGCGCTCGCGCGCCGCGTCGATCTCAAGTCGGGGGGCTATCTCATCATCGACCAGACCGAGGCGATGACGACGATCGACGTCAACACCGGCGGCTTCGTCGGCGGGCGCAGCTTCGACGATACCATTTTCAAAACCAACCTCGAGGCGTCGCAGGTGATCGCGCGCCAGCTTCGCTTGCGCAACCTGGGCGGGATTATCATCATCGACTTCATCGACATGGAGAACACCGACCATCGCGCGGCGGTGCTGGCGGAGTTCAACAAGGCGCTCGACCGCGACCGCACGCGGCTGACGGTCAACGGCTTCACGCAGCTGGGATTAGTCGAGATGACGCGCAAGCGCACGCGCGAAAGCCTGGCGCATGTCCTGTGCGAGCCGTGCGTGACCTGCGGCGGCCGCGGCGAGCTCAGGACCGCGCAGACCGTCTGCTACGAGATCCTGCGCGAGATCGTTCGCGAAGCCAAGCAGTTCAACGCCCGCGAATTCCGCATCCTCGCCTCGCAGTCGGTGATCGACTTGTTTCTCGACGAGGAATCGCAGAGCCTCGCCCAGCTCGGCGATTTCATCGGCAAGCCGATCTCGCTGCAGGTCGAGACGCTGTACACGCAGGAGCAGTACGACGTCATTCTGATTTGACCGCTCACGCGAAACCTGTCCCCGCACAGGGAGCACGAGCGCCGGCAACGGTGAAGGAAGGAGCCGTTGTAGATGCGAATTCATTCGCACACAACGCCACGATGACACGTTGCCGGCCGAATGAATTCGGCCCTACGAAAACCTTGAAGCTCCGATGACTGACGCGCGTCCTCCTCAGCCATCGCTCTGGTCGCGTGCACGCGAGCTCTTCGCCCGGCTCTTTCGCCGCGCGCCGCCGGAGCCCGGCCGCTTCGAGTCGGGCAGCAAGTTCGCGTGGCGCGGATGGATTCCCGTCGCGCCCTGGGTGTGGCCTTCGCGAGACTATCTGGTCTACGTTCCGCGCGGTCACGCGCGCTGGCGGCGACGGCCGCTGCTCGTGCTCCTTCACGGCTGCAGGCAGACGCCGGAGGAGATCGCAGCGGGGACGCGGATCACCGCGCTCGCCGATGAACGCGACTGGCTCATCCTCCTGCCGCGCCAGGCGCGCGATGCGAATTCCTGGGGTTGCTGGAACTGGTTCGATCAGCGCACCGCGGCGGGGAAAGGCGAGGCGGCGATCATTGCCGCACAGGTGCGCGCGGTACGCCGCGTCTATGGCGCGCACCCGCGGCGCATGTTCGTGATCGGCATGTCCTCCGGCGGCTGCCTTGCCGCGGCGCTCGGCCTGCACTTCGCCAAGCTGTTCGCGGCCGTCGGCGTGCATTCGGGAGTCGCCTGCGGCGCGGCATCGAGCGCCGTCACCGCGTTGAAAGTGCTCGCTGCCGGTGCCGATGCGGACATCGATTCGATCGCGGTGCAGGCGCGCGAGCAGACTTCGGCGCGCGCGCTTCCGCTCCCGCTGTGCGTGATCCACGGCGACCGCGACAACGTCGTTGCGCCCAGAAACGCCGTCGAGGTCGTACATCAGTACCTCGTTTTCAACGGCCGCTTGCCGCCTGCCGCGGGCACCCCCGATGCGCTGCCACCCGCCGATACCAGCGTCAGCAGATCGCTCGCCGGCGATCGCACGATGGTTACCGATGATTACCATGTCGACGGCCGCATCGTCGCGCGTCTCGTGCGTGTAACCGGCCTCGGCCATGCCTGGAGCGGCGGCGACGGCGCTTTTGCGTACAATGATCCGCATCCGCCGGACGCGACGGTGCTGTTCGCCGCGTTTTTCGCGCTGCAGTTGCGCGGAGGAAACTGACGCGCGCGAAGCAAATGAAAGGGCCCGAACAATGACCATCGAGGGCATGAACCATTTCACCGTACTCACCGACGACGTGGCGAAGACCGTCCGTTTCTACGGCGACGTATTGGGTCTCGTCCCGGGCGAGCGTCCCGATTTGGATTTTCCCGGTGCATGGCTTTACGCCGAAGGCCGCGCGATATTGCACATCGTCGGCGGGCGCGGCCGCGAGGCGCTCAAACCCGGCGTAATCGATCACATCGCATTCTCCGCCCGCGGGCTTGCGGCGACGCTCGCCACACTGGCCGCGCACAACGTCGAGCACATCTGCCGGCAGCAGGTAGGTTCGGGCGTATGGCAGGTGTTCTTTTTCGATCCGAACGGGGCGCGCGTCGAGCTCGATTTCGCCGCGGGCGAATCGGCCAAAGCCTAAGGATCCCTGACCTGATGGTGCGCGCCGTCCTCGACCATCTCGTCGTCGCGGCAGCGACGCTCGAGCAGGGCGAAGACTATATCGAGTCGCGGCTCGGCGCTCGACCGCTGCGCGGCGGCAGGCACGTCGCGATGGGCACGCACAACAGCCTGCTCAAGCTCGGCGAGAAAATCTATCTCGAAGTCATCGCGATCGACCCGGACGGTGCCGCGCCGGGCCGCGCGCGCTGGTTCGGACTCGACACGGCGGCCCTCCACGCCGAGATGCAGATCGCGCCGCGGCTGATCCATTGGGTCGCGCGCACCGACGACATCGTTGCGGCGCGCCGCGCTTGTCCTGTCTATTGCGGCGAGATACATGCGATGGCGCGTGGCGCGTTCGAATGGCGGATCACGATTCCCGCCGACGGGCGTCTTCCCGGCGGCGGCGTGCTGCCCACACTGATCCAGTGGGCGGACGAGCGCCATCCGGCGGACGCGATTCCCGACATGGACGTTCGTATGGTCGCGCTTGCCGGCGCGCACCCCGAACCCGACGCGATCCGCTCCGCGCTGGCGGCGCTGTCGCTATCAGATACGATCAAGGTGACGTTCGCGGCGACGCCGCGCGTTGCGGCGATGCTGCAGACGGCACGCGGACCCGTGACGCTTTGACGGCCGATCGCGAATTTGCGCGCGGACAGCGGACCGAACGCCGTTGCCGCAGGAGTTCCTAGCGCTTCGGCGCGGCGGCCTCGGCGGCTTCAGCCGCAGCGAGCTGGCCGTAGACGACGCGGGCGATGGCGAGCAGCTGGCCGCGCTCGAGGCGGCCGGACAGCGCGTAGCCGCAGTCATCGTCGATCCAGTAGAAGACACCGACGCCATCCTCCGTGGCGTACCGGAACGCGGTTTCCCGCGACGGCTCGCCATCCTTGCGCACAAAGAGCGAGATGCGCTGCCGGTCCACGTTCTCGTACATGAACAGCGCGCCCGGCTTCTCGTTGCCCGCGACCAGACGCCCGCCGACCAGCGCAAAGCCAAGGCCGTTGAGGTTGGGCGCGTGCAACGGGAAATTCAAGCGCTTCGACAGCCAGCGCACCAACCGCTCTTCCTCATTGGCCCAGACTTCGACCGGGCGGTTTGCATCGGCGGCGTACAGCGCGTGCGTCAGCGCGGCTTGTCTTTGGAAAGTGACTGGCGTGCCGGCAAGCTCCAGCATTGCGCTCCGGCCGAACCAGCCGATGCCGATGCCTAGGACGAGCGAAGCGGCCGCCGCGAGTGTCGCGGGCAGCCAGCGCGGCCGTGTACGCGCAGCGGATCCCGCTGCGGCTGAAAGGAGCTCGCGCGGCAGCGGCTCGCCGAGCCACGGGTCGAGCGCATCGCGCAGCAGAGCGTTCTGGCGGCGGATTTCGGCGACGCGCGCGGCCAGCGCGGGCTCGCGGGCAAGCGTCGCCGCGACCTCGCCCGCGCGCTCCCGTGAGAGCTGATTATCGGCGTAAGCGTGCAACTCCTCGTCGGAAAGCGGCACGTTCGCGCTCATCTTTGCGCACTCATCGCACGACCTTGAGCGTCGGCGGCGGCTCCGCCATCATCCGCCGGAGCTTTTCCCGCGCCCGCGACAATCGCGACATCACCGTGCCGATCGGCACTCCGAGAACCGCGCTGATCTCCTCGTAGCGCAATTCTTCGACTGCGGCAAGCATGAGCACCTCGCGTTGCTCGGCCGGCAATCTTCCGATCTGCGCCAGGACTTCGGAGAGCTCGACCCGATCGGACTGTGTCGCGCGCACCGCAATCTCCCAGCCTGCCGCAGGGCCGTCGTCGGCGTCGAGCGACGCATGCGCATATTCGCGCTGCCGCATGGAGAACTGGTTGACGTGAACGTTGTGCATGATCGTAAACAGCCACGCGCGGAGATCGCTTCCCGCCTGCCACAACCGCCGCTTCTCCCAGGCACGCGCCAACGTGTCTTGCACCAGATCGTCGGCGCGGTGCATGTCGCCGGTCAGCACCCGCGCGTAGCGGCGCAACCGCGGCAGCGCGGCAACGAGGTCGGGATGGGGTAACGTCTCAGGCAAGGCGGCGTTCTCGGTGAACCGAATCACGCTCTCTAAGCGCGCCCGAACCGCGCCCCTTGGCGCACAAGAGTAACAGGGCGCGCGGGCAGCTTATTCCCCGGCATTCTGTCTACCAGCACGAGGTCGCCCTATGCGGGAGGAGTCTGCTTCTTGGTGAGCCGTTGCATGGCCAGCACCAAACTCGCGCGCAGCCGTTCGGTTGCCAGGATGAGGTGGTGGATTTCGTTGCCGCTGGTGCGCTTCAAGCCGGCGGCGCCCAGGTCTGCCTGCTGTCCGACCGATATCCGTTCCGCCGCGCTGGTCACGCGCTTGATCGGACGCACGACCGCAAACTGGATGAACAGCACCGCGATGACGAAAGCGCTGACCAAAAGCGCGATCTGCAGCGGGCCCACGACGTCGGTCGTGACCTTCCAGAACGACCGCACGGGAAGGCGGACGCTGATGATGCCCGCGACCTCGCCTTCCTTGAAGCCGAAGCCGCGCTCGGTGCCGTAGCGCGCCTTGACGTCGGCGGGCGCATTCTCCGCGCTGGCGTGGCAAGGTAGGCACGAAGCCTTTACATAGAGCGTGCGCGCGAAGCGAAAGCTGTCCGGCGAAATCTCGTAGTATTCGGCCAGATGCTGCGCGCGTATGCGTTCCAGCGCCTTCGCCTCGAAGGCGTCGGGCTTGTTGACCGGATTCATGAAGTTGTGCGACGTCACCCGGAATTTGGCCGGCGACGCCGACTTCTCGACGACCTCCGAGAACTCGCGTTGCGCCAGCGCCGGGTTTTTCGAATAGAAGTGCCAGACGTCCCCAGCCGCCGGGCCGCCTGCGGCATCCGGCGCGCTGACGAGGGTCACCTGCCCGAGGTAGCTCTTGTTGTCGTCGCGAACCCACACCCGACCGTACTGTGAGACCCAGCTGCCGAAAGCGTCGACGTTGTCGGCCACCGTCTCCGCCTGCGACTTGAGCTCGTTGCGATAGACGCTGTCGAGCACCAAGTAGAACGAACCGACGACCAGCAGCAGCGCAACCACGAACACGATGGTGAACTGGGTGGTAATCGAGCGGTTGAAGAGCATGCCGGTCTCCCTTCGATAGCGATACGCTACAGCCTGATGCACTCCCTGGCATCGCGCACGAACGAGTCGCGCCGCTCGGGATCTTCGATATGCTGTGCGAGCAACGCGACGTATTGCTCGATGTCAGCCGGGCGGAGCCTGTTTCCCGTCGCGAGCCACTCGCTGCGCGCGTCGGCTGCCAGCTGCTGCCCGAACGGCCCGACCTCGACGACGAACAGCTGGTCGATCACGGCGCAAATACGCAACAGCACCGGTAGCGCGCGATGAGTGCTCGCCATGCGGCTATTCCCCTTTCGAAGGCGCCAATCGTGCCCGACAATCCCGCCTACGGCAACTCCGCCGCAGGCATTCGCGCCAGTATGATCGCTGTCTTGCGCGCCAGGCCGCGGGCTTCGAGATGCTTTTCGTAGTAGCGGGGGTTGGGCGCCATCGCCGCGAGCCGCGCCGCCTGCTCTCGCGTCAACGCCGAGGAGCTCGTGCCGAAGTAACGCCGCGACGCGGCTTCGGCCCCGAAGATGCCGTCCCCCCACTCGATCACATTGAGATAGAGCTCGAGGATGCGCCGCTTGTCCAAGATCGCCTCAAGCATCAAGGTGATCAGCGCTTCCTCCGCCTTGCGCCAGTAACTCCTTTGCGTCGAGAGAAAGAGGTTCTTTGCCAGCTGCTGCGTGATCGTCGAGCCGCCGGCGATGACGCGGCCCTTGCGGGTATTCTTGTCCAGCGCCTGCTGGATCCCCTCCCAGTCGAAACCCTCGTGCTCGACGAACTTCGCATCCTCGGCCGCGATCACGGCGCGCTTGAGCTCAATCGAGATCCGGTCGTAAGCGACCCATCTGTACGCGAGCCGCGCGTCGGGACGGCGCTCGTGCAGCTCGGCCAGTCGCATCGCCATGAACGCGGTCTCGCGCGGTGCATGCTCGCGCCACCACCAGATGTGCGCCGCATACCAGCCTTGCAGCAGGATAAATGCGGCGGCGAGGAGCGCGAACGTCCACAGCAGCCAGCGGCCGAGGTGACGCATGATCAACGCCGCGCTTGGGCTATTGCGAGATCAGCGCATCGCCCGGCGCGAACGTCCAGGTGCGCGTGATATAGAGAATGTCCGTATCGCGCTTGATGTCCGCCGGGAAGGTCGCGTAGGGCGCCGCCATCTCGACGATCCTGGTCGCCGCCAGGTCGAGGGTCTTCTGGCCCGATGTGCGGTCGATGGCGATGCTCTCGAGGCTCCCGTCGGCGCGAATGCCGACCGTCAGCAACAGGCTGCCGTAGAGCTTCTGCGCGCGCGCCGCTTCGGGGTAGTTGAGATTGCCGACGCGCTCGACCTTGAGCCGCCAGTCCTCGACATAGCGCGCGAACCGATATTCCTCGGCGCGGGCGCCGACGAAGCGCCGCTTCGGCCGTTTCTCGTATGCGTCCATGTCTTTGGCGATCTGCGCCTCGAGGCGCATCGCCTCGAGCGTGCGCTGCATCAGCTCGTTGCTGCTGGGCAGCTCGATGGGATCGGGCGCGTCGGTCGGCTTGGCCACGGGGGGTGCGATTGCAGGCGCCGCCCTAAGCTGCGCCATCAGCTCCCTGGCCTGCTTTTCCAGTTGCTCGACTTTCTGCGTGGCGACGGCAAGCTCGTTGTTGGCACTGTCGCGCGGCAGGACCGGCAATGGCGTCTTGGCACGGCGATTGGCATCGGTGTTGCCTCCGCCGTCGAGATTGGCCTGCGCCAGGATCTCGGCTTTGGTCGGCTTGGACTTCGACTTGGCATTGACCAGCGCGACCTCGAGCAGTGGCCCGTTGCGATCCAGCGCGGCAAGCTCGAAAGGGCTGAACTTCAGTGCGAGCACGAACGCGTGGAGCAGGATCGAACCTCCGACCGCGGTCGCAAGCAGCCTATCGGATGCTGTCGGCTCGGCAACGAGGAACGGCAGCGACATCGTGCGCGGCTCGGACACGGGCACCGCACGCGCGGCCGAACGCAGCACGGGCTTGCGCACGGCTCGGGCGCGAGGCTTTGCTGCTGCTCGCGATCGCACAGGCTTGGCTGGCATCGCTGCAAGTATAGCCTTACTGCCCGAGGCTCCGGCACCGGCCCGCAGGTCTGCGGTCGGTTGGCTGCTCGGCACGCGTGAGGCGAATTCGTTGCGCGCCGCTACGCTGCGGCGAGCCCGGCGTAACGCGTCTCGAGCGTCAAGGCGAGAAGGTCGACGCGGCCGATGACAAGCCGCACTCGGGCGTCGGCAGCGAGCGGCGGCAAGTCGGCGACACGAGTCACCAGTGGCAGCGCTTCAAAACGAACCAGGCTTTCGCGTATCACCGTTGCGGTCGTCTCGGTGACACGCTCCTGTGTGAGCCAGCGCAGGCACCAGTAATGCTCCATGCGATTCTGGAACTCGGCGTATTGCGCGTAGGTGGATTCGAAGTCGGCGGCCGCGGCAAACAGCTCCGCATCGCCCTCCGCATACCGCGGCTTCTCTCCGGCGACGACCGCGAGCAACTGGCGTTGATTGACGAGATCGCTGTAGCGGCGAAGCGGCGAGCTCGCCCAGAGATACTGCGCGACGCCCAAGCCCTGATGCGGATCGGGTTTGGTGCTCATCTTCACCTTGCCTGCTTGTTGCGCCCGATACAATCCTGGAACGCGCGCGTCTGCGAGAACTTTGCCCCAAGTGCTGTTGATATGAATCATCAGCTCCGCGACGAGCTTGTCCAGAGGCGAGCCGCGTCGCCGCGGCAGGATCGTCACCCGACCTTCGGGTGCCCTGGTCCAATCGACGCGGAAGCTGTAGTCGGTGCGCGGCGTTTCGGGTTTGCCGCGCGCGGCCTCGAGTTGCTGCACGACTCGCCACAGCATGCGCAGCTCGTCGGTCCATTCCGGCTCGCCGGGTGACGCGGCTTCCGCGAAGCGCTCGCCGATCGCGTCGAGGCGCAGATTCGCGGCGATCGGCACGCGCTCGAGCCGCGTCGCGTGTTTCAGCGGCCTTCCATCGGGCGCGACCTCGACGTACAGCGACAGCGCCGGTGGCGTGGCGCCCGCGGCGAGCGTACAACATCCGATCACCGTATCGGGGAGCATGGTGATCTTGCGGCCGGGCGTGTAGACCGTGGACAAGCGACTGCGTGCGGCGGCGTCGAGCACCGAGCCATGCGGGACCGCGAGAGCCGGCGCGGCGATATGAATGCCGATCTCGAAATGCCCGTTCGGAAGCGGCCGCACCGAAAAGGCGTCGTCGATCTCGGTGGTCGTCGCATCGTCGATCGAGAAAGCCCGCACCGCAGCGCGCGGCAGCTCGGGCAACACCGGCCCGCGTTGCGGCGGGAATCCGGTGCCCTGCGGGAACACCTCGAACAGGAAACGATTGAAGTGGTAGTCATGCGTCGACGGGATCGCACCGCAGGACGCGAGCAGCGCGACCGGGTTCGTCTGCAGCGCCTCGCAGGCGGCATTCACCGCGCGCGTCTCGAGCGCGAGCTTGTCGGGCTTGTAGAGCAGCATCGGCAGGACCGCGCGGAATGCTTCCGGCAGGCGATGCGCTTTAAGCTCCTCGGCATAGTCAGCGATTTGCCCGGCCTCACGGCGCTTGCGCTCTGCTCCCGCGAGTGCGGCCTGGAGCGCCTCGGCAGGTGCGGCGCGGTAACGGCCCTTGCCCTTCTTGTAGAAATGCATCGGCGAGCTGTGCAGGCAAAGCGCGAGCGCCGCGGCTTCCGCCGGCTTGGGCATCCTCCCGAAGTATTCGCCGGCGAGATCGGCGAAGGCGAATTCGCGCTCTCCGCTCACCTCCCACAGGAAATTCGGATCGAGCCCCGCGGCAAGCGCACGCGCCTCTGCGAGCAGTGCCGACGGCGACGGTTCGCTGAAGCGCAGCAGGACATTGGCGGACTTGATCTTGAGCCGCTTGCCCGAAGCCGCTTCGACTTGCAGCGACGTATCGTTGTCGGCGAGGACGGTGCCGGCCTTGAACGCGCCGTCGTCCTCGAAGAACACATGCATGAGTTTTAGGAACCGCGGTCCGCCGGACAGCAGCCGCACGCGCCGAAAGAGGGCCGCGATTATACCGCAGCCCCGAAGCGCCGCTGCGTGCGGCGAGGTCGTTGCGCCCGGACCCGGATTGCTTCAGCATGGCGTCCTTTCCCAGGACTGCATTTCCAACACGACCGTCATGGAATTCCGGCGTTTGGGCGAATCCGGCCTCGAAGTCTCGGTGATTTGCCTGGGCACGATGATGTTCGGAGACCGCACCGACGCCGCGGCCGCGCAGCGGATCATCGCCTCGGCATTCGACGCCGGCGTCAATTTCATCGATACCGCGGACGTGTACGCCAAGGGCGCCTCGGAGACGATCGTCGGTGAGGGCGTCGCCGCCAACCGCCGCCGCTGGGTCCTTGCCACCAAGGTCGGCAATGTCATGACGGCGAGGCCGCACGACGGCGGTCTGTCGCGGCGCTGGATCGTGCAGGCCTGCGAGGACAGCCTCAAGCGCCTCGCGACCGACTACATCGACATCTACTACCTGCATCGCGACGATATGGACACGCCGCTCGAGGAAACCATCGAGGCCGTCGGCGAACTGATCCGTGCCGGCAAGATCCGCTATTTCGGAGTATCGAACTACCGCGGCTGGCGCATCGCGGAAGTCGTGGCCTTGAGCGCGGAGCTCAGCGTGCCGCAACCCGTCGTCTGCCAGCCGTACTACAACGCGTTCAATCGCATGCCCGAGGTCGAGGTGCTGCCCGCCTGCGATTACTACGGGCTGGGTGTCGTGCCCTACAGCCCCCTGGCGCGCGGCATGCTCACCGGCAAATACGCGCCCGGCGTCGAAGCGCCCGAGGATTCGCGCGTCGGGCGCAAAGATCGTCGGATGATGGAAACGGAGTTCCGCAGCGAATCGATCGCAATGACGCAGACGATCAAGGCGCACGCCGAGAAAAAGGGGCTGACAGCAACCCAGTTTGCGCTCGCGTGGGTTCTCAACAACAGGATCGTGAGCGCGGTCATCGCGGGGCCGCGCACCTTCGAGCAATGGACCGATTATCTTTCCGCGGTCGGCAAGACGCTCGACGCGGAAGACGAGGCGCTAATCGATTCGCTGGTGCAGCCCGGCCACCCGTCCACACCGGGCTACAACGATCCCCAATATCCGTTCTACGGGCGAATCATCGATTAGCAGCCTGTCACAAAGAAAATCCGACGTCAGGCGCGTCGGGCCCATGGCTCATTCTCGTCGCTGAGCTGCCGTCCTCGAGCTTCGCAGCGCGCCGAGCGTCGCTTCCTCGTTGCCGGTTCTCGGCCAAATTCATGTTGGTACGGCCCATCGAACGATCGTTCTAACGCGTACCGCCACCGCGCAGCAGCGCGCCACCCCTTTCCGCGTGTCTCCTCGAGGCGATTTTCGTCGACTTAGCTCCGGTCTCAAGCCGAAGGGAGCAAGTCCGCGGCGGCCTCCTTGATCGCGCAGCGCGACTCGTTGCAGCGAGTGTGGGCCGTTGCGGGGACTTGCCGACGATCGCAGCAGCCCACGGGATTGCTGCCGCGGACGCAGATCGTCAGAAGAATGATGCCGGCGTCGCGCCCGCAGATGTGCCTCTAACGGTGTTGGTTCAAACTGTCCGCGCCTCCGCAGCCGACGCGTCAATTTTCTTTGGATCGATTATGACGGTGTCCCCTTCTGGAGGTAGCGTCACTTTCACGCCAGATTTTTTACCGGCTAGAAGATAGCGTGCGATATCGCATTGAGGCGAATTGGCGAACGTTGCGTTCGGTAATCGATCAGTAACGGTAAGAAGTTGACGAGCGTCTCAGGGGCGTCGCGATGAATACGGGTGATGCGTCATTTTATGCGCCTGGATCATGACTGACGCTTTTCGCGTCGCGCTCGCCCGCGTCAACGACGAACGGTAGCCGGTTCTCCGGAGGCGACAGCGGGCATGACCAGCGATCGTCGTATGCGCACGAAGGGTAATAAGCGAAGTTGAAGTCGAGCACGATCTCGGTCTCGTCGACGCCGAGGTCGGCGCCCTTGATCGTGTCGAAGAGATAACGGCCGCCGCCGTACGTATTGCTGCCGTTGGACGCGTCGGAGTACGGCACCCACAGCCCTCCACCGTAGCCTTCGAACCAGTACAACGCCAGCGACGCGGCGACGCTGCCGATCGTGAATCGAGCCCGGCCGAAGCGCGTGCAGCGGAGTACGCCGTCGGCGGACAGCGGCATGTCGAAGGTCTTCCGGGGCACATGCGTATCGATCGTTCCGACGACGCGCCACGCGGGATCATAAGGAAACCACTGCAAGCCCCGCCACGCCTGCCGCAGCTCCGCCGGGATCGGGCTGTCGGGGTGTTCTCGAAACAGGCTCTCGCGCGCAGCGCGGAACGTCGCAGCGGCCGCCGCCGGATCGACCGCCGAGGTTGCACGGACGTGTGCGTAGTGTTCGGCTACGATGCGGCGCCACGAAGCAAGCGTGGCCGGATTCGCGGGAGTCGTCATGAGACACTCTTCTCGCGTCGACGGGAGGCGCGATGGACTCGCAGCTACTCGTTGGCGATACCGTGGGGCACGTGTCCTGACGCGACGTGCTTGGCCGCGGATTCGACATGCGTGCGCTGATCGTCGAAAAAGAAATCCGCGCCGAATGCGCGCAGGAATTCGCCTTTGTCGAGCCCGCCGAGAAAGAGAGCTTCGTCGATGCGGATGTTCCACACGCGTAGCGTGCGGATCACGCGCTCGTGGGCCGGCGCGCCACGCGCAGTGACGAGCGCAGTGCGGATCGGGCTCTTGTCTTCCGGATAATCCGACTGAATCTGGTGCAGCGCGGCCAGGAACTTCTTGAATGGCCCGCCGGGCAAAGGGTCGCGCGCCGCCGCGGTTTCCCGCCTGGCGAACGCGTCCAGGCCGCCGGATTGGTACACGCGCTCGGCTTCGTCGGAAAAGATGACCGCATCGCCGTCGAACGCGATGCGTAGCTCGTCGGTTTCGTTCTTGTACACGCTGGGGAAGATCGTCGCCGCGGCGTAGCCGTCGTCGAGCGCGCGCTTGACGTCCTCGGTGTCGGCAGAGAGGAATAGATGCGAGCCGAATGCCGGCACATAGCGCGACGTTGGCTCGCCTTTGGTGAACGCCGCGCGGCTGATGTCGAGCCCGTAATGCTTGATCGAGTTGAATACGCGCAAGCCCGTGTCGGCGGAATTGCGCGACAGCAGGATCACCTCGACGTATTGCTTGTCGGGACGATTGAGCCGCAGCATCTTCTTGACCAGCGTGAACGCCGGCCCCGGCGCGAGGATTTCGTCTTCGTGCTCGATCTGATAGCGCTGATACGCGTCGACGCCCTGCTCGGTAAATATGAGATGGCTCGCGGAGAGGTCGAACAACGCCCGCGAAGAGATCGCGACGACCAGCTTGTCGGAAAGGGTCGGCTTGGGCATCCGCCATCCTAGCGCTGCCCCGTCGCGCTGGCTATGGCGGCGCGCAGAAAACGGCGCCCTCTTCGATCCATCCCGCGGCGCGCATGCGCGCGGCTTCGGCCGGGTCGACGACATAGCGATGGCGCAGCAATGCCACCTCGGTTCCGGGCCAGAAGAAGCGCAGGACCGGCGCCATGCCCGCGGCGCAAGCACCGCCGGAGGGCGTCAGCGCACGGAATGCTAGGCCTTCGTATAGCCAGTAGGGGTTCGCTTTCACGACCGTGCACTCGTTGTCGTCGGCGGTAAAGAAATGCGAGTTCGGCCCAAGGTCTGGTGTCCCGGTGAACCGGCAGACCGGGACTGCACCGGACGCCACGTTATCCGCGGTCCATGCATGGAAGTGAAAGCCGGTCCGCACCCAGCCGGAGCCGACTCCGCCCGCGTCGATGAACGCCGCTTCCGCGGGCGACGCCGTCAGAAAGTAGGTATTGAGCGGCGGATAGAAGAATTCGATGACGTCGGCGTCGGCCGGCGCGGTTGCGATGCCAATTCCACTGATCGACAGGATCGCCAGGTTCGCGAGCTGCGGGGAGTCGACGACCAGGTTCGCCGGCCGCAGGCCCAATGCGACGGGTTGGAAGAAAAACGTCAGCGCACACGACTTGCCGGCCGCGATCGGTGTGCCGACACTGCAGTTGCCGGTGGCGGTGTAGTCGTATGCCGCAGGGCCGGTCATCACCAGCGCGCTCGGCGTCAGAGGCGCGGGCCCCTGGTTGACCAACTGCACGGTGAGTCCGGCAGATTGCGTGCCGACGATCTGCGCCGCGAACGAGAGCGCGGATGGCGCGAAGGAGAGCGAGGCCGTGCCCGCCTGCGTGTCTACACCGCGGCCATAGAAAGTGAGAAGCTGATCGGGCGTGCTCGTCGTGTTGCGCAACCATACCGCTCCCGATGTCTGACCGGGCACCAACGGCGCAAATGTCACGGTGACGTAGCACGCGGCGCCTGGCGCGAGCGCGAGGCCCGTGGCACAAGTCCCGCCTACTTGAAACGCGGGACCCGTCGCCGGATAGACGCTGACGTCGGTAAACGACCACGGCTGATCGCCGCAGTTGCTGATCGTTGCGGTGGCGGTCGTCGAGCTGCCGATCGGCCGGTTGCCGAAGAGGAACGTATCGTCGGTCGCGCAGAAGCGGCCTTGCGCGGCGGCATATGACGCGACGGCGAGAAACGCGAGTACGAACAGGATGCGCACTGCCAAACTGTGGATCAAGATCTGTACTAACCTCCGTTCGCCATGAGCCTGCGAACCTGTCCTGAATAAAGCCGACGGAGGCGAACAACAAGTAACTGTTCGGCCCACTCACGCGTCCATTCGTGCTTCGACAGGCCTGTCCTGAGCCCGTCGAAGGGCTCGGCACGCACGGATTCCAGCCGATGCCGTCTTGACGAACCCTACGCCGCCCGCCGCATACCCTTGCCGAGCTCGGTGAAAACCGCGCGCACCCGCTCGACCGCCCAATCGATTTCCTCGCGCGTGATCGTGAGCGGTGGCGCGAAGCGCACCACGGTGCCGTGCGTATCCTTCGACAACACGCCTCGCGCAAGCAGCCGATCGACGATGGCGCGCGCGTCGGTGCGCCGGGCGTCGACTTCGAGGCCGACGAACAGCCCACGCCCGCGAATGTCGCGGATCAGCGGACTCTTGATCGTCTGCAATTGCGCGAGCAGGTAAGCGCCAAGCTCCGCAGAGCGTTCGATCAGCCGGTCGTCGTAGAGCACGGCGAGCGCCTCCAGCGCCACCGTCGCGGCCAGCGGATTGCCGCCGAACGTGCTGCCGTGATCGCCGGGACGAAAGACCTGCATCACCTCGTTGGTTGCGACGAACGCCGACACCGGCAGCATTCCGCCGCCAAGCGCCTTGCCGAGTGCGACTCCATCCGGCACGACGCCTTCGTGCTCGCACGCCAGAAACTTGCCGGTGCGGCCCATGCCGGTCTGGATTTCGTCGGCGAGGAGGAGCACGCGGCGCTCGCGGCAGATGCGCGCGCACTCGCTGAGATAGCCCGCGGGAGGAACGACGATGCCGCCCTCCCCCTGGATCGGCTCGACCAGGAACGCCGCGGTATGCGGCGTGACCGCGGCCGCGAGCGCAGCGGCGTCGCCGAACGGAATCAGCTTGAATCCGGGCGCGAACGGTCCGAAGCCGTCGCCATATTGTGGATCCGACGAGAAGCCGACAATAGTGATCGAGCGGCCGTGAAAGTTGTTCTCGCAGGCGATGACCTCGGCCTTACCCTCGGGGATGCCCTTGACGCGATAGCCCCACTTGCGCGCCGCTTTGAGCGCCGTTTCGACCGCTTCGACGCCGGTATTGACGGGGAGCGCGCGGTCGAGTCCCGTCAGCTCGGTCAGTCGTTTCAAAAACAGCGGCAGCTTGTCGGTGTGCACCGCGCGCGACGTCACCGCGAGCCGCTGCGCCTGCGCGATCAGCGCCTGCACGATGCGCGGATGAGCATGTCCATGACTCACCGCGGAATACGCCGATAACATATCGAGATAGCGGCGGCCGTGCTCGTCCCACAGCCAGACGCCTTCGCCGTGCGTCATGACAACGGGGAGCGGATCGTAGTTGCGCGCGCCGTGGCGGCGCTCGGTTTCGATCAGCGACGAGCCCGGCGCACCCAAGCCGACGGGACCGGCGATCAGGGCGCCATTGCGAGCAGATCGGACTTGCGGCTTCATGGTAGTCTCCTTCGACTCGAAGATGGCCCGGTCGTTCAAAACGCTTCGGGCAGCAGCTCTTTCTTGAGCGCGCGCTATCCCCAGGTACTTTCGCGGATTGCGAAACGGCGGCAGTGCGCGACCCCGACTCGACGCCGGGGCGGACGAGTCAGGAATGAAGCGAGAGATAACTTCGCCAGGACATAGGGTGAATTCTACTCTCTGCCGATGGGTGACGCCCGCTGCAGTGCACAAATCACCACCTAATCGTCATCCGATCATGAGGCCAAAATTTAATTCGGTGGTCTACAAAAATCACGTCGAGGTGCGAAGCGATTCGCATCAGTAGCGTGACAGCCTGCGCCGCGGCCGAATGAATTCGGCCCTACGAACACCGCGTTCTTCGCCGCGGCCGAATGAATTCGGCCCTAAGAACACCGCGTTCTTCGTAGGTGCGAATTTATTCGCACACTGTCACGACGATTCCGCGCATCACACCGGCTTCAACACGCGCTGCAGAAAGTCGCGCGTGCGCTCGTGCCTGGGTTCGGCCAGGATCTGCTGCGCCGTGCCTTCTTCGACCACGCGGCCGTGGTCGAGAAACAGGGGCTGCGCTTCGAACCGACGCGAGTCCCGGGTATCGCTAAGCCTGTCCCGAGCTCATCGAAGGACTTAGCCCGGGCTACAAAAACCCAGGGTGTGTCGCTGTTCCACCGCGGCCGGATCGACACCGGCGAAGCGCAGAATCACTGGAATCTGCGCCGCGAAGTCCTGGAACGCGTGATCGCCGCCTCCCTGTACCAACTGCCACGCGCCGGCGTAGAACGCGACGGCGACTCGGTAATCGAGCACCTCGTCCCCGGTCTGCGCGAGCAGCAGATAACGCCGCGGCCGCGCGATGCGCGCCACCTTGAACGCCGAGAGCTCGGCAAAGTGCTCGGCCGTGAGCTCGTACGCCTCGCCGGTATAAGGGTTGCGCTGCGCTCCGAGATAAGGCGCGAGATCGCGATCGGGATGAACCGCGGGGTTGATCAGCACGGCCTTCGCGCCATACGTCTCCGCGAGATACGTCGCATAAAAGCCGCCAAGCGAGCTGCCGACGAGGGTCAGATTATCGTGATCTCCGGCATCGGCCCAGCGGCACACCGTTCGCATGGCCTCCGCCGGCCGATGCGAAAGTTGCGGCAGATAGTATTCCGGCCGCGCGGCTTCCGGCAACGCGGCAATGGCATGGCCAAGCTGCCGTCCCTTGATCGAGTTGGGCCCGCTGTTGAAGCCGTGCAAATAGACGATCCGCAATGTCTGCAACCCCGCGCTAGTGTCCTGTTCCGTAAGTTCCGACGATAAAGGAGCGAGTGAAATCGGTCGTCAGGCGAGGCGCGAGGCCGCAACCGTAGCCTGTGCTACGGTGAGGCCGAGCAACAAAGCATGGCGGCCGATTTCGCCGCGAACTATCAAGCGAATTTGCGGAACAGGACACTAACCCGTTTCCCTCGACGGGATATTCGGAGCCGCGTTCGCGAGCTGCGCGAGCAGCTTGTCGTGGATGCCGCCGAACGCCCCATTGCTCATGATCACGATGTGGTCGCCGGGCCGCGCGGCGGCAACGATCGCGTCGGTGAGCGCCGTGAGGTCACAGCTCGTATGCACACGGTCGCCGAGCGGTTGCAACCACGCCGCGGCGTCCCAGCTCAAGTTCGCCGCATAACAGAACACGACATCGGCGCGCTCAAGGCTTCCCGCGAGCGCGTCCTTCATCGTGCCTCGCTTCATCGTGCTCGAGCGCGGCTCGAGCACGGCGAGGATCCGCGCCTTGCCCACTTCCCGGCGCAGGCCTTCCAACGTCGCCGCGATCGCGGTCGGGTGATGCGCAAAATCGTCGTATACCGCAATGCCGCCGACCGTACCGCGCAATTCCATCCGCCGCTTCACGCCGCGGAACGCGGCGAGCGCGGCGAGGCTCTCGCGCACCGGCACGCTCACATGGCGCGCG
>DASXQW010000084.1:0-4624 GCA_036506975.1 Casimicrobiaceae bacterium | reverse complement strand
CGGACATATCCCAAGGGCCTCAAAGTTAAAGAGCAGACCATGCGCGACGTCCAACTCCATCGGCACACACTTCATCCGGACTGGAACTACACGATCGAGTCACTATCGACATAATGTCCAATTTATTTTTCCTCATGCCCTTAGGCAATCGATGCGCGCTTGGGTGTACAGTCCGCATTCAGGCGGTCGACCGATTCCTCCAGCGGTTCGCCTGCGCACCGAGGAGCGAATCCGCTCGCATGCGGAGGCGCGCTACGCGGGCAAGTTTCGTAAGCTCGACATTCGCTTTCGCGGCGCGCTGTGCTACATCGACGCTTGGGTCGATGAAACGACCGGGCCTCTCCACTTGTGTCGGCTTAGGTTCTTCGGCAACGAAGAGGCGTGGAGCTTGGCGTTCTACACGTACAGTCATGAGCGTTACGAACCCACCTTCTTTCCGAACGGCACATTCCAGGGGACTCCTGAGGAGGGGTTCGACGTGGGTGCAGTGTACCTGCAGTAGTGTCGGCCGAGTCGTCGGGAGGGAGTGATCGCTCGGAAGCACGCAATATGGCTGGCTAACACCGCGACGGAGCCGACGGCGCTGGCGCTGCCGGTGCGCGCCGCGGCTCATCGCGAATCGTTAGCCCGACAACAGCAGCGCGGACGATGTAAGGTACATGCGTGCCGGAACTTTCGCGGTTCTTCGGGATCGTTATCCGGATGTTCGTCGAAGCCGGCGCGCAGCACCACCGAGCGCATTTCCACGCGTACTACCAAGACCAGGCGGCTGTGTTCGCGGTGGACACGATTGAGTGCCTGGGCG
The DNA here is from genome assembly GCA_036506975.1 of Casimicrobiaceae bacterium. Lineage (GTDB taxonomy): Bacteria > Pseudomonadota > Gammaproteobacteria > Burkholderiales > Casimicrobiaceae > PALSA-1003. Next base: position 3,819 of record DASXQW010000084.1, on the reverse strand, counting down.
GAAGCCTGCCGAAGGCGCAAGAGCGGCTCGTCGAGGCATGGGCGGAGATCCACCGGGCGGAATTGCAGCATGACTGGGATCTGTTGCAATCCGGCCAGCCGCCCGTCAAGATCGAACCACTCAGGTAAATCATGATCCATCCAATCCATCGTGTAACGCGGTTCAGCATCGTCGGCCCCCATACGCTCTCCGTGGCGTTCACCGACGGCACCGAGCAACGCATTGACTTCAAGCCCGTCCTGCATGGAGTGCTGTTCGGGCCATTGCAGGATCTGGCGACGTTTAACGCCGTAACGCTCGACGCTGAGGCCGGCACGCTCGTCTGGCCAAACGGGGCGGACTTCGATCCCGCAACGCTGCACGACTGGCCCCAGGTGCAGGACGATCTTGCTAACCGAGCTCGCACCTGGGGCGAGCCAGCATCGGGCGAGCTGAACGGCCGCTGAGAATCGGACGGCGCGCAGCTCATTCGCAGGCGTTAGCCGCACTACAACATCAACGAGCATGGCTCGACGAACGCATTCAGACAACGAGTACCGGTTCAAAGTCAACCTGAGGGGCGCGAAGCGTATTTGGCGTCTGATTGTTATGCGTGGCGACCAGACGCTTGACGACCTTCACGAGGCGATCTTCGGGGCATTCGATCGATTCGATTCTCATTTGTATTCCTTCTATTTCCCGAAAGCGCCTCGGCGACGATCGCCAGCGGGGCCGATCCCGAGGGAGTACGCGGCGCCGTTGATGGTCGAAGCGCAGGATCCATTCGGGACCGAGCGGCGGTTCAACGCCGCGCGAACGCGGCTGGACATTCTCGGCCTCCAGGTCGGTCAACAATTCGAGTACCTGTTCGACTTCGGCGACTCGTGGTGGCACGAAGTCACGGTCGAACAGATCGGACCAGTGATTTCCGGTCGCCGGTATCCCGAGATTGTTGAAAAACACGGTCGATCGCCTGCACAATACGGCCACGCCGAGGCGTGAGCCGCCTCTCGCCATGAAGTTCAAGCGTCAATCGCCCCTCAAGAAGAAGGCACGGCGCGGTTTTCGAGGTTATCCAGTCGCGACCGTGGCGTTCTACGGTCCTGACGATCGGCGCGCCACCAAGGTCGCGGTGGGCATCATCGGGGCGGAAGGGGCCGAGCCGTCAGCCTTGGAACGGTGGGTTTCCACCGAGTCCGATGTGCGCACAGACCCGGCCATCGGGTTGGAGATCCTCAACTTCATCGAGTCGCAGGGAGTGAAGTCGGTCGTCATGGCTGACCGGATTATCGGTTGTCCGCATGAAGAAGGGACCGACTATCCGGATGGTCAGAGCTGCCCGCACTGCCCGTTTTGGGCTCATCGAGACCGGTGGTCTGGCCAAGTGCTGCACTGAGAATTTGAGACGAGCAGCACGACGCCTAACGAGTTAAGGATTCTTGTCGCGCGCGAGCCGCGACAAAATCCTGGGTTGGACTAAATCCGGGGGCACCGCGATTGCTATTGGAGTTTCAACGAGCGTGGGCGTGTGGTGAGGAGTCGCGGCGAGCGTTGTGCGGGAGCCAGGACGTGCGGAGGATGATGGGCGCTGCTCGAGTGAACGCCCGTCTGGGATCGGGACGCACGAGAGAGAGAAATAAGCGGGCGCGAGGCGGACTGCGGCGGAACGACGCCGTGAACGGGCGCGGAAACGAGCGAGGGACGTTGGCGGAAGATACCGTCATGGCGCGCGCATCCGTTGTGGAGCGATGACACCGATGCGGATCAAGGTTCCGGTCCGACACTGTGGACATCGCATCGGTGCCGGATCCGCGGCTGGTGGCGGCGGCGGTGTGATGGGCGCCGATTCGGTGGGAGCCGATCGCGGGACTGTCAGGAGTGCTCGCGCCTGATCGAGTTGGCGACGACAGGTCGGACTCCAGATCCCGTAGTAGCGCACCTTCATACAGCCGCGTGGCAGGACGTGCTGGAGGAAGCGGTGGAGAAAGTCGACGCCGGAGAGGGTGACCCGGCGAGGGTGCTGGGTCCGATTGTCCCGATAGCGAAAGGTGACCTGCCCGTCCTCGATTCGTTCCAACGCGCTGTTGGCGATGGCGACGCGGAAGATGTAGCGGCCCAGGTAGTCGAGAACCTTCTGGCCGCGTCCCGCGTGCTGGCAGTGCACGACCCACGGAGTCGACCAAATAGCTGGGGGCACCTGGTCGAGTAAGTGAGCATGATTGAGGGCCGCACAGATCTTGGCTCGGAAGATCTGCGACAACGCGTGGACCGGGACGAGATAGCTCCCGTACTTCGGGGCAATCCACGCGGTGCCCTTCGCGGAGAGTCCTCCCGCCGTCACCAGCAGATGGACGTGGGGATGGTACCGGAGGTCGCGCGTCCACGTATGTAACACCGCGAGACAACCGAGCCGGCCCCCCACATACTGGATATCACGTGCGAGCGTCAGGAGGGCGGTCGCGGCACTCTTCATCAGCAGCCCGTACACCGTTTTCTGATGGGATCGTGCGAGGGGCCGTAACTGGTCGGGCAGGGTGAAGGTGAGTAAGTAGTAGGCGCAAGGCAGCAGGCGGGTGCGCTGCGCCGTCAGCCAGCGTTCGGTCTGATCGCGGTGACACTTCGGACAGTGACGATTTCGGCACGAGTGATACGCGTACACCTGCGTGCCGCAGTGATCGCACTGATGGACGTGGCCTCCCAAGGCCGGCGTCCGACAGACTTCGAGATCGCGCAGGGCCCGACGATGACTGGGCAAGATGCGATCGGCGAAGCGCGCGAGATACGCCGCCCCGTGGAGGCGGATGATCTCCGCCACCTCCAGCATGACGCCCTCTGAGAGCGCTCAGAGGTCTTGCATCAGCTGATTCAACGGATCGGTAAGCGCCGCTCGGATTTCGCTCGTGAGATGGGTGTAGATCTGGGTCGTCCGCGCGCTGCGATGGCCCAGGGCGTCTTGGATGATCCGCAGATTGACGCCAGCTTCCAGGAGGTGCGTCGCGTACGAATGCCTCAGCGTGTGCACATGCGCGCGCTTGGCGAGGCCACTCCGGAGGACGGCGCGGCGGAAGGCACTCTGGAGACTACTGCGCGTGACCGGGCCGCCGTCGTGCGCCAGGCTGTGCGCCAGACCGCGACGGGTCGGTGCGGGAAACAGCCACTCGCGCGAACGATGCGTCCGCCAATACGCGCGCAGCCGCGGGAGGATCGGAGCGGGCAGCGGGACGTAGCGGTCCTGTTTGCCTTTGCCGTGGACGTGCACCACCATCCGCGCACTGTCGACATCGGCGACCTGCAGGCGCGCCCCCTCGAGCAACCGGAGCCCGCAGGCATAGATTGTCGTCAGACACACGCGGTAGACCGGAATCCGCACCGCCGCGAGCACGCGGCGCACCTCGTCACGACTCAACACCACGGGCAGCTTGTGCTCGCGCGCGGGACGCACGAATCGGAGTGTCGTCCACTCCTGGCGCAGCGTCTGCTCGAAGAAGAACCGAATCCCGCACAACGCGATCGTCGCCGTCGCGCGCGCCACTTTCTTTTCATTGGTGAGGAAGAGGAAGTACTGGCGCAGGTCCTCCTCGGTGAGCTGGTCCGGGCTCCGATGATAGTGCTCGGCGAGCTGGCGCACGGCTGCGACATAGCAGCCTTGCGTCCTTGCGGAGAACCCCCGCAGTTGCATATCCTCCAGCATCCGTTGGCGTAGTGGGGTCATGACGATCTCCTTTCCAGGGAGGGGTCCAGCCTCCTTGGAGAGGGATCGTCCGTCAGCGGAGATTGTGATGACTCGAGAAGAGCACGAGCGGGCTTTATCTATCCGCCGCAGGCGGATTTAGTCCAACA
>DASXQW010000083.1:0-19330 GCA_036506975.1 Casimicrobiaceae bacterium | reverse complement strand
ACCGTATAGCCGCCCTCGCCGTCCAGGATTTCGCCGGGCTGGAGATCGCGTTTGGCCGTGGCAACGACGTCGGCATTGAAACACACGGCCGCGCCCGTCGACTCGCGGCGCAACCCGACGGCAGCGACCGAGATTCCGACTTCCAAGCCGATCAGGTGCCAGCGCTTGTACAAGCACGCGTAGCGTCCGCTCGGGTCGGTGTGCACCATGTACTCCTTGAAACAGTTCCGGATGTACTCGGTTTCGCCCTCGAACACGACGAACACGCCGAAGCGAATGTCATAGGGAAGCGCGCGCCCGTCTCGCGTGAGCGACGAGACCACCTCTACCTGGCCTTTCTGGTGCAGAGCGCCGCCCTCGGCGAGCGGACGGCAGACCGACGGAATGTCGTCGATCGATGCCGGCGGATAGGTGAGGCCGTCGGGAGGTGCGGAGAGTCCGGTCGCGTTGCACACGGCCGTGCACTCGATCGCGGGTTTGGAGCCATCGAGGAACGAATTGAACATCTTGGGATTGAGACCACCGATCCGCGCGTCCTCGACGCTCAGTCCGTAGTATCCCCACACGGTCTCCGGCGTCGATTGCGCGAAATGCGGCAGCCACTTGTGGCCGCGGCCCGCGGCAACGACCGAAAAGCCGGCTGCGCGCGCCCAGTCGACCAAGTCGCAGATGAGCGCGGGCTGATCGCCATAGGCCAGGCTATAAACGACGCCCGCGGCAGCCGCCCGGCGCGCCAGTAAAGGCCCGCAAAGCGCGTCGGCCTCGACGGTCACATTGACCACGTGCTTGCCGTGGCCAAATGCGGCGAGGCAATGCTCCACGGCGGCGATGGGATTGCCCGTGCATTCAACGATGATCTCGACCTGCGGATGCCGCACCAACGCTTCCCAGTCGTCGGACAGGTGCGTCGTTCCTTGCGCCAGCGCCGCATCGAGCGACGCCGCGCCGTATCGCTCGGGTTTCCAGCCGACGCGCTCGAGACTGGTCCGGGCGCCGGCCGGGGCGAGATCCGCGATGCCGACGAGATGCACCCCCGGCGTCTTCGGCACCTGCGCGAGATACATCGTGCCGAACTTGCCGGCGCCGATCAGGCCAACGCGAAGCGGTTTGCCCTGTGCCGCGCGCTCGGAGAGTTTCGCGTACAGGTTCATTCCCGCCCCGCTCTCATGCGGCCAGCGTGGGTTGCAATGCCGCGGCGGGCGTCCCGTCCCGCCACGGCAGCGGCACGGCGTAATCGGTGAGCAGGCAATCGTCGGGCAGGCATTCGAGCGGCGCGAAGTCGCGGTGCGCGATGTACTCGGGGCGCTTGAAGCGGCGGATGTGGTTCGACACCGCGCACAGACTCAAGTAAACGCTCACGCGGTTCCACGGCGAAAGGTTCGATGTCGACGCGTGGACGAGGCAGGAGTGAAACAGGATCATCGATCCCGGCGGGCCCTTCGGCGCAACGATGCCGCCGCTCGCGACCAATCTCGCGATGGTGTCGTTGGGAATCGTCCACAGCGGATAGCTCGTCGTCGCCACGTCGTGCTGCGCATCGACTACGCCTTGGGTGTGGCTCCCCGGAATGAACATCAGCGGGCCGTTGAACTCGTTCACTTCGTCCAGGAAGATCGCCACGTTCATCGCCCGCGGCTCGGGCATGTCATCGTCGCGCTTCCACGTGCCGTAGTCCTGATGCCATTGCCAGACGTCGCCGTCGAAGGCCATCTTGCCGTTGATCTTGAACTGGTGCATGTACACCGTCTCGCCGAAGAGCTGCATGATCGGCTCGACCATGCGCGGGTGGCGCGCCAGCCTGGCGAACGGGCGGCTGTACAGATGTGCGGCGAAATTGGTGCGCACCGCTTCGCGATCCTTCTCGCGCACGTTTTCGGGGCGGCGCTGGGCGAAAAGGCGCGGCACCTCGTCGCTCAGCACTTGCATCTCGGCGGTCGAGAAAAGGCTCGGGAAGAAAAGGTATCCGTCGCGCTCAAAGCGCTCGACCTGCTCAGGTGTCAATCGCATGTCGCCTCCTTCGCCTCATGACTTACTTCGCGACGTAGCGGTCGGGGAACTGCTGCTTCAATTGCGCCAGCTTCGGCAGGTCGTGCATCACGATGTACGGCTGGGTGGGATTTAGCGCGAGGTAGTTCTGGTGATACGCCTCGGCGGCATAGAACGCGGGCAGGGCGACGACCTGCGTCACGATCGGACTCTTGTACGCCTTGGCCTGACCGAGCTGCTCGATGTAGGCCTGCGCGACGCGTTTCTGCTCGTCATTGATGTAAAAGATCGCCGACCGGTATTGCGTACCGTAGTCCGGTCCCTGCCGGTTGAGCTGGGTCGGATCGTGCGCGACCGAAAAGAAGATGCGCAAGAGCTCGCCGTACGAGACCTGCGCCGGATCGTACGTCACCTCCACCGACTCGGCGTGCCCGGTGCTGCCCGTGCTCACGCGCTCGTAGTCCGCCGTCTTGAAACTTCCGCCAGCGTACCCCGAAACGGCCTTGCTCACTCCCCTGACGTGGCGGAACACGGCTTCGACGCCCCAGAAACAGCCGCCCGCGAAAACCGCGGTCTGAGGGCCCTGGACCGACGCGGCAGGCATGTCCACGGCGGGCGCGGGCAGGGGCGACGCGGCGAAGGCAACGTCAGGCTGAATCGCAATCGCCAGCGTGGCGGCAAAGGCCGCGGCGAAGCTTCGGTGCAAAGAGCGAGACATGGTCTTTTCTCCTGTGGAATCGCGAGGGAATCAGGATCGCTTGGACCTTAGTCGCCGGCTGGGGCTGATCCTGACGGCTCACGCCGCAGCCGAACCGTGGGTAGAGTATATTCGCCGACGCGAGTTCCGTCGCGGAGACGGAGGCTGGAGGGTCTGAGAGCCTCTAACATGCTGATGCTCGTCACCGGCCTGATCCTTTTCCTCGGTATCCATCTAGTGCCGACGCTGCCGGACTTGCGTTTTGCGCTGGTGCAGCACTGGGGCGAGCAGCGCTACAAGGGCGCGTTTTCGCTGGTAGCGCTGGCGGGATTGGCGCTCATCATCGGCGGCTACGCGGCAGCGGCGCCGGGCGCGCGCCTGTTCCAGCCGTCACCTTTCGCGATGGCGCTCGCGCCATATGCGATCACGCTGTCATTCGTGCTGCTCACGGCGGCAAATCTTCGCGGCCACATCCGACGGCTGCTCAAGCACCCCCTGCTGATCGGCGTCGCGATCTGGGCGGCGGTGCACCTGCTTGCCAGCGGCGACACGAGGGGCACGGTCGTCTTCGCGAGCATTCTCGGCTACGCGCTCGTCGACTTCGCCTCCGTAGTGCAGCGCCATGCAACCAAACTCTTCGCACCCAGCGCACGGCACGACGCGATCGCAATCGCTGCCGGGATCGTCGCGGCGCTCGCGGTGATGGCGCTGCATCGCGTCCTGTTTGGCGCCGCCGTGGTGCCGTGGGGGTTCTGAGGACTTCGCACTCGCCCCGGCTCTTCGTTGCGGTGCTGCCGCAAATTGGTATCATGCTCTGGCGCGGCGATGCTGAGGCGCCGCCGCGCCCGGGTCCTGCGCAGGTCGCGACATCAAAGAACAACGGCGGGAGGAGTCGATGCAGCGCAAATCGTGGCACTTCGGCATCGGCCTGTTCGTCGCGAGCGCATTAGTCGCTGCTTCCTCGCCGGCGGCCGACATCATCGTGTCCGCGCAGGATGGGAAATTCGTGCGCGTCGAAGGCAAGGCTACGTTCCCGCAGCCGGCTCCTCCCGACAGCCTGGTCGTGATCGATGCCTCGGTCTCGCCGCCGGTGATCAAGGGCACGCTCGAAGGCCTCGGGCACACGGTGCAGGGCCCGCCGCAGGCGGTCGCCGTGACGCCCGATGGCAAGCTCGCTATTGTCGCCGCGCCGACGCGCTACGATTACGAGGCCAAGAAGGAGCTGTTCGACAATTTCCTGCAGATCGTCGACATCGAGGCATCACCGCCGGCGCTGCTCGGCAAGGTCGACGTCGGCGGCCACCCGAACGGTTTGACGATCAATCGCGACGGCACGCTGCTGCTCGCCGCCGCGCACGATGGCACGGTCAAGGTGCTCACGATCGCGGGCAAGGAAGTGAAGCTCACCGACCAGGTAAAAGTCGGCGAAAAGCGCCTGTCGGGTATCTCGTTCACTCATGACGGCAAGGCCGCGATCGTCTCGCTGCGCGACGAGAACGGAGCGGCGGTGCTCTCGGTCGACGGCGCGACAGTAAAGCTGACCAAGGAAAAACTCGCGACCGGCGTCAACCCTTACGCTGTCGACGTTTCGAGCGACGGCAAGTGGGCGGTGATCGGGAACACCGGCGTCGGCGGGCGGATCGTCGACGATGCCGACGTCGTCACCCTCGTCGACGTCTCGAAACGGCCGTTCCGCGCCGTGCAGCAGATCTCCGTGCCTTCCTCGCCCGAGGGCGTCGCGATCTCGCCCGATGGCCGCTGGATCGTGGTGTCATCGATGGCCGGGTCGAACCTGCTGGCCGATGACCCCGGGCGCAACAAGCGCGGCAAGGTCGGGCTGTACAGGATCAAGAACGGTTGGGCAAGCAAGGTCAACGAGGTGCCCGGGGGCGAAGCGGCGCAAGGGATCGTATTCAGCAAGGACGGCAAGCAGATCCTGCTGCAGATGGACGTCGAGCGCGCGCTCGCCGTCTACACGATCCGCAACGACAGGCTCGTCGATACCGGAACGCGCATTCCACTCGCGGCAGGGCCGGTGTCGATCCGGTCGATGCCGCGGTAAACTTTTGATCCATGCGCCGGCCGCGCCTCGCGCGCGATGGTAAAGCCCCGGGGTACGCCGGCTCGAACCCGCGGTAGCGGACTCTCGAAAGGAGACAGCACCATGGCAAAGAAAACCTCCGCCGGCGACGGCGTGTACCGCGTCATCGATGTGATCGGCACCAGCGCGACGTCCTGGGAAGATGCGGCCAAGACCGCGGTATCCACGGCGAGCAAATCGCTGCGCGATCTGCGCATCGCTGAGGTCTCGAAGCTCGACATGAAGGTCGAGGGCGGCAAGGTCGTCGCATACAGGGCGCGCGTCCAGCTATCGTTCAAATACGAGGGTTGACGCGGGGGAGGACCGAAGGCTGCCGCATCGACCTCCGGCGTCAGCGGCGCCATCGGGCTTGCGCCCGTGGCCGGGGACCGATTGCGCCCGCGATAGCGAGGCAGGCGCGCAACCGTAATGCGGGCGTGAAATGCCGGCGCCCGTTGGGGCGGCGCGTCCGGCCCCGGCGTCAGAGAATCCCTAGCTGCGCGACGTTCAACCGGTCGAACGTGCGCGCGTCCGTGCGGCCTTGCGTGCCGCAGCGCTGCGGAGCGAGGAATCCTTGGTCTTGGCTGCTTTGCGCGCGGCCGCGGACCGCGCACCGGCAGTCCGTTTCCGCGCGGCAGACTTGGCCTGCCGCGCGAGCGAGCTCTTCGAAGCGGCCGTGTGCCCTTCGCGCTTGAGCGCCGCCGTAATCGCGCGCGAGCGGCGCGGGGACGCTGGCTTCGGGCCGTGGGCGCCGGCTGCCAGTGCGCGCTTGGCGCTCTTCCGCGTCTTCTCGGGGACAGTGCCTTCTTTCGGCGGCGGCAGTTTCACCCCTGCGCGCCTCGCCTTGGAAAGGCCGATCGCGATCGCCTGTTTGGTCGACTGCGCGCCGTGCTTGCCCTCGCGGATGTGATGCATCTCCTCGCGCACGAATTCTCCCGCCTGCGTCGTTGGCGCCTTGCCTTCACGCTTATCCTCGGCGGCTCGTTCCATCGTTTTCCTGTCTGGCATGGTATCGCTCCTTCCTTCGGTGTCGGTATCTATCCGCTTCCATCGGCGCCTCGCTGCATCGAGCGCCCAAGTGCTACGTCCGCAGCGCAGGTAACGCTTACACGCTTCGGAAATTATTGCCGGTGAAGCATGCGCCCGCGCGCCAAGCTAGCGGCCGCCGGCACAAGGAGGATGGCCGCAACCACATTTGCTGACCGCTGGCTTGTTCGCCTTGGCGGTACTTTCGCAATAGTCGCCGCAATAACGCTGCCCTGCCTTGACCATGCACTTGCAGGACGCATGAGCGCATTTTGTCGATGAAGCCGTACTCGCTGATCCCTGGTTGGCGGGCATGTTCCAATCCTCCGCATTGGTGCTAACACTTGCGTCTCTCTCGAGTCGATCGCAACCCAGTCGAGACCGGTTGCGATGACAGATTCAGCAAGAAGCTTGCCATGCATTCGAGCGAAATGAGCGAGGGGGCGAACGCGCACTGATTCGTGGCCGGACCAGCGGAGCGGCTCATGCTTGCGCAGCGCGAGCATCCATCGATCGCGCTCGATCAAGCCCGCGGCTTTTTCGCGCGCGAGCTGAAGCGTTCCTAGGAGCCTGTCGGGCTTGCCCCGACAGGCTCCTAGCGATGAGGACCGTTAGCTCTGACTGGTGAGGACGCGATCAATCGCTCGCGCAAGCGGCGCCATGCATTCGTGATCAGCGCGTAGACGAATTCGCGCCGGATCGCGCGCGCCTGTCGTTCGATCATGTAACGGTCATAGGTCGTCCAGTAGCGAGAATCGGGCACCTCATCGTTGGCAACGCTTGGTGTGCATTGCAACAATTCCGAGCGGTCATGAGCCTTATCGAGCGTTCGCTTCACGGTGGGAAGCGATCCCACAACCTGTGATGCCGTGGGGTATCTGTAGTGAGCGATCTCATTGAGCTTCCCTGGGTAACGATTTCAAGAGACGACTTTTTTTGAGGCCAAGCTCGAACGATAGATGAGGCTCCCCATGATGGTCCAATCGCATGTTGCGATGAAAAGGATCGCCATTGCCTATGGCATTGGCGCGGGGTGTGCAATGCACCAAAAAAGATGGATAGCCGACTTCGGGGAGCGGGGCCAGCTGCGCGCCTTATGGCGATCGCGAAAATCGGCCAGACGCGCGCGCGCCGCCGAGAAGCTGCACCTGGCAGCCCGGGTCACGCGATCAGATCAAGGCGCAGTGCGAGGCTGATTGCTGCTCGAGGCGATTCGCGCGGTGCTGCGCGATGTCTGACGGCACCCGCAGTCGGCAGCGCCGTAACGGCGATGCGCACGCCGATCGGGCGGTTCAGCGCTCCATTGGGACGCAGCGCTACTTCGCCGGCACCATCACCAGCCGGTCGTTCCCGGACTCCGCGCCCCAGGCTTCGCCCGCGCGGCCGAGCATCTGCCGCACGTCCGCGCTGCGGCGATCGGACGGAAAGCTTTCGAACTTCTCAGTCAACGGATCGAACTTGACGATAGCATTGGTCGACCAGTCGGTGAGCCAGACCTTGTCCTGATCGTCGACCCACACCGAGTATGCATGGGCATTGCCCGGCAGTTTCCACTCGCGCCAGGATTTGCCGGCCGGATCGTACATGCCGACCTGTCCCGTATTCCAGTAGCTGACCCAGATGCGACCGCGCGAATCGGACCACACGCGGCGCGCGCCCTGCGCCTTGGTCGGCGGCTCGATCACCGTCGCCGCGCCCGTTTCGACGTCGATGTGCGCAATGTGATTGCCCGCCAGCGACGCGTAATAGACCTCGCCCGAAGGCGTTGTAGCAATGCCGTAGGGTCCGCTGCCGCGCGGCGCGTTCCACACTTTCATGTCGGAGCTCGCGGGATCGAGGCGGCCGTAATAGCCACCCTGCCCGGTAAACCAGACGCGTCCCTTCTTGTCGAAGGTCAGCGTGTTGAGGTTGGCGTAGCCGGTGTCCGCAGGCAGCGCCCATACCTTGACTTCGCGCGTTTTCGGATCGACGCGCACGATCGCATTCTGTCCGCCATCGGTGATCCACGGCGCGCCGTCGGGACCCACGATCACGCCATGCGGCGCGGACCGCGCTCCGAGCGCGATTTCCTCGTACTTGCCGCTCTTCGGGTCCAGAATGCCGAGCTTGCCTGTCCTCTGCGCGGTGTAATACACCGGCGCGCCCGGTCCCGGCACCGCCGCGACGTCGTGCGGATGGGATCCGCGCGACACTTCGAAATAGCTCGGCGCCGCTACGGCGCAGGTGATCGTTGCCGCGGCAGCCGCGAACGCGAGCAGCGCGGACGTCAGGCGTCTGGCGGTCGCCATCGGGCCTCCTTGCCTGTAACTCCCGCACGGAATGACGCAGGTACGAGCTTCAGTATAGTCTATGCGCGCGACACGATACGATTCCAGATTCCATTGAGCACGATACGACGAGGCGAGCGTTGACTCGTTCGCAAGCGCTCGCGCAGGCGGCGGACTATTTCGACTCCGGCGCGTTTCGCGCGGACCTCGGGCGTCGTGTCGCCTACCGGACCGAGAGCCAGGAACCGGAGCGCGGCGCACAGCTTCGCAGCTATCTCTCCGACGAGCTGCTGCCGTCCGCCGAGCGCCTGGGCTTCACGGGGAGCGTGATCGACAATCCTGCGGCCGGATGCGGACCGTTTCTGCTGGCGCGACGCCGCGAAGCCGCCGATCTGCCGACTGTTCTCATGTACGGCCACGGCGATGTCGTCCGCGGCTACGACGCACAATGGCGCAAGCCGCGCGATCCCTGGTCGATCAGCATCGAGGGCGACCGCTGGTACGGCCGCGGCACGGCCGACAACAAGGGTCAGCACACGATCAATCTCGGTGCGCTCGCGAGCGCGCTCGCGGTTCGCGGCGGCAGGCTCGGATTCAACGTCACGCTACTCTTCGAAACCGGTGAGGAAGTGGGCTCTCCGGGATTGCACGCGATCTGCGCTGCAATGCGCGACGAGCTCGCCGCCGACGTTCTGATCTCATCGGACGGGCCGCGCGTCAACGCCGAACGGCCGACCGTATTCCTGGGCTCGCGGGGCTCTATCAATTTCAAGCTCGCGTTGCGTTTGCGCGAAGGCGGCCATCACTCCGGCAACTGGGGCGGACTGCTCGCCAATCCGGCAATCATTCTGGCACACGCGATCGCGACCCTCGTGAGCAAGGACGGCGTCGTGCTCGTAGCGGGTCTGCGCCCTCCGCCCATCCCCGATGCAGTCCGGCAAGCGCTCACCGATATTTCCATCGGCGGCGATCCTCACGATCCGGCGATCGACGAAAGCTGGGGCGAGCCCGGGCTTACGCCCGCAGAACGCGTGTTCGCGTGGAACACCCTCGAAGTGCTAGCGCTCAAAGCGGGCAACCCGGAGCACCCCGTCAATGCGATCCCGCCGTCGGCGGTCGCGCATTGCCAGCTGCGCTTCGTCGTGGGCACCGACTGGACGCATGTAGGCGACCACCTGCGCAAGCATTTCGACGAACGCGCCTTGTCGATGATCGAAGTCGAAGTCGAGCAGAGCAGCGCCGCGACGCGGCTTTCGCCCGACGACCCATGGGTGCGGTGGGTGATCGCCTCACTCGAACGCACGAGCGGCAAGAAGGTCGCGTTGCTGCCCAATCTCGGAGGGACGCTGCCGAACGATGCGTTCATGGACGTGCTGGGGTTGCCGACAATCTGGATCCCCCACTCCTATCCCGGGTGCTCGCAGCACGCGCCCGACGAGCACCTCCTGGGACCCGTCGCACGCGAAGGCCTGCAGATGATGGCGGGCCTGTTCTGGGATCTCGGCGAGTCCGGCGCGACGTTGCCAAGGCGCTGCGCTTAAACGCACGATCGCGTTGCGTTGAGCCTTGCATACCTATGGACGAACGTCCCAAGGCCGGGATGACGCCTGCGCCGCTCGGTCCCGACGAATTGCGCGCGGCGTTCCGGCGCGTCTTTCCCAGCGTGAGCAGCGGCTCTAGCAAGCCGGGTCGCTACGCGACAAAAATCCAGTACACCACTCCCGCAATCAGCGCGTACTTCACCGCCCGGAACACCGTCCGGTTCTTGCGCTTGAGGCGGGTGAGGAAATCGCTGCCGTGCCCGAGTAGCGCGTAGATGCGATTGAACGTGCCGACCTGCTCCGTCTCCACGTTCTGAGTAGCCGAGGCGCGAATGATGTTGCGTGAGACCCAGCGATTGAACGCAGCCATCCAACGTGTTCTAAGCGGCCGCTCCACATCGCAGAACAGAATGATGCGGGTGACGTCGGTCTTGTTCTCGGCGGAGTGAATGAACGTCTCGTCGAAGAGGACGTCCTGTCCGTCGCGCCAGGAGTACGCCTCGCCGTCGATGTAGATCCGGCACTCGTCGGAGTTCGGCGTGACCAGGCCCAGGTGATAGCGCAGCGATCCGGCGAACGGATCGCGGTGGCGGTTGAGTTTTCCGCCCGGCGGCAGCAGCGCGAACATCGCCGCGTTGACCGACGGCAGCGACTCGACCAGTGCCACCGTCTTCGGGCACAACGCCTGCGCCGAGGGCAGCGGCGCGCCGTACCATTTGAGGTAGAAGCGCTTCCAGCCCTCCTTGAAAAATGAATTGAAGCCGAGATCGTTGTGGCCGGTTGCGGCGCGGATCTGTCCCTCGCCCATCAACGCGAGCGCTTCGTCGCGCATCACCTGCCAGTTTTCGCGCAGCTTCGCGAGCTCCGGCAGCTTGTGCACGTCGACGAACGGCTTCGGCGGCACCGCGGAGAACAGATACATGAGGGTGTTGTAAGGCGCCATGATCGTCGAGTGATCCTTGAGCTGGCGCACGAACGTGTGCCGAACGCGGCCGCGGAAATGCACGTACAGCGCCGACGCGACGAACACGTACACGACGATGAATTTGGGCGCGAGCAGCGTCGACAGCAACGGCGGCAAACGAGTCTCCTGGCAAATCTCTCGCCGCGCGGATCATGCGTCCGTCGCGACGGAAACCGAACGCGGGCGACAGCGGCTAACCAATGATTATACTGCGGGGTCGACGCCGCGGGTCCGCCTTCGTTTCCATCTTCGTACACCTTGCACAGCTTGGCACCTGCATCCGCTTCGTTGCTCGACCACAGGTCGTTCGTGCGCTTCTGGGCCGCGCGACTCGCGGCGGTGTTCGCCTACCAGATGCAGGCGGTTGCCGTCGGCTGGCAAATTTACGCGCTGACAGGCAGCGTGTTCGACCTCGGCCTGGTCGGGCTCGCCCAGTTCCTGCCTTCGGTCGTGCTGTTGCTCGTCGTCGGTCATGTCGCGGACCGGTACGACCGGCGTCGCATCGTCGGCTTCTGCCAGCTCATCGAGGGCGGCGCAGCCGTGTTGCTCGCGGTGCTGAGCGCGAGCGGCCGTATCAACGAGCACGCGATCTTCGCGTTGATCGCGGTCATTGGCGCGGCGCGGGCCTTCGAGATGCCGACGCAGCAGACGCTCCTGCCATCGCTCGTTCCGGCGCGGCTGCTGTCGCGCGCGGTGGCGGCCAACGCGACCGCGGGGCAGACGGCGATCGTCGTCGGACCCGCGCTGGGAGGCTTGCTCTACGTCGCTGGACCGGCAACTGTCTACGGCCTGTGCGCCGCGCTGTTTCTGGTGGCAAGCGGACTCAGCGCAAGCCTGCGCATCGAGCGCAAGCCCGCTCACCGCGACCCGCCCACGCTGGCGACGCTGTTCGCCGGCATTGCCTTCATTCGACGCCACCGCGCGCTCCTCGGCGCGATCTCGCTCGACCTTTTCGCGGTGCTGCTCGGTGGCGCCGCGGCGCTGCTGCCGGTGTACGCACGCGACATCCTGCACACCGGGCCATGGGGACTGGGATTGCTGCGCTCGGCGCCGGCTGTCGGCGCGCTCGGAACCGCGGTCTGGCTGGCGCGCCACCCGTTGCAGCGGCGCGCTGGACCGATGATGTTCGGCGGAGTGGCAATCTTCGGCGTCGCAACCATCGTGTTCGGATTGTCGCGCTCGTTCGCGCTGTCGCTGACGGCGCTCGTCGTGCTCGGCGCGGCCGACATGGTCAGCGTCGTCGTGCGGCAATCGCTCGTCCAATTGCGCACGCCGGATGCGATGCGCGGCCGCGTATCCGCGGTCAATTCGATGTTCATCGGGGCGTCGAACCAGCTCGGAGAATTCGAGTCCGGTGTCACCGCGGCGTGGTTCGGGACCGTGCCGTCGGTTGTCATTGGCGGCATCGGCACCTTGGTGGTCGTCGCGCTGTGGATGCGCCTGTTCCGCGAGCTCGCACGCGTCGACGCGATCGACACCGCGCGCGAATCGATCTCCGGCCCGCCGGGCGATGGCGGCCGGCCGGCGGATCCGCAGCATTGAACCTGCCGCCTACGGCAGTGCTGACAGCCAGAACCTGAGTTGTGCGACTTTGATCTTGCCCTGGGCGTCGAAATACTTGCCCTGCCAGGCCTCGGGGTCGAGCTTGAGTGACTGGTCGGCCTTTTTCTGACCCTTGGTCTCGATCATGTAGCGCCAGGCGAAGTGATCGTAGACGTCGAGCACGTGCGTTGCATACGCCTGTGCAAGCTTGCGGTTGCCGCGGACGATGGCGAGGTTCTCGTCGTTATTGAACGATGCCTTGTGGCCGAGATTGTGGCTTCCGGTTACGACCGCGCACGCGTCGGAAAACGGGTCAACGACAAGGATCTTGTCGTGCGTGATCGCGAAGCCGGCATTGAGTATCTCCCTGAGCCAGCCCGGCGGCGCGCTCTTCGCGTCGAGCGCCTTGGCGGCGATGACGCGAGCGTCCTGCTTGCCCGGCGGCGCCTTGACGCCCTTTTTCTTCTTCGGCGGCGTCATGCCGTGCAGGTCGTAGTAAAAGGACTCCGCCGCCGAGGGATGCGTCACGCAGCCGCGCACGAACAGCGTCTTGTCTTGTTTCTGCGCCCGCGCTGCCCAGTCGGCGATGCTGGGCGACCCGGGATAGAAAGCGAGGAAAAGCACGCCATGTTTCGCGCCGGCGATGAGACTCGCGACTTCTTCCATGTCCGGCGGGCGCTTCTCCTTGTCCTTGTTGCTGCTGCGCAGCTTCGGGGTGTTCGGCGAGAACCAGCTCGTCCATCCGCCGTCGCCGGCGAGCTTGAAATGCCTCGACGTGGCATCTGCCGTGCGCAGCGACGCGGCCTGCAGTGCCTTGGGATTCTTCCCGGCGCTCTTGGTGTCCGCCGCGAGCTTCTTCCAATACGCGAGATAGCGCGCGGCGAGATCCGCATCGTCGACGACGACGGTATTGTTGGTCTGCGTGCACAGCCCGGTCGAGGTCCAGTTGGTCGAGCCGAACAGCACCGCGGCCGGCTTCTTCTGCGCGTTTACATAGACCAGAAACTTGTTGTGGCCGATCTGGTTGTTCGGCAGCATCCGGTTATAGAGCTCGCTGGCGGTCTTCGCCAGACGCGCGCGCGATTTCTTGTTGCCGTCGGTGTTCTTGCCGGTTTCCGCATCCGTTGCTTTGGGATTCGAGAGCACGACATGTAGCCGCTTGCCCAAAGCTTCGAGCGCCTTGATGAGTTGCTCGTCGCCGAGTTCGTACAGCGCGGCGTAGATCGAACCGCTTTTTTTGGCGCGACCGAGAAATCCCGTCAAGGCTCCGACCATGTCGCCCGAGAGGCTCTTGCGCAATGGATCGGTCTGTTTTGCGACGCGCTCGAGGAGCGCGCCCTTTGCGGGCTTTCCCTTGAACGCGCGCGATACGCGCTGCGTGGAGATGAGGCCGCGATTGAAGAACGCAGAGACGTCCCGCGACAGCACAGGCGTTATTTCGACCGCGTTCGAGATCACCTGCGGGACGTTCATGGGGACCAAGTGTCCCGGTTTTCCTTGCAGCGGTACGACGCGATAGCGATAGCTGCGCTTGCCCGTCTTCTCGGCCTCGAGCCGCGCGTACACGTCCTTCCAATAGAACTTCTGGATCGGACAGTCCGCCGTCGTCTGTCCTTTTCTGCGCTGCATGCCGGGAAAGACCGCCACTGCAGGCAACGCTGTCTCGGCACCGGCCGCATCGATGCGGTAGACGGCGAAGCCCATGCAGCCCGGCAGCCTGTGGCCGTAGCTCCAGGCGATGGTGATGACGTCATTATTCGCGAATGCGATCGCGTTTTGCATCCACTCCTCTCCCAAGGAACCTAAAGCTGCTCGCGCAAGCTCTCACCGACGGGGCTGCCGAGGCCCGTGCAAGGATCCCAGCCGGCCTTGGCCTTGTAGGCGCCGTTGTCGCCTTGCACGATGTCGCGAAATCCCTTGCCCGCGCCGGCGGCGTAAAGCCTGGCGTGCACGAATCCCAGCCGCGTCCCCTTGGCCTGGTTGAGTCGGGCGATGAGCCCCGCCCACAGGGGTGCGACTGCGCTGGTGCCGCCGACGACCACCGTGGCGCCGTCGACCAGGATCCGGTAACCGGTCTCGCTGTCGCCGTTGCCCGCGACATCGGGCACGCCGCGGCCGGACTTGCCGCCAGGAT
The DNA here is from genome assembly GCA_036506975.1 of Casimicrobiaceae bacterium. GTDB lineage: Bacteria > Pseudomonadota > Gammaproteobacteria > Burkholderiales > Casimicrobiaceae > PALSA-1003. Next base: position 5,093 of record DASXQW010000083.1, on the reverse strand, counting down.
TCGCCGTTTTCGGCACGCCGGCCCGCTTCTGGTAGTCGGGCAGCTTGAACACTTCGCTCACGCCGCCGCCGGTCGCCCAGCCATCGTGCGTGTTCCATACGGTTTCGAGAGTGATCGCGCCGTTCTTTGCCTCGAGATGCGTGCCGCCGCACGCGAGCACGTGCGGACTCGATGCCGGGAAGTCCACGTTGGCGCGTTTGGCCGGGGGATTGGTATCGCTCGATCCGTGATCGCCTGCGGCGGCGCAGATCGTGATGCCGAGCGCGGCGGCATCGACGCACGCAGCATCGTAGTCTTTGAGCGATTGCAGCGTCGATTCTTTTTCCGGCGCCCCCCAGCTGATCGATACGATCGAAGGCCGGCGCAGGTTGTCGTGGACCGCGGCGTAAAGCGCGTTGATGAAGCCGTCGTCGGTGTTCGGCGCAAAGTACACGACGATTTGTGCGGCGGGCGCCACTGCGCCCGCGACCTCGATATCGAGCACGACTTCAGCATCGGCGCTGTCCGGGTTGCCGGTCGGCGCATTGTGCGCAGCGCCGACCGATACCGCGATGACTCTGGGCGGCTTGATGCCGAGCTTCGCAAAATATTTGTTCAGCTCGGCGGCTCGGTAGCCACCGCCGAACTCAAGGATCGCAATTGTCTGGCCCTTGCCATCGACTCCCTTGGGAAATGCGTACAGCGCGGCGACTTCGAGCGGCGTGAATCCCTTGACGGTCGCGCGCGCGTTTACCCTGCTCCCGCTCGTGCCCTTAGCAATGCGGAAATGCGGCTGCACGCGCGGCCGGTTATCGAGCCCGAACACGCCCTCGACGATGCCGGCCAGATCGGCCGGAATCTTGATCTCGCCGGTGCGGATCCGGAACGAGCGCCCGCGCTCGGTGTAGCGCTCAAGCTTGACGCCGAACGCCTGCTCCATCGCCTCGACAGTCCCGGCGAGATCGACGGCGCGCTGCGCGAGGCTCACGCGCGGCACGACGAGTCCGTGCGCCTGCGCGAATGCCTCGACCTTCACGACGTCATCGGGATCGGCGCCGTGCAGCGCTCGGAATTCGTCGTAGCCGACCGTCCGAAAATCAGCCGCTTCACAGGGCGACGCGAGCGGCGATTTGCGCCGCAGGCGCAGCGTTACGGTGACTTCCTCCGCCTTGGGTGCGGGGCCGACGCGTTTGCCCGTCGTGAACGCCGCCTTCTTGCTACCCTTCAGTGGTACGCGGCGCGGTTTGCGTGAATCTGCGGGCATGGCGCAATCTATTCCGTGGGTAGCGCTGTAGTAAACAAGAAGGGGCGATGAAAATCAACTGGGCGGCAGGTGAATATTCACGCCCCGGATTCGACTGTAGGCGAAGCGATAAGAAAAAAGCCGCCTCGACCAACAACGCGTCGGTCGGGCGGCCGTTGTGAATTATCGATACGGCGCGGGCCTAGTCCCGGTCCCAGTGTCCGATTTCGAAGCGCCAGCGCTTGCCGCGCTCTTCCCAGCGATTGGGAACCCAATGGTAGCCGCGGCGCTCACGAACGAAGTGTCCCTTTACCCACACGTGGCGCCCGCGGTCCCAGCGCCAATACCCAGGCACCCAGACATAACCCGTACGGGTCACCACGACCTCCTCGCGCGGGGGCGGGGGAGCGACATCGACGACAATCACCTTCGCGGCGAGACCCGCAGCCGGCATAGCCATGGCGGCGATCGCGGCCATCGCGCCGACCAACGCATTGCGCCTGTTCATTGTGCCTCCTTGATGGAAGTTGACGCACAAACGCAACTCCACCCATCCCGACATCGCGTTGCGCGTTGCTAGTCAATCTACCACCGCTCGCCCGGGCGACTTGCGTCGCGGCGGTTCCGGCGCGTAAAAAAGACGGCGTCTTACAACGGGCTCGGAATTCGTCCGACAAACGCCAGCGCCCGCCGGCCGTCGCGCCGCCGGTACAATGGCGCCGCCCGGTCGTGTCGACCATGACGATTCCCACGCCAACCCTCGATGAGCTCAAGCGACGCGCCCGGCAAGCTGCGGCGCACGCCTACGCGCCGTATAGCAGCTTTCCCGTCGGCGCTGCAGTTCTTGCCTCGAACGGCGAGATTTACGCCGGCGCGAATGTCGAGAACGCTTCGTTCGGGCTCACCGTCTGCGCCGAGCGCAATGCGATATTTCAGGCGGTCGCCCAGGGCGCACGCCGGATCGAGGCTGTGGTTGTCTATACGCCGACCCCGGCCGCAGCCCCACCCTGCGGTGCCTGTCGCCAGGTCATTCACGAGTTCAGCCCCGATGCGCTAATCGTCTGTTGCACTGACGACGCGACCGCAGAGCGCCGCTACACGCTTACCGAGCTGTTGCCGGGTGCCTTCGGGCCCGACCACCTCGCCGGAAGACGATAGCCATCGATCGATGCCCGCGCCTATTCCGCGGTTGCCTGCCGCCGCAGCGAGCATCTTCCGGGAATGCACTTGAGCGAGCGCACGACCAACGCGGCGTTGGCCGAGAAGTACGACGCCGTCGCGTACGAGGCGCAGTCGAATGCGCTCTCGCACCCCGATCACATGGCCGTCGTTGCCACGTTGTTCGGTCTCGCGCCTCCAAGCGTCGCGACCTGCCGCGTCCTCGAGTTCGGCTGCAGCGATGGAGCCAATCTGCTGCCGATGGCGGCAAGCCTGCCCAATGGCCAGTTCATCGGTTGCGATCTTTCGCCGCGCGCCATCGCCGCGGCGCGGCAGGCCGCCGCCGAGCTGGGGCTCGCCAACGTCACGTTTGTAGCGGGAGATTTGAGCGAGCTGCCGGAAGGCCTGGGCGAATTCGACTACATGATCGCGCACGGCGTCTACTCGTGGGTTCCGGCGCGGGTGCGCGACGCGATGCTGGCCCTGGCAGGACGAAGGCTCAGGCCGAACGGTGTCATGTTCGTCAGCTACAACGTCTACCCCGGCTGTCACGTGCGGCAGGCGGTTTGGGAGGTCTTGCGCCTGCACATCGAACGCATCGACGGTGCGCAGGCGCGCCTGGACCGGGCGCGCGAGCTTGCCGCTGCGCTCGCGGAGCCCGGCATAACGCAGAATAAGACCGATGCGCTGCTTCGCGACGAGTTCAAGCGGGTCGCACAGGTTACCGACAGCGCGCTCTACCACGACGATCTCGCCGAACCCAACGACCCGGTCTACTTCCGCGAATTCATCGCTCACGCCGGACGTCACGGCCTCGAGTTCTTATCCGAGGCACGCCTGTGCGTGACGATCCCTGTCGGCGTTGCCCCACCGATGCAACGGCTGCTCACAGGGCTCGATCGCCTCGAGCGCGAGCAATATCTCGATTTCGCGCACCTCCGGCGGTTTCGACAAAGCTTGCTTTGTCGTGCCAAATCGGCAACGGGTTTTCGGCTGGCCCCAGAGCGCCTCGCAGCGATGCGTATTGCGGCGTCTACAGCGCTGTTGCGCGCCGCGGCCGATGGTAAACGGTTGATCGATCCCGGCCAACCGGACCCACCGACGGGCGCCGAGGCGCAGGCGCTGCGCGCCTTGTTCGAGTGGCTCGTCGCGATCGCACCGCAAACGGTGTCGCTGGCCGACATCGAGGAGCGGTTACTTTGGCCTCCGATGTCCGTCGGCGCCGCGTCACCGCGCTCGGTCGAAGCGATCATCGCCGACGCTTGCCTGAGCGGCTCGCTCATGCTACAGCTACATCGGCCTGCGCTCGTACCGCTCGCCGGCGAGCGGCCGGTGGCAAGCGTCGTCTCGCGTTGGCAAGCCAAGCGCGGAGTCCGGCTGACCAATCTGTGGCACGAAACGATCCAAGTGCACGATCGGACCGCGCTGCGCCTGCTCACGCTGCTCGACGGCAGTCGCACACGCGCGGAAATCGCTACTGCCATGGCGGATGTTCTGCCCGCTTCCGACGCCATCGCTCGCGAGCAGCGCATCGATGAATATTTGCGGCAATTCGGCAAGCACGGTTTCCTCCTGCGCTGACGCCTGCTCTTTCGAAAGATTCCAGATTTTCCACTTTCATCGAGGAGTGATCATCCATGGCCACGCACGACAAAATCGCCATCGTCACGGGAGCCGGGACGGGAATCGGCAAGGCTGTCGCGCTCGCGCTGCTGCGAGAGGGTTATCGCGTCGCACTCGCAGGACGGCGCAAGGAACCGCTGGAGCAAGTCGTGGTCGAGGCCGGCGCAGGACCGGGTAGCGCGCTCGCAATCGCGACCGATGTCAGCAATGCGGCTTCGGTGCGCGCGCTGTTCGCGAAAACGAAGGAAACCTTCGGTCGTCTCGATCTGCTATTCAACAACGCGGGGGTCGGCGCCCCCGGGATCAACCTCGAAGATCTAACCTACGAGCAGTGGAAGACTGTCGTCGACATCAACCTGACCGGCACGTTTCTATGCGTGCAGGAGGCATTCCGGCTCATGAAGAGCCAGGATCCGCGCGGTGGCCGCATCATCAACAACGGCTCGATTTCCGCGCACGCTCCCCGGCCCAATTCCATTCCGTATACGGCGACCAAGCACGCGATCACCGGGATTACCAAGTCGGCCTCGCTCGACGGGCGCAAGTACGACATCGCCTGCGGGCAGATCGACATCGGCAACGCTGCGACGGATTTGGCCGCGAGGATGGCGAAAGGCGTGCCGCAGGCCAATGGCACGATCGCCGTCGAGCCATTGATGGACGTAGAGCACGTCGCGAGCGCCGTGTGCTACATGGCGAGTCTGCCGCTCGACGTGAACGTGCAGTTCTTGACCGTCATGGCAACGAAAATGCCGTTTGTCGGCCGCGGATAGCTAGGCCGCTACGGCGGTCCGGTGGCGCGTGGCAGGGTGATGCAGTACGTCGCGAGCAGGACCGGCTGCGAGGCGGCCCGCAGCGAGGCGCGAGACAGTACAGAACAAGTACGGCGAGCGCCGAGCGAGGACACAACAAAGCAGACGGCCCGCGCAGCAGTTATGCATCAGCCTGTTATTGGCCGTGGTCGGTCGTCCGGCCTATGGCGCACTGCGGGACCAATCCCCAATAGTTCGGGCAGTACTGCAGGCGCAGCCGCTGCTCGCAAGCGATCCGACTCAAGAAGTCTTCACGTGAGCAACGCAACAACCCTTCG
>DASXQW010000082.1:0-21744 GCA_036506975.1 Casimicrobiaceae bacterium | reverse complement strand
CTCGTGCTGGCCGGAGACGACCATGCCGCCAAATCGTCGACGCTGCCGCACCAGTCCGATCACCAGTTCTCCGCGGCGATGATGCCGGTGCTCTATCCGTCGTCGGTGCAGGAGCTGATCGATCTGGGTCTGCACGGCTGGGCGATGAGCCGCTTCTCGGGTCTGTGGGTCGGCTTCAAGTGCGTGTCCGACACCGCCGAAAGCTCGGCATCGGTCTATATCGATCCGGAGCGCGTCAAGATCATCGTGCCCGACGATTTCCCGTTCCCGCCCGACGGTGTCTCGATCCGCTGGCCCGACGGCTTTCTCGAAACCGAGGCGCGGATGCAGGACTACAAGATCTACGCCGCCCTGCACTACTGCCGTGTCAACAAGCTCAACCGCATCGTCATCGATTCGCCCAATCCGCGGCTGGGCATCATTACCAGCGGCAAGAGCTATCTCGACGTGCGCCAGGCGCTCGACGATCTCGGCATTACCGAAGCCGATGCCGCCGAAATCGGGATTCGCGTCTTCAAGGTCGCGATGCCCTGGCCGCTCGAGCCCGAGACGGTGCGGCACTTCGCCGAAGGGCTGGAGGAAATCCTCGTCGTCGAGGAAAAACGGCAGATCGTGGAGTACCAGTTGAAGGAGCAGCTCTACAACTGGCGCACCGATGTGCGCCCGCGCGTGGTCGGCAAGTTCGACGAAAAGGGCGAATGGGTCCGCCCGCACGGCGACTGGCTGCTCCCCGCCGCCTCGGAGCTCACGCCGGCGATGATCGCGCGCGTGATCGCGCAACGCATCGAGCGGCTCGAGCTGCAGCCCCGCACGATGGAGAAGCTTCGCGCGCGCGTCGACTGGATCAACGCCAAGGAAACGGCGCTCTCCAAGCCCAAGATCACGTTGAACCGCGTTCCATACTTCTGCTCGGGCTGCCCGCACAACACCTCGACCAAGGTCCCCGAGGGCAGCCGCGCCACCGCAGGCATCGGCTGCCACGTCATGGCGATCTGGATGGATCGTTCGACGTCGACCTTTACCCACATGGGCGGCGAAGGCGTGCCGTGGATCGGCCAAGCGCCGTTCACGTCGACCAAGCACATGTTCGCCAACTTGGGCGACGGCACGTATTACCACTCGGGGATCCTCGCGATCCGCGCCGCGGTCGCCGCCAAGGTCAACATCACCTACAAGATCCTCTACAACGACGCGGTGGCCATGACCGGCGGGCAGCCGGTCGACGGGCCGATCTCGCCCGCATTGATCGCGCAGCAGGTCGCCGCGGAAGGCGTGCAAAAGATCGTCGTCGTCAGCGACGAGCCGACCAAGTATCCGGCCGGCTATTTCGCCTCGGACATCGACATCCACCACCGCGACGAGCTCGACCGCGTGCAGCGCGAGTTACGCGACACGCCCGGCTGCACGATCCTGCTCTACGACCAGACCTGCGCGGCGGAAAAGCGCCGCCGGCGCAAGCGCGGCAAGTATCCGGATCCCGCCAAGCGCGTGGTCATCAACGAGCTGGTGTGCGAAGGCTGCGGCGACTGCGGCATCAAGTCGAACTGCGTATCGGTGGCGCCGGTCGAGACCGAGTTCGGACGCAAGCGCACCATCGACCAGTCGTCGTGCAACAAGGACTACTCCTGCGTCAAGGGCTTTTGCCCGAGCTTCGTCACCGTCGAAGGCGGGTCGTTGCGCAAGCCGAAGAAGGCCGACGCGGCGGACTCTTCGCGGCTGTCGGCGCCGCCCGCCGTCGCGTCGACCGCGGAACCGTACGGCATTCTCGTCACCGGCATCGGCGGCACGGGCGTGGTGACCATCGGCGCGCTTCTCGGCATGGCCGCGCACCTCGAAGGCAAGGGTGTGTCGGTCCTCGACATGACCGGCCTCGCGCAGAAGAACGGCTCGGTCGTCTCGCACGTGCGCATCGCCGATCATCCCGAACAGCTCTATGCGACGCGCATCGCCGCCGGCGAAGCGAAGCTCGTCCTCGCCTGCGACATCCTGACGAGCGTGAGTTACGAAGCCGTCGCGAAGATGCAGCGGGGGGTGACGAAAGCAATCGTCAACACCGCGCTGGTGATGCCGGCTGATTTCACGCGCAACGCCGATCTCAAGTTCCCGCTGGGCTCGATGGAGCACGAGATCCGCGATGCGGTTGCGCCCGGCGATGCCGAATTCCTCGACGCGACCAAGCTTGCCACGGGGCTCATGGGCGATTCGATCGCGACCAATCTGTTCATGGTGGGCTACGCCTTCCAGCGCGGCCTCATTCCGCTAGCGGAAGACTCCATCGTGCGCGCGATCGAGCTGAACGGCGCCGCGGTCGAGGCCAACAAGCAGAGCTTTCGCTGGGGCAGATTGGCCGCGGTGGATCCGCAGCGCGTCGTCGACGCCGCGATTCCCGAAGCCAAACCCGACTCGCAGCGGTTGTCGGCCTCGCTCGACGAGATGATCGCCCGCCGCGCGGAGTTTCTCACCGCCTACCAGGACGCAGCCTACGCCAGACGCTATACCGACTTCGTCGCCAAGGTGCAAGCTGCGGAAGCGCAGAAGCTGCCCGGGAAGACCACGCTCACCGAGGCGGTCGCCCGCTATTACTTCAAGCTGCTCGCAGTCAAGGACGAGTATGAGGTTGCGCGGTTGTACACCGACGGTGAATTCGTCAAGCGGGTCGCGGCGCAGTTCGAGGGCGATTACAAGCTCCACTTCCACCTGGCGCCCCCGTTGACCAACAAGGCCGACCCGACGACGGGCGAGCCCAAGAAGAGCAGCTACGGGCCGTGGATGATGAGCGCGTTCCGCGTGCTCGCGAAAATGAAAGGCCTGCGCGGGACCGCGCTCGACGTCTTCGGCAAAACCGCGGAACGCAAGCTCGAGCGCCAGCTCATCACCGACTACGAGGCGCTGATCGACGAGCTGCTGCCGCGGCTCGCGGCGCACAACCACGCGCTCGCGGTCGAGCTCGCCAGCATTCCCGAACAGATCCGCGGCTACGGCCACGTCAAGGAGCGCCATCTCAAGCCGGCGAAGGCGAAGGAGGCCGAGCTGGTCGCGGCGTTCCGGGCTGCGAAGCCGGCCAGCGCGGCGGTCGACCGCGTCGCGGCGTAACGGCAAACCGGTGTCTGGTAGGGCCGAATGAATCCGGCCCTACGAACTCTCGCCAACGTAACGGTTTTCGTAGGTGCGAATTTATTCGCACGCCTCGCTGCGCTGACACGCCGCAGGCCGAATGAATTCGGCCTGCGAAACGCGTGCGATAATGCGCGCGCTTAGATCCCAAAGCCTGTCTTGACATGGACGCACCATTCGATCTCTCCGGCAAGGTCGCGCTCGTCACCGGCGCGTATCGCGGTCTGGGCTTCGCCATTGCGCGGGGTCTCGCACGCGCCGGTGCGACGGTCGTGCTGAACGGCCGCAAGTCGGCCGAGGTCAACGAAGCCGCAGACAAGCTGCGCGAGCAGGGACTCGCCGCCGGCGCAAGCGTGTTCGACGTCACCGACCGCGCCGCGGTGCGTGCCGCGGTCGAGGCGATCCGTGCCGAGCACCGGACGGTCGACATCTTGTTCAACAACGCCGGCATTCAGCGTCGCGGACCGCTGGTCGATTTCGCGCAAGAGGATTGGGACGCGGTGCTCGCGACCAACCTGACCGCGCCGTTCATCGTGTCGCAGGCGGTGCTGCCGGGAATGATCGCGAACAAGCGCGGCAAGATCGTGCACATCGCGTCGCTCATGAGCGAGCTCGCGCGCCCGAGCGTCGTTCCCTACACGGCCGCCAAGGGCGGTGTGCGGCAGCTCACGCGCGGCATGGCGGTGGAGCTCGCGCCGCATAACATCCAGGTGAACGCGATCGCGCCCGGTTACTTCGCCACCGAGATGAACCGCGCGCTGCTCGATAATGCCGAGTTCACCGCATGGGTCAACAAGCGCACCCCCGCGGGACGCTGGGGCGACCCGGCCGAGATCGCGGGGCTCGCGGTGTTTCTCGCCTCGAGCGCGTCGGATTACGTGACCGGACAGATGCTCGTCATCGACGGGGGCATGAGCGTTGCGCTGTAGCCCGGGCCGAGGCGAAGCCGATGCCCGGGGTGCCGCTCGGATGCAACACCGGTCCCGGGCATCGCGCTGCGCGCTCAGCCCGGGCTACGCCGAAGCCGACGCCATTTCCACGGGTATGGGCTAGCGCCCAACGTGCATTTTTCATGGCATAGTCTCAAATTCAAGCAATTCCCGGAATGCCCGATGCGCACCATATTCGTCCTGTTCGATTCCCTGATGCGTACCGCCGTGAGCTGCTACGGCTCCACGACGGTGCAGACGCCCAACTTCGATCGCTTCGCGCGCCGCGCCGTTACCTTCGATACTCACTTCGTCGGCAGCCTCCCCTGCATGCCCGCACGCCGGGATCTGCACACTGGGCGGCTCAACTTCATGCATCGAAGCTGGGGCCCGCTGGAGCCATTCGACAATTCATTCCCGGAGATGATGCGCGAGGCCGGAATTCACACCCATCTCGTCACCGATCACTTGCACTACTTCGAGGACGGCGGCGCGACGTACCACGGGCGCTTTCGGACCTGGGACTTCATCCGTGGCCAGGAATACGATCCATGGAAGGCGATGATCGACCCGCCGCTCAAGCGCCTGCGCGAAAAATTCGCGCGCAAGCATTACGACTTCGACGACGGGTGGAAGCGCCTGCAGCACGCCATCAACTGCGAGTTCATGGAGGACGAGGAAGATTTCTGCCTGCCGCGTTGCTTCGCGAGCAGCTTCGAGTTCCTCGATCTCAACCGCGACGCCGACGATTGGTTCCTGATGCTCGAGTGCTTCGACCCCCATGAACCCTTCCACGCGCCGGCGCGATTCAAGCAAACGTACGCTACCGGCTGGACGGGCGGCGTGCTCGACTGGCCGATGTATGAGAAGGCGACCGACTCACCGGAGGAAATCGCCGAGATCCGTGCCAACTATGCCGCGCTGGTCGCGGCCTGCGATCACTACTTCGGCCGGCTCCTCGATTATTTCGACCGCCACGATCTGTGGAAGAACACGGCGCTGTTCCTTTCGACCGACCACGGATTCCTGCTCGCCGAGCACGACTGGTGGGGCAAGAACCTGCAGCCGTACTACACCGAGATTTCGCACATCCCCTGCATCGGCTACGATCCCCGGTTCGCGAGCCACGGCGGCGAGCGCAGGCAGGCGCTCACGCAGACGATGGATCTGATGCCGACCTTCCTCGACATCCACGGCCTGCCGGTGCCGCCCGAGGTGCGCGCGCATTCGCTGCTGCCGCTGCTGGGCGAGGATCGCCCGGTGCGCGACATCGGCATCTTCGGCATGTTCGGCGGCCCGATCGGCGCCACCGACGGGCGCTATACGTATTATCTCTATCCGGAGGACCTCTACGCGCCCGGGCTCTACGAATACACGCTGATGCCCATGCACCTGCACTCGTTGTTCAGCGGCGCCGAGATGCGCACGGCAAAGCTCGCCGGGCCGTTCGACTTCACCAAGAGCATGCCGCTGCTGCGCATCGACGCGCTCAAGGATGCGCGACGGATTCCGATGCACGACGGCAAGAAATTCGACCCCGGCGTCGGCACGACGTTGTACGATCTCGCGACCGATCCGCAGCAGATGCGGCCGTTCCGCGACACCGCTATCGAGCGCAGGTTCCTGCGCGGCATCGCCGACGTCCTCGCGGCGCACGACGCGCCCGCGGAGTTCTACGGGCGTTACGGCGTCAAGCGCCTCGCCGACGCGGCCTGAAGAACCGCGAGAAGCCAAACGACACCGGAGGAGACGATGAGACAGATCTTTCGCGCGGTCGTGATCGCCGCGTTTTTACTGGCGGCGTCCGGCGCGCCGGCGCAGCAGTCGTTCGCCGAAGTCGGCAAGCAGCCGCCGATCACGATCCTCATCAACTCGTCGCCCTGGTACAGCGGATTCGAGAAGACCGTCGAGCTCTACGAAAAGCAAACGGGCAACAAGGTCAAGCTCGACACGACGCCGTACGGCGGGATGCTCGAGAAGGCGCGCAACGCGGTGCGCGGCGACAAGAGTCCCTACGATCTGATCAATCTCGATACGCAATGGACGATCGAGTTCTACGAAGGCGGATTTCTCACGCCGCTGAAGGACATCGATCCCGCGTTCGACCTGCCGAAAGAGGTACTGACCTACGGCGACTCCGGCTACTGGAATGCCGCCAAGCGCTGGCGCACACCCAACGGCGGCAAGCTCATGGCGTGGTCACCGAACGGCAACGTCGATCTCTTCCTGTATCGCGAGGATCTGCTCAAGGCGGCAGGCATTGCGCCGCCCAAGACTTGGGAAGATGTGCTCGCCTCGTGCGCCAAGCTGCAGGATCCGCCGCGCATGTACGCCACGGTGATCCGGGGCGAGCGCGGCAACGGCATCCGCTTCGAGTGGATGTACTTCATGCTGGGCAAGGGCGCCTCCGTCGTCAAGGACGCTGAGAACGGCGACTACACGGTTACGATCAACAGCCCGCAGGCGAAGGCGGCGCTCGATCTGTTCATCGATGTCGCCAAGCGCTGCGGCCCGCCGAACGCAGGCGCGCTCGGGCAGGGCGACGTGATCCAGCTTCTCGCGACGGGTAAAGCCGCGCAGGCGATGGTCGTATCCGCGGCGTGGAGCAACTTCGACGATCCCGCGAAGTCGGCGGTGGTCGGCAAGATCATGGCCGTGCCGGTGCCGGCGCCGGCCGGCGGCAAGCCCCCCGCGCTGCTCGGCAACTGGAACATGGCGGTGCCGAAGAATGTCCCCGACGCACAGAAGAAGGCGGCGCTCGCGTTTTCGCGCTGGTTCCTAACCGCGGGCGCGCAGCGTGCGTACGCGGAAGCCGGATCGATTCCCGTGCGCAGCGACACGTTCCAGTCCGACCTCGCGCAGAATCCCAAATTCCGCTGGATGAGCGCGTATCTCACGATGCAGAAATACGCCACGCAGGAGCTGGGCTACGCCGAGGGCGCGCAGGTGGAGCAGATCCTCGGGTTGCGGCTCAACCAGGCGCTCATCGGCGAAATGAGCAGCGGCAAGGCGCTGAACACGGCGGCGAAGGAAATCGAGGATCTGTTCCGCAAGAACGGCCGCCGCACCGGTTCGCTCCCGCCGCTGCCCGAATAACGGCTCGGGAGCACCCGGGATCGGTAGGTGCGAATTCATTCGCACGCGTCGCTGGATCGTCATGCGGCGGCCGAATGAATTCGGCCCTACAAACGGGCAAGGCCGATCGGCCCGTTCCGTCCGCGTGATCACGTCCGTCGCCACCGCGTTGAATCGCAGCTTCCGGCACTGGAGCCTGCTGCCGGCGGTCGTGCTGTTCGTCGCGCTCACCGTCTACCCGATGGTGAACCTGCTGCGCATGAGCGTCTCCTCCATCGAGTTCGCGGAGGGCCGGGCGCACTGGAGCTTTACGCCCGCCCGCAACGTCGCGATGCTCGCCAGCGATGCGGTACTTCCGGCGGCGGTAATCAACACGGCACTTTTCGTCGTCGCCGCCGTCGCGGCCGAGGTGCTCCTTGGATTGCTGCTCGCGCTGTTCGTCGCGCGGCTCGATCGCGGCAAGGGGCTCGTCCGTACGGCGATGATCCTGCCGATCCTCGTGCCGCCGGTCGCGATCGGCAGCATGTGGAAGCTGATGTACAACTACGACTTCGGCGTCTTCAACCAGGCGCTGGTCGCGCTGGGCGCTGCGCCGGTCAACTGGCTCGGCTCGACCAGCCTTGCGCTCGCGTCGGTCATCGCGGTCGACATCTGGCACTGGGTTCCGTTCGTGTTCCTGATCCTGTTCGCCGCGGTCGAAGGCATTCCGCCGGACCTGATCGAAGCCGCGCGTATCGACGGTGCTTCTACGGCGCAGATCGCGCGCCGGGTGATGATCCCACTGCTCAAGCCCGCGCTGGCGGTCGCGCTGATCTTCCGCGGCATTCTCGCCTTCAAGACTTTCGACGAGGTCTACCTCCTGACCTCCGGCGGGCCGGGGACCGCGACCGAGCTCGTCAGCCTGCACCTGTACCGCGTCTACTTCGAGCAGAATCTGCTCGGTTACGGCGCGCTGCTTTCACTCGCGCTGATCGCGATGATCGTCGCGGCGCTGCTCGTGGGCCGGCGCGCGCTCGAGGGTATGAGCCGGGCATGAGCGCCGGCGCGACTTCGAGCATCCTGCCGCTCGCCGGCCGCGAACGCCTGGTCGGCTATTTCCTGCTGGCGCTGGCGATCTTCTGCGTCCTGGGGCCGTTCGCCTGGATCATGCTGACCTCGCTCAAGCAGCAGATCGCCATCCATACCGGCGCGTGGTCGTTCGCGCCCTCGTGGTCGAACTACACCGAGGTGCTGTTCGGTCGCCGTTCGGATTTCGCCGGCAACGTGGCGAACAGCCTGATCGTCGCCGCGGTCAGCACGCTGCTGGTCCTGATCGTCGGCACGTTGGCCGCGTATTCTCTGTACCGATTTCACTGGGTCCGCTGGGTCGTGACGGTGTTCCTCGGCTGGACGCTGCTCTTCCACATGATTCCCGTGTTGACGCTGGTCGGCCCGTGGTACGTCGCATTCCGCGAGCTCGGGTGGTACGACACGCTGAGCGCGCTGGTGCTCACGCACGTAACGCTCAACCTGCCGATCACCGTGTGGTTGATGATGGCGTTCTTTCGCGAGATTCCGCCCGAGCTCAACGAGGCGGCGCAGGTCGACGGCTGCCCTCCGCTGCGCGCGTTCTGGTCGATTGCGCTGCCGCTGGCTGCGCCCGGACTTATCGCGGCCGGGATTCTTGACTTCATCTTCAGTTGGAACGAGTTTTCGATCGCGCTCAATCTCACCTCGCGCGACACCGCCACGGTGCCGGTGGCGATCGCGCGCTTCGCTCAGCAGTATGAGGTCCAGCACGGGCAGATGGCTGCCGCGGCGGTGATCGCGACAGTGCCCGCGCTGCTCCTCATGGCGCTCGGACAGCGCTTTATCGTGCGCGGCCTCACGATGGGCTCGGTGAAGTAGCCCGGGCTTCGCGCTGCGCGCTCAATCCGGGCTACAAAAGCGTCTTCATCCAACTCAAACCTGCCGACGTGCCGGCGAGCGGTCGGTATTCGCAGCCGACCCAGCCTTGGTAGTTGAGCTCGTCGAGCAGGGCGAAGAGGTGGCGGTAGTTGATCTCGCCGACGTCGGGCTCGTGCCTCCCGGGCACGCCAGCGATCTGGATGTGGCCGATGTGCGGCAGCCAATGGCGAAGCTTTTCGGACAGATCGCCCTCGACGATCTGCGCGTGATAGAGGTCCATCTGCACCTTGAGATTCGGCACGCCTGTCTCCTCGCGGATCGAGTGTGCTTCGGCCTGCGTGGTCAGGAAATAGCCCGGGACATCGCGCGGGTTGATCGGCTCGATGGTGAGCTCGACGCCCTGCTCTTCCGCCTCGCGCGCGGCGAAGCGGAGATTGCGCACGAAGGTCGAGCGATGCCGCGCGCGCTGCTCGCCGTCGGCTCCGGCGGGCAGCACGCCAGCCATGACGTGCACGCGCGGGCAGGCGAGCGTTTGCGCGTAGCGAAGCGCGGTTACCACGCTCGCCGCGAATTCATGCTCGCGGCCGGGCAGCGCCGCGAGGCCGCGATCGCCTTTGCTTAGATCGCCCGGAGGCGCGTTGATCAGAACCTGCGTCAGACCGTTCGCATTGAGGCGCGCGGCGATCTCCTTCGCGACGAACTCGTAGCCGAATGCGAACTCGACCGCAGCGAAGCCGTCGTGTGCCGCCGCGGTGAAACGGTCGAGAAACGGCACCTCGGTATAGAGGAACGAAAGATTCGCGGCGAAGCGCGGCATGCAGCTTCAGGGTTACGATCCTGATGCAATCTTGCCGCGAGAGCGCGGAGCGCGCAATGCGTGAGTAAGTCGCGGACCCCTCACCCTAACCCTCTCCCCGCAAGCGGGGCGAGGGAACTAACCATGAATCAGTCGCACACCCACGCAAGCGGAGCGAGGGAACCAGCCTAACTGCCGCGTCACTCCTCGAGAACGTAGCTCCCCGGCGCGTCGCCGAGCGGCGCGTAGCCCGCGTGCGGCGCGCCGATGCGCGGCGGCGCCACGGGCGCCCCGGAGCGCGCGCCGAGCCACGCAACCCATTCGGGCCACCACGAGCCCTCTTTCGACACCGCGGTCTCCAGCCATCGATCCGGGTCGACGTGGCGATCGTCGTGGCGCTTGGTCGCGACGCGATAGCGCCGACGCACATGGCCCGGCTCGGAGACGATGCCGGCGTTGTGACCGCCGCTGGTCAGCAGAAACGTCACCTCGGCGTCGGTCAGCCAGTGGAACTTGTAGACCGAGCGCCAGGGCGCGACGTGGTCGGTTTCCGTGCCGACCGCGAAGAGCGGCGTGCGGATGTCGGACAGCGCAACGGGCCGGCCGGCGGCGGGAAAGCGGCCCTTTGCAAGGTCGTTGTCGAGGAACAGGCGGCGCAGGTACTCGCTGTGCTGGCGATACGGCATCCGCGTCGCGTCGGCATTCCAGGCGTTGAGATCGGTCATCGGCTCGCGATCGCCCATGAGATAGGTGCGCACCATGCGCGACCAGATGAGATCGTTCGAGCGCAGGAGCTGGAAGGTGCCCGCCATCTGCCGGCTGTCGAGAAAGCCCTGCGACCACATCACATCGTCGAGAAACGCGAGCTGGCTTTCGTTGACGAAGAGCTTTAATTCTCCCGCTTCGGTGAAATCGGTTTGCGCCGCGAAGTACGTCGTCGTCGCGAGCCGCACGTCGCCATCTCGCGCCATCGCCGCCGCGGCGATCGCGAGCAGCGTGCCGCCGATGCAATAACCCACCGCATGCACCTTGCGTTCGGGCACGATCGCGCCAACGGCGTCGAGCGCGGCCATGACGCCGAGCTGCCGGTAATCCTCCATCCCCAGATCGCGGTCGTCGGGCCCCGGATTCTTCCAGGAGATCATGAACACGGTGTAACCCTGCTCGGTGAGGTAGCGCACGAGCGAGTTGTGCGGGCTCAAATCGAGGATGTAATATTTCATGATCCACGCGGGAACGATGAGCACCGGCTCAGGGCGGACCTTGTCCGTCGCCGGCGCGTACTGGATCAGCTCGATCAACCGGTTGCGGTAGATAACCTTGCCCGGCGTCACCGCGACCTCGTGCCCGACCCGGAACGCCTCGGTGCCAACGCGCTTGCGGCCAGCCCAAACGCGCTCGACGTCTTCTGCGAAATGGCGCGCCCCGCGCACGAGGTTCATGCCGGCCTCGGCGTACGTGCGCTCCAGCACCTCGGGGTTGGTGAGCAGATAATTCGACGGCGAGAACACATCGAGCCACTGCCGCGTGCCGAAAGCAACCATCTGCTCGTGCTGCAGCGACACGCCGCGCACGCCGGTCGTCGCGTTGTGCCACCACTGCTGCGCGAGCAGGAACGATTGATACTGGAGATCGTACGGCGGCCGCCGCCATTCGGCGGTCGCGAAGCGTTTGTCCTGAGGCAGAGGCTCGATGCAGGCCGGAGAGCCACCCTTGACCAGCGCACGCCGCGCGGCGTAGTTCGCGAGCCGCAGCCACTTGTGCGCGGCCTTTTCCGTGAGCAGCAACTGCTTGCCCGGCGCCGCCGCAAGATGCGCCGCCCAGTCGGCGTAGGCGCTGATCAACGTCATCGGTGCGAGCCCCGCGGTAAAGCGCGCGATCGACGCATGCAGCATGCGGTCGATCACCTCCGCGAACGCGGTCGAACCGTACGAATCGCGCAGAAACTCGGGTTCGAGCGCGCTCGTGCGGGCGAGCTCAGCGACGGGCTCGGCAGTGCGCGCTCGGGCCTTCGGTCGCAGCCGCGTTACCGTTGCGCGTCGGGCCCCTGCGGGCGCTTCCGCGGCGGTCGCCGCGTTTCGCTTGGTACTCATCTTTCGTTGCTCCTTGCGCGCCACGACACGGCGCGACGAAACGTGCTCATTTGCGCGTCAACGTCTCCAGCTCGCGACCGCGACCGCTCAGGCCCGCGAGCGCCGCCAGCGGCGCGGCAAGCTGCCAGAGCATATCGTCCAGGGTAATGATCCCCGCCAGAGCGCCGTCGTTGCCGACGACCGGCATCCGCCGCACTCCCTCGGCCGACATCCTCGATACGGTCTCGGCGTAGCTCGCGCCCTCGCCGACCGTGACCAGCGGAGCGAGCCGCAGATCGCCGAGCTTCAGCAGGCGCGGATCGATGCCGGCGGCGATGACCTCGACCACGATGTCGCGATCGGTCACGATGCCGACGGGAACTCGCTTACCGCCGCGCGTCTCGACGATGATCACATCGCCGATGTGATGCTGCCGCATGAGATTCGCGGCTTCGGTCACGGTCGTGTCGCGCGTCGCACACACGACGTCACGGTGACAGAATTCGCTGATGGGCATTTTTCATTCCCCGGATTCAATGGGACTTCAGCCGGCGCGGCTGACCGCCGGAATCGCCATGATCATCATAGAGCACACGGGTGCGGCATCGTTGATATTGGTCAAGACACCTTCGCCGCGCCGCATAATCTGACAGCAGCGACGAAGACCAGGTTCCCACGCCAGCCGCTACCCGGAAGCGGCGCATGATGTTCGACGATCGCGCTGAGGCTGGCGGTCTCAGTGAATCAGCACGACGGGGATGTGCGCCAGGTGCAGAACTCTTGTAGCGACTGAACCTAATGCCATGTCCGAGAGCGGGGTCATGCCGCGCGAGGGTCGCGCGAGCGGCGCTCTTGGAACCGTCGACGGGAAGCAGTGCTTTTAGCATATCGTGTGATCCTCACATTTAGGGGCATTACTGTACGCTTCGTGAAGTCGAGGCAACCGATGACGACTCGGGCCGATTTCCGCGTGAAGTGGTAATGTTAACCCCATGGAACGCCAAACCTGGTTCAACCTCTGGTACGTCATTTTCGCGATCCTCGGCGTGCTGTGGCTGCGCGATATCTACGTGACCGCGACCCAGGTCCAGCCGGTCGCGTACAGCGAGTTCGAGAAGGAGCTCAAGGCGGGCGAGATCAAGGACATTTCTATCTCGAATAACGTCATCCATGGTACGTACAAGAATCCGCGCCCGGACAAGCGCACGCGCTTCGTCACCACGCGGGTCGACCCGGATCTCGCGAAGGAGCTGTCTCAATACAACGTCGAGTATTCCGGCGTCATCGAGAGCACGTTCTTGCGCGACATCCTGTCCTTTGTGGCACCGGCGCTGATCTTCTTCGGAATCTGGATGTTTCTCGCCAAGCGCATGGCCGGACAGGGCGGCCTGGGCGGCGGCTTCCTCTCCATCGGCAAGAGCAAGGCCAAGGTCTATGTCGAGACCGATACCAAGGTGACTTTCGACGACGTCGCGGGCGTCGACGAGGCGAAGGAGGAGCTGCAGGAAGTCGTCGGCTTCCTCAAGGATCCGAAGCGTTATACGCGGCTCGGCGGGCACATCCCGAAGGGCGTGCTGCTCGTTGGGCCGCCTGGAACCGGCAAGACCCTGCTCGCCCGCGCGGTCGCGGGTGAAGCCGGCGTGCCGTTTTTCTCCATCAACGGCTCCGAGTTCGTCGAGATGTTCGTCGGCGTGGGCGCCGCGCGCGTGCGCGACCTGTTCGAGCAGGCGCGTAAGCGCGCGCCGGCCATCATCTTCATCGACGAGCTCGACGCGCTCGGCCGCGCTCGCGGCGCGTACGGCTTGGGCGGGCACGACGAGAAAGAGCAGACGTTGAACCAGCTCCTGGTCGAGATGGACGGCTTCGATCCGAGCGAAGGGTTGATTCTGATCGCCGCGACCAACCGACCGGAGATCCTCGATCCGGCGCTCTTGCGCGCGGGGCGCTTCGACCGCCAGGTGCTCGTCGATCGGCCGGATAAGCTCGGCCGCGTACAGATCCTCAAGGTCCACGTGCGCAAGGTGAGCCTGGCGCCCGACGCCGATCTGGAAAAGATCGCGGCGTTGACGCCGGGCTTCACCGGCGCGGATCTCGCCAACCTGGTCAACGAGGCGACGCTCTTCGCCACGCGCCGCGGCGCCGACGCCGTTTCGCTCGCCGATTTCACCGCGGCGGTCGAGCGCATCGTCGCAGGACTGGAGAAGAAGAGTCGCATCCTCAATGCCAAGGAGCGCGAGACCGTCGCGCATCACGAGATGGGACACGCGCTGGTCGCGCTGGCGCTACCCGGGACCGATCCGGTACACAAGGTATCGATCATTCCGCGCGGCATCGGCGCACTCGGCTACACGATCCAGCGGCCCACGGAGGATCGCTTCCTGATGACGCGCGAGGAGCTGGAGAACAAGATGGCGGTGCTCCTGGGCGGCCGCGCGGCCGAGCACGTCATCTATGGGCGTCTGTCGACCGGCGCCGCCGACGATCTCGCCAAGGTGACCGACATCGCGCGCAGCATGGTCATGCGCTACGGTATGGAGGAGAAGCTCGGCAATCTCTCGTATCAGGACGAGCCCACGCCGTTCCTGCCGGCGCTGCAGCAGCGCCCGCCCCCGCGGGAGTACAGCGATGAGACCGCGCGCGAGATCGATCGCTCGGTGCGTGCGATTTCCGAGGCGGCGTTCAAGCGCGCGGTCGACATCCTCACCACGAATCGCGCCGTGCTCGAGGAAGGCGCGCGACAGCTGTTGCAGAAGGAAACGTTGACCGAAGCCGAGATCGCGGTCATTGCCGCGACGCTCAAGCGCGCGGCGTAAGTCGTAGGGCGTTTCGGATAACCGCCGGTTTTCGTAGGTGCGAATTCATTCGCACCCTTCGCTACGCTGATACGCCGCGGCGGAATGAATTCGGCCCTACGAACCTCGGAGTTTTTTCGTAGGTGCGAATTTATTCGCACGCTTCGCTACGCTGATACGCCGCGGCAGAATGAATTCGGCCCTACGAACCTCGGAGTTTTTTCGTAGGTGCGAATTTATTCGCACACGATCGGCTCATACCAATGGCCGAGACGCTTCAGCTTCCCGGGTCTTAGTATTACAACGTATGAGCTACGACGCCTTGCGTCGTGGGCGACACTCTGCCCCGAATCAAACATACCATGTCACGATCGTAACGGCGGGCAGGCTGCGCCATTTTGCCGACTTCGACATAGCCCGCGTCGCTATCGCCGAAATGCGACGATTAAACGATCACCGCATCGTCGACTCGTTTGCCTGGGTATTGATGCCTGATCATCTCCATTGGCTGTTTCAAATCCTAGAGTCGCAAGATCTCGCAACGGCGGTCAAGACGTTCAAAGCTCGGTCCGCACGGACCATTTCCCGGAAGCTCGGGAGACAAGGCGCGCTATGGCAGCGTGGCTATTACGACCATGCCGTGCGCAGAGGCGAGGATTTGCTCGCCATTGCAAGGTATATCGTTGCCAATCCGCTTCGAGCTGGTTTAGTCGACTCCCTCGGTCGCTATCCGTTCTGGGATGCAATCTGGCTGTAGGCCGGGAAGGCCGAATAAATTCGGCCCTACGAACCTCGGAGCTTTTCGTAGGTGCGAATTCATTCGCACGCCACGCCCAAAGGTAACGCCGCGGCCGAATAAATTCCCTACGAACCGGCCGAATGAATTCGGCCCTACCGCCGCAGCACGACCTTGTCGTAGAGATCGCCGAGCGCGCCCTGCGGATCGTACTTCGCCTTGAGCGCGGCGTATGCGGCGCGGTCGTAGATCGACCAGAACTCGTCGTGCGCGAAGTAGGATTCGGAATACAGCGACTTGATGCCGTTGAGCTCGGTAACCTTGCGCTCGATCTTGCGGTTGTAGAAGCCGCGCGGGCGCGGGCTCTTGTCGCGCACGACATCCCAGAAGCCGAAGTTGATG
Organism: Casimicrobiaceae bacterium; assembly: GCA_036506975.1. Taxonomy (GTDB): domain Bacteria; phylum Pseudomonadota; class Gammaproteobacteria; order Burkholderiales; family Casimicrobiaceae; genus PALSA-1003. The sequence continues at coordinate 5,941 of DASXQW010000082.1, read as the reverse complement.
TACAGCGCGTCGGGCGCGAGCGGATACAGCGGAAAGCGCATGTTGGCCGGCGGCGCCTTGATCGGGCAGATCCATACGGGCAGGATGCCGATCTCGGCGTGAAAGAAGTCGAGGAACTCCGCGGCGCGCGCCAGCGGGATATCGACGTCCTGAATCACCGATTCGGCATTTGCGCCGGTGAGCCGGTTCCACGCGCGCGTCAGGCCCCAGCGGCTGTTCCAGCGCATCACCTTCTGGTAGAAGATCGAGTTGAGCCGCTTGCGGCCGTAGAGCCGTCGCAGCAGCGGATGTTGCGCGCCGACGTTCTTCGAGCACCAGAACCAGTCGGTGTCCCAGCGCCAGAGATAATCGCGCACGGTCAGATAGTCGCTCGCGCGCTTGCGGATCGAGCGGTAGTAGATCTGTTCGTACCTGTAGTCGCTGGTATACGGCGCGCTATCGACGAAGGTCCCCCGCGTGAGATAGAGCTCGCCGGGCGCGAACACCACACCGTCGAGGAAGTCGGTGTCGCGCTCGTCCACGTAATGCGCCACGTCGGCGAAGCAAGCCGCTCCGTCGGTGTAGCGCAGGTGCTCGATGTGCACATACGGCTTGACCGGCAGCGTGCGCGCGGAGAGCTTCAGGGCGTAGCCGAGCGTCCCGTACGAGTTCGGAATTCCGAAGAAGAGGTCGCGGTGCTCGTTCTCCGGCGTGCAGGTGAGAATGCGGCCATCGCCGGTCACCACATCGATTGCGGCGATGGTGTCGTGCACCAGACCGTGGCGGAACGACGTAGCCTCGATGCCCACGCCGGCGACCGCGCCGCCCAGCGTAATCGACTTCAACTGCGGCACGACCGCGGGCATCACGCCATGCGCGAGCGTCGCGTCGGCGAGATCGACATAGCGCACCATCCCCTCGGATTCGACGACGCCGGCGGCGGCGTCGACCGCAAGCACGTGATCGAAGCGCTTGAGATCGATCGCGGGTCGCGCGCGGGCTTCGCGATCGCGAAAGAGGTTCGACGTTTCCTTGGCGAGCCCGACGCGCGTGCCGGCGCGGCCGCCGGCCCCGAGCTCGGCGAGGAGGCGCGCCTTGCGGTCGGCGTACCCGGTCACGATGTTCGCCAGGATTCCTGCGGAGTCCGTTCGTGGTGAGCTTGTCGAACCATGAACGGACGAACTCAACCGGAGTGAGTCGTCATCGCCCTTCGACTTAGGGCGAACAGCTTCTCTGCTCTGACCCCTGGTAGAGGAACGTTCGGCACATCGGATAGTTCGAGCCGATGTTGCCCTTGCTTACCAGGACCTGGAACAGATGTGTGCGGCCGTTTCTGGAGCGGAACATCTCCGCGCATGACCACAGGTAAGTGCGCCAGATGCGGCGGAACCGCTCGTTGAAGCGCACCGGATCGAGCGCCTGGATCTTCTCCCAGCTCGCGTCGAAGCGCTCGGCCCACGCGTCGAGCGTGAGCGCGTAGTGGCGACGCAGGTTCTCGACGTCGAGCACCTCGAGGCCCACGCGCTCCATCGCCTCGATCGCCTCGGCGAGGCTGGGGATCCAGCCGCCGGGAAAGATGTAGTTGCGGATGAAGAACTCGGTCTCGTAGCGGCCGAAGTGGCCGATGAAGTGGATCACGCCCAGCGCACCGGGTTTCATCGCGTCGGCATGCGCCTTGACGACATCGAACAACTGGTCGCGCCCGGCGTGCTCGAGCGTGCCGATCGACAGGAGCTTGTCGTACTGTCCCGGAATTTCGCGGAAGTCGCATTCGATCAGACCGATCTTGTCGGTGAGGCCGCGGCGCGCGATCTCGGCGGCGAGCTCGTTCACCTGCTCAGTCGTCGTGTTGATGCCGGTGCCGATCGCGCCATAGCGCTCGTGAGCGTGGAACAGCAGCCCGCCCCAGCCGCAGCCGACGTCGACGAAGGTCTCACCGCGAGAGAGCTGCACCTTCCGGCAGACGTGGTCCATCTTGTTGACCTGCGCCTCCTCGAGGGTCTGCGTGCCCTCCTTCCAGTAGGCGCAGGTATACATCATGCCGACGCGATCGAGCCAGTGCCGATAGAACGCTTCGCCAATGCCGTAGTGAAAGCGGGCGTTGGCCTTGGCCTGAGCGATGGAGCGATTGGAAAAGCGGAACTCGTGCCAGCGGTTGCGCGCGCTCACCAGCGGATTCGGCCGCGCATCGAAACCGGCCGCGAGACCGGCGTGCAACGCCGCCGCAAGGTTGCCCTCGATGTCGATGCCGCCGTCGAAGTACGCCTCGAGCAAGCCGATGTGCCCGTAGCCCAGGACGCGGGCTTCCGCGCGCCGGGTGCGGAACGTCAGCGTAAACGCCGGCGCCCCTTCGCTGTTCCAGTACGCCGATCCGTCCGTCCAGACGATGCGGAAGGGAATTCCAGTGCGCGCGCCAATCTCGGAGAGCAGGCGCGCCAGCGGGCCGGTCGCCGGGGGCGCGGCCGCCGCGGTCGCGAGCGAGGGGGCGGTATCGTTCATGGGTAAGGCACCGGTGGACGCCGGCGCGCAGTCCCGGCGAGTGGACGGAAGGTCGTCGTGCGCTGCGTCGAGAAGCGGCTCATCGCATGGCGGCCGTGACGGCCGGCGGAACATCAAGGGCACGCTAAAATACCACGTTCCGCGCTTGCCGGTGTTGCAGCCATATGCCGGCAGCGGTCGCCGGGTATAAAGTGGACGGAACTGCCGGCAGCGGATCGAGGTCCGACCTGAGAGAGAGGGACGGCAGATCTCACCATGGAGGATGCGGTGCGGGCGAGCACACGCAATCGATCCTGGGATCCCATTCAATCGTCCGCCGCCTGGTGGTCGTGGGTGGCGCGCATGTCCGAGACCTGGTGGACGCGCAGCGGCGGCGCCACCGCGATCGCCTCGGCGCGCGCCGAGCACCTCGCGGCTCTGCTCAAGTTCGTGCGCGCGCATTCGGCTCATTATCGCGACCTCTGGCGCGACGTGCCCACAAACGCTCCGCTCGAGGCGCTTCCGGTCGTCACCAAGTCCGAGCTTATGGCGGACTTCGACAACTGGGTGACCGAAGCTTCGCTGACGCGCGCAGGCGTCGAGGCCTTTCTCGCCGACCGCGCGCACATCGGCGAGCGCCTCCTCGGACGCTATGCGGTGTGGAAGAGCTCAGGCACCAGCGGCGAGCCGGGCATATTCGTCCAGGACGCCGCCGCGCTTTCGACCTACGATGCGATGATCGGCGTGCAACTCGCTGCGGCGCGTCTTGGTGCGCGCTATGCGTCGGGCGTGTTCGGGCGCGGCGGCAAGGCGGCGCTGGTCGCCGCGCGCGACGATCATTACGCGAGCATTGTGTCCTGGGAACGGCTGACGCGCGCGAGCCCGTGGCTGTCGAACAAGAGCTTTTCGGTGCTCGATCCGCTGCCGCAACTCGTCAAGGGACTCAATGCGTATCAGCCGGCGTTCGTCGCCAGCTATCCCACGATGCTGATGCTGCTCGCCGAGGAGCGCGCCATGGGGCGGCTCGACATCGCGCCGGCGCTCCTCTGGTCCGGCGGAGAATGCATGACTTCGGGGACGCGCACGGATGTCGAGAACGCTTTCGAGTGTCCGGTCGTCAACGAGTATGGCGCGTCGGAGGCGTTGTCGATCGCCTACGGCTGCAGCGAAGGCTGGTTGCACGTCAATGCGGACTGGGTCGTGCTCGAGCCCGTCGATCGCGATCACCGACCGACGCCGCCGGGCAAAACCTCGCACACGGTCCTGCTCACTAATCTCGCCAATCGCGTCCAGCCGCTGGTACGTTACGACTTGGGCGACAGCATCACGGAGAAGCCCAAGCCCTGCGCCTGCGGCAGTCCGCTGCCAGCGATCCAGGTCGAAGGCCGGCGCGACGACATCGTCAGCATGCGCGCGGCCGACGGCGGCACGGTGCGCCTGCTGCCGCTCGCGCTCACCACCGTGGTCGAGGAAGCCGCGGGCCTGCACCGCTTCCAGATCCTGCAGACCGCGGGCGATCGTCTGGCGCTGCGGCTCGATCCCAAAGAGGCATGCGATCGCAATGCAGCCTGGTCGGCGGCATCGCAGGCCTTGCGCACGTATCTCGCGCGACAGTCGCTCGAGAACGTCGAAGTCTCGCTCGAGCCCGACCTGCCGGCGCGCGCCGATCCGCGGACTGGCAAGCTGCGGCAGGTGTGCGTGGTTTGCGCTGACGCGCGGGCGGTGCATTGAAGTGTCGTGACCCAGTTTTGATCCGGCAACCAGTGTCAGATCAGCGTTGTCCTTGACCGGCCGGGATCGGCCAGAAGACTAACAGCCGACCGCGGCACGCGAAGGTAGCTCGACCTCCCATTGCGAGGCGGCGGCCGGACAACTTGCCGCCACAAGTTCGGGGGCAGCGCTGAAGGCGGCCAGGGGGCAGGCAATGGAGACTACCGCGAAAACAAGAAAGACCAAGATCGCAAAGAGGCGAAGCGCTGCGAAGCGGCTCTCCGCCGCGAAAAAGCGTAAAGCCGCCCGCAAGCCAAAGCCCGCGGCACGGCCGAAGACCCCGCGCCCGGGGTCCGCACCGCGCCAGTCGCCGACGGCGAGGCGCGCCGCGAAGCCTGAGGCCCCGGCGGAGCTGCTCAAGCAACGCAATGCGGAGCTGGCGGTCATCGACAGCGTGCAGCGGGCGCTCGCCGCACGGCTCGGCTTGCAGCAAATCTACGATGCGGTCGGCGAGAAGCTTCGCGAGATCTTCAACCACGCCGATCTGGATATTCGCATCTATGACGAGCGCACTGACGTGCTCCACTTGGTGGTCGCATATCGGCTGGGCCGACGGGGCAAGGGCCACAGCGTTCCCCTTGAAGGCCGCGGCTTTTCTGCGCACGTGCTGAGCACTCGCAGGACGCTGGTGATCAACGAGGACATGGAAGGGGCCGTACGCCGGTATCGTAGCCGCTTGATCTCTCCGGACTCGCTGCACCCCAAATCGTCGATCTTTGTCCCGCTCGTATCGGGCGATCGCGCTCTGGGGTTGATCGTGCTGAACGACATGAGACGCGAGCACGCTTTCAAGCCGTCCGATGTGCGCCTCCTGGAGACGATCGCAAGCGGCATGAGCATCGCGCTGGAGAACGCCCGGCTTTTTGACGAAACGCAGCGATTATTCAAGGAAAGCGAGCAGCGAGCGGCGGAATTGGCCATCATCAACAGCGTCCAGCAAGCGCTCGCCGCCGAGCTCGACATACAGGGTATCTACGACGCGGTCGGCGACAAGATCCGCGAGATCTTCCCTGAGGCGGACGTAAACATGCGCATCTACGACCCACACACCAATCGGGTCCACTATCCATATTCTTACAGCGACGGGGAACGACTCACCATCGAGTCCTCGCTACTCGACGACAAGGGCTTTGGTCCCCACGTGCTGCGCACCCGCGAGACGCTGGTAATCAACGAGAACATGGCGCGGGAGGTGGAGAAGTACGGCAGTTACATGCTGGTAACCGGCAAGCCGCTGGAAAAATCTGCGGTGTACGTACCGATGGTGGTGGCAGACCAGGCGCGCGGACTGATCAAGCTCTACGACATGAATCGCGAGCACGCGTTCAGCGCTTCGAACGTGCGCCTGCTGCAAACGGTCGCCGGCGCGATGAGCGTGGCGCTCGAAAACGCCCGCCTGTTCGACGCGACGCAACGCCGCACGCGCGAGACCGCAGCCCTCGCGGAGGTCGGCCGCGACATTTCCTCGACGCTGGATCTGGCGACGGTGATGGAGCGCATCGCCCGTCACGCCAGGAACCTGCTCAACGCCGGCACCAGCGCCATCTTCCTTCCCGATGCAAGCGGAGAGACCTACCGGGCGATCGTCGCGGTCGGCGACATCGCGGAGGCCGTCCAATCGACGGTGATCAAGGCGGGCGCGGGCATCGTCGGGAGCCTCGTGCAAAGCGGCCGCGCCGAGTTCATCAACGATACCGCCGCCGATCCGCGGGGC
>DASXQW010000081.1:0-6647 GCA_036506975.1 Casimicrobiaceae bacterium | reverse complement strand
CTCAACTATTGCATGCTGCTCCCCGGCCCCGAGGCGCAGCAGCTCGCCACCTACATCGGCTGGCTGATGCATCGGACCTGGGGCGGCATCGTCGCCGGTGCGCTGTTCGTCCTGCCCTCCCTCGCCGTGCTGATCGCGCTGTCGTGGATCTACATGGCGTACGGCGACGTGCCGGAGGTCGCAGGAGCGCTTTACGGCGTCAAGCCCGCGGTCACCGCCATCGTCCTGCACGCGGCGTGGCGCATCGGCTCGCGCGCGCTCACCTCGCCGCCGCTGTGGGCGATCGCCACGGCGGCGTTCGTCGCCATCTACGTGTTCGCGGTGCCGTTTCCGGCGATCGTGCTCGCCGCCGGATTGATCGGTGCGCTCGGCGGCAAAATCGCGCCGCAGCAGTTCGCGTCCGGAGGAGCGCACGCGGCGGGCGACGCAGCGCATCCGCCGGCCGTGATCGACGACGACACGCCGACGCCGTCGCATGCACGTTTTCGCGGTTCGCATCTCCTCGTCGTCGTGATCATCGGGTTGTTGCTCTGGTTGGGTTCGCTGGGTGCACTGGTGATGATCTTCGGCCGCGATGGCGTGTTGCCGCAGATGGGGTGGTTTTTCACCAAGGCCGCGCTGGTTACCTTCGGCGGCGCGTATGCGGTGCTGCCCTATGTCGTGCAGGGCGCGGTCGAGACCTTCGGCTGGCTCACGCCGCCGCAGATGATCGACGGCCTGGCGCTCGGTGAGACAACGCCCGGACCGCTGATCATGGTCGTCGCATTCGTCGGCTTTGTCGGCGGCTGGGCGAAGCAATTGTTCGGCCCGGAACATCTTTTCCTTGCCGGCGCGCTGGCGGCGAGCGTCGCGACCTGGTTCACGTTCCTGCCGTCGTTCCTGTTCATCCTCGCCGGCGGACCGCTGGTCGAGTCGACGCACGGACAGATGAAATTCACCGCGCCGCTGACCGGCATCACCGCCGCCATCGTCGGCGTGATCGTCAATCTCGCGGTGTTCTTCGCCGTCCACGTGTTGTGGCCGGCGGGCGTACATGGACACTTCGACGTCGTCTCGGCGCTGATCGGCGTTGCCGCGGCCGTCGCGCTGTTCCGCTACAAGGTCGGCGTCATACCGGTGATCCTAGTCTGCGCCGGCGCAGGATTGGTGCTGACGCTGTTCCGTCAGTAGTAGCGGCTGCCGACCGATCGCTCGAGCCGGCGGAGGCGCTCCTCGAGCTCGAAAATGTCCTGCGCCCCCGCGAGATACGCTTCGCGATCCCGCATCTGTTGCCGCCAGAACCAGCGGTCGATGCGTTCGAAGATTCCCGCAGACCGCGTGCCCGCGGACCGCGCCGGCCGATTTTCCGGCTTGCCTCCGCGCCGCAGTGGATCGAATATCAACGCATGGGTCAGCTTCGCCCACGCACCGGTAAGACCCGGTTCGTCCAGGAGAAAGTTTGTGGCTTTCATGCGCACTCCACGGCGCACTGCGGTTAGCCGGCGCGCCCGATGTTGCCTCCAGAGCGGAATTTATGGGCGGGGGCGCGTCAAGTCCAATCGTATTTCCGGAAGCTCGCGATCGGATTCGCTGATCGCGCGAAAGATCGGTGGCTGCCTTGCGGCGTGGAGTGATTGGAGTAATGCCAATGATCCTAAGGCTTCGCGCTCAGCCCAGGCTGCGACTAGCGCCGCGCGGCGCTCAAGACGCCCGGCACGTCGCGCACCAGTGTCAGAGTGCGCTTGAGCTCGTCGAGCCCGCGCACCTCCAGCGTGAACGCCATCCGCGCCTGGAGGTTCTTCGACAAGGTGTTGACCGCGGTGACGTTGATCTTTTCGCGCGAGAACACTTCGGAGATATCGCGCAGCAATCCCTGCCGATCCATCGACTCGACGATGACGTCGACCGGAAAGACCTCGTCGCGCGGCCGGCCCCAGTCGGCGGTGATAAGCCGCTCGGGCTGCCGCTCGCGCATGCGCGCGACGTTGCTGCAGCTCTGGCGGTGGATCGAGATGCCCTTCCCGCGCGTGACGAAGCCGACGATCGCATCGGGCGGCGCCGGCTTGCAGCAGCGCGCGAGCCCGGTCATCAGTCGGTCGACGCCGACGATGAGGATCCCGCTGCCGGCGCCCGCCGCCTTGCTCTCGCGCGTGACCAAACGCTCCTCGTCGGCGCCGGCGGGCAATGCCGCGCCCGGCTTGCCGACGGCGCGGATCGCATTCTGCAATGCGCGCAGGTTGATCTCGGCGCGCGCCACGGCGGCAAAGAAATCCTCGATCTTGGCATAGCCCGCCTCGGCGGCGACGGCTTCGAGCTTGAGCGCGGTCATGCCGGCGCGCGCGAGCTCGCGCTCGACCTGCTCGCGGCCGTGGGCGATCGTCTCTTCGACCTGCTGCGCCTTGAACCACTGCCGCACCTTGGCGCGCGCGCGGTGACTGTGCACGTAGCCCAAGTCGGGATTGAGCCAATCGCGCGAAGGTCCGCCCTGCTTGACTGCAATGATCTCGACCCGCTGCCCGCTGGACAGCACGTGATTGAGCGGCACCATCGCGCCGTCGATCCTCGCGCCGCGGCAGCGGTGTCCCAGACTCGTGTGCACCGCATAGGCGAAATCGACCGGTGTGGCGCCGCGCGGCAGGTCGACCACCTTGCCCTGCGGCGTCAGCACGTAGATCGTGTCGGTGAACAGGCTCGACTTGAACTGCTGCAGCCATTCACCCGCGTCGGCAACTGCGTCCTTCCAGTCGAGCACCTGCCGCAGCCAGGCGATCTTCTCCTCGTAGCCGGGATCGCGGCGGCCCGCGTGGGTGCCTTCCTTGTAGCGCCAGTGCGCGGCGACGCCATGCTCCGACTGCCGGTGCATGTCGAAGGTGCGGATCTGCACTTCCAGTGGCTTTTCCTCGGGTCCGATCACGGCGGTGTGCAGCGAGCGGTAGTCGTTCGCTTTCGGCTTGGCGATGTAGTCGTCGAACTCGCGCGGCACCGGCGTCCAGAGGTTGTGGACGACGCCGAGCGCGGCGTAGCAATCCTTCACCTCATCGACCAGGATGCGCACCGCGCGGATGTCGTAGAGCGACTCGATCCCCGTCTGCTTGCGGCGCATCTTGTTCCAGATGCTGTAGATGTGCTTGGCGCGCCCGCTCACCTCGGCCTTCACGCCGGCGGCGGCGAGCTCGCGCTTGAGCGTCGCCTGCACTGTCTCGATGTAGTGCTGGCGGTCGAGGCGCCGCTCGTCGAGCAGGCGCGCGATGCGCTGATAAGCCTCGGGCTCGAGTGCGCGCAAGGAGAGATCCTCGAGCTCCCACTTGAGCTGCCATACGCCAAGGCGATTGGCCAGAGGCGCAAACAGATCGAGCGTTTCGCGCGCGGCCTGGGCGCGGGCGTCGCCCGGCGTATCGTCGCTGCCGACCAGGAAGCGCAGCGCCTGCGTGCGCTCGGCGAGCTTGATCAGGACGACGCGGATGTCCTCGACCATCGCCAGCAGCATCTTGCGCAGATTCTCGGCCTGCAGGTCGTGATCGTCCTTGGCGGCGGTGCCGGGCGCGGCGCGAATCGCGCCCATGCGCGCCGCGCCGACGACAATCTGCGCGACCTCGGCGCCGACGGATTCCGCGAGAGCCGCCGCGTCGAAGCCGGCTGCGAACGGTGCGCCGAGCAAGATGGCGGCGCGCACCGCGTCGGCGTCGAGCTTGAGCGCGGCGACGATGCTGGCCGTGCCGAGCGCGCGGTCGAGCCATGGCTCGCCATCGGCTGTGCGCAGGTCGCCATAGCGCACGCGCGCCGAGTCCAGCGCCTTGCCGATCGCGGCGCGCTCGGCGGGTGCGTACGCGGCAGCGACGTGGTCGATCCACGCGGCGAACGCTTTCGCGTCTGCGGTCGTGAGCGAGCCCGGAGACGGGGTGTGAACGATGGCAACCATGCGAGCGATTATACGGGCGCGGCCGAATGAGTTCGGCCCTACGAACAGCGCAGGAGTGGGCAATGATTTCGTAGGTGCGAATTCATTCGCACGCGACGCGATATGAGAAGAAGCGGCCGAATGAATTCGGCCCTACGTAGCGGCCTTGGCCACTGCTTCGGCGAGGTCTCGGGCGCAGCGCTCGGCGGCGGCGGCTTCGCGCGCCTCGACCATGACGCGCAGCACCGGTTCGGTGCCGGACGGCCGCAGCAGCACGCGGCCGCCACCGTCGAGCGCGACGACCGCCGCGCGCTCGGCGCTGCGGATCGCGTCGCTCGCGCGCCAGTCGAAGCCGCGCCGGACAGGAACGTTGATAAGACGCTGCGGAAACAGTGGCGCGTCCGCGGTCGCCGCGGCGAGCGTCGCGTCCTGCTCGCGCAGCGCGCGCAGCACGGCAAGCGCGGCGACAATCGCGTCTCCGGTGCTGTGCTTGTCGAGGCAGATGATGTGGCCCGAGTTCTCGCCGCCGAGGATCCAACCCTTCTCCTGCATCTTCTCCAGCACGTAGCGGTCGCCGACGGGCGTGCGTTCCAGCGGAATCCCGCGCCGGGCCAAAGCCTGCTCGAAACCGAGATTACTCATCTGCGTGCCGACCACACCGCCCGCCATCGCGCCGCGCCGCCAGTAGTCGAGCGCGATCACGTACAGGAGCTGATCGCCGTCGTAGCAGCGGCCCTCGGCATCGACCATGATCAGCCGATCGCCGTCGCCATCCAGCGCGAGACCCAGGTCCGCGCCGTGCTCGACGACGGCGTCCTGGAGAAATCGCGGATGCATCGCGCCGACGCCGGCGTTGATGTTCATGCCGTCCGGGTCGCTGCCGACCGGGATCACCTCCGCGCCCAGCTCGTGGAACACGGGCGGCGCCACGTGATACGCGGCGCCGTGCGCGCAATCGATGACGAGCTTCAGGCCCTTGAGATCGAGCTCGTTCGGGTACGTGCTCTTGCAGAACTCGACATAGCGGCCGGCGGCATCGTTGACGCGGAACGCCTTGCCCAAGTCCTGCGATGCCACGCAGGCGATCGGCTCGCCCATGCCGCGCTCGATCGCCTGCTCGACTGCGTCGGGAAGCTTGGTACCGGAGGCGGAAAAGAACTTGATGCCGTTGTCTTCGAACGGGTTGTGCGACGCGCTGATCACGATGCCCGCGGACAAGCGCAGCGCGCGCGTGAGATATGCGACCGCGGGCGTAGGCAAGGGCCCCGAGAGATACACGTCGACGCCGGCCGCCGAGAGTCCAGCTTCGAGCGCGGCTTCCAGTAGATAGCCGGAGATCCGCGTGTCCTTGCCGATCAGAACCGCCGGCGTTTCGCCCGGTCGCCTGGCCGATTCAGCGAGTACGCGGCCCGCGGCGTAGCCGAGCTTGAGCACGAGCTCGGGCGTGATCGGCGGCTCGCCCACGCGGCCGCGCACGCCGTCGGTGCCGAAATAGTTCTTCCTCATGGCTGCCTAAGTAACGTCAGGCTCGATTTCTCGTCGCGATGCTTCACGGTTCATTCACCATAGCTCAAAAGTCGAGTCTGACCCTACCTATCTAGCGCTGCGCACCATACCTTGAGCGCGTCGACCGTTTCGCGCACGTCGTGGGCACGAACGATTTTCGCGCCGCGCGCGACCGCAGCCAATGCCGCTGCGATGCTGCCCGCTGTGCGCTCGCCGACGTCACGGCCGGTAAGCGCGCCGATGGTCGACTTGCGCGACAGTCCAACCACGACCGGATAGCCCAGCGCGACGATCTCGGAGAGCCGGCGCAGCAAAGTGAGATTATGTTCCACCGTCTTGCCAAAGCCAAAGCCAGGGTCGACGACGATGCGGTCGCGGGCAATACCTGCCGCCTCGCACGCGACGGCACAGTCGGCCAGAAACTGTTTCACTTCGTAGACCACATCTGCGTACGCCGCGCTCTGCTGCATGGTCGCCGGCTCGCCTTGCATGTGCATGAGGCACACCGCGACGGGCGTTTCAGCGCCGGCGACCGCTTCCAGCGCGCCGGGCGCGCGCAGGGCGGATACATCGTTGATCATCGCTGCACCGACGGCGATCGCCGCGTGCATCACCGCGGGCCTGCGCGTGTCGGCGCTGACGGGAACGCCGAGCGCGGCGATCTTCTCGATCATGGGGACGACGCGCTGGAGCTCTTCGCGCTCGGGCGTAGGCGCTGCGCCCGGCCGCGTCGACTCGCCGCCGACGTCGATGATGTCTGCGCCGTCGTCGATCATTTTTCGGGCATGGTCGAGCGCGGCGGACGGATCGAGAAAGCGGCCGCCGTCGGAGAAGGAATCAGGAGTGACGTTGAGGACGCCCATGACCAGGGCGCGGCCGAGAGGAAGCTGATAGCGGCCACAGGTCAGCGTCGCCGGGCGAATCGTGGCCATTGCATGCAGGTCGTTCATGCCGGGCAGTGTAGTCCGGGTTGAGGCGCAGAGCGGCGATACCCGGGCGGCGTTTCATTGCCGCATTGGTCCCGGGCTTCGCCGCTTCGGATCGTGGTACGCCGCGTGCGAATGAATTCGCACCTACCGGCTACTACGCCGCGTGCGAATGAATTCGCACCTACGCCGGCGTCGCGGCAGGTTTCGCGTCCGGCCCCGCGTCGGGTCCGAACGTGGGATTGGCCGGCGTCGACGTCGGCTTTGGTGGCCGCGGCGCGCGGCCCTGCATGACGTCCTCGATCTGGTCGGTGTCGAGGGTCTCCCATTCGAGGAGC
>DASXQW010000080.1:0-14948 GCA_036506975.1 Casimicrobiaceae bacterium | reverse complement strand
CCCAATTTCACGCCGGAGCTGGAGCAGACCGCCAAGGCGCTGTCGGGAAGGCTCGCGTGCCTCGTCGTGCTTCTCCTATCCGCGGACGAAGACGACCTGTACTGCATGTTCTTCCGGGACGGCAAGCAGCTGCCGTGGTTTAAAGTTGGGGCGCCACGGAAACGGCGAGGCAAAGAGCGCGACAAGCTCGCCGCCAAGCTGGAAGCGCTTTCCGACGTATGTGATGCACAGAGTCGAGCACGACTGGTCGAGATTCTCGCGGACACCACAGGCGTGACCTTTTCGTCCGACCTGCTGCGCGCTGTCTGCGAGGTCATCGGTATCCGAAACGCCTTCACCAGTTTCGAGTACCTGAACCGCGGCGAGCGCGACGGGCTCGAGAACCCCGGCGAGCCGACGCTCGTGCCCACAGAGGCGCGGAGCTAAGCGAATCAAGCGGCGGATGATATCGCGAGGTGCCTGCGAGTGGCCCACTACAGACGGCTAAGGCGCGGCGCAGAACACCGTGCCCTCGAGAATCCAGCCGTCGTCCTGCGTCGCCGCGACCTCGCTCTTGCTCGTGATGAAGCGGTGGTTCGGCTGGCCGTTCATGCCGTCATTGTAGAGGCGATAGACCGGCACGCGTTCGGGCGTGCAGTCACCATTGGCGAGCGGCGGCTGCGCTTCGAAGGCCAGGCCTTCGTAAATCCACAGCGGACTCGATTTCACCACCGCGCATTCGTTCGCGTTGATGGTGAAGAAATGCGTGTCGGGAGAAAGCGCGGGAGCGCTGAAAAAACGGCAAGCCGGCGCGCCCAAGCCCGTGCCGAGCCCAAACGTCTTGAACTGGTAACCCGTGCGCAACCATGCTCCGCCGGCGTCGAGCGCCGCAGCTTCCGCGGGATTGGCGGTGATGAAGTAATGGCCGGTCGCGTCACGGTGATACTCGACGACGTCGGCTTCGCCTGGAAGATAAGGCAGCGCCGGCGCGGTGTAATCGACGAGGAGCCGGTCGCCGCCGCCGCCGCGCACGCTCTCCATGCGCGCGATCCGCACCCTCGCAGCGCGATCGTCGCTGACGTGCGCGGCGAGGAACGTCATCGACCAGGTGAAGATGTCGGGGGCGCTAGGGTAATCGAAATGGTGCTCAACACCTTCCAGCACGACCACGTCGCGCGATCCGACGAGCCGGTCGACGCCTTCCAGCGTCGTTGCCAGCGGCGCGGTGGTGTCGGCGCCGCCAGTGATGGCCAGGAATGGTGTCGCGATGCCGTCGAGGCCGCTCTGGTCGCGGCCGAACGCGGGGAGGAACGGCTGGCCGAGGTACGGCACGTAACCGGCGATCGCCTTGAGGCGCGGATCGACGAGCACCTGCTTCGATGACATGCCCACGGTGATCGTCAGCTTGGCGCCGGTCATCAGCAGCAGCGACTCGCCGCCCTGGCTCGCGCCGAATCCGCCGACGCGTGCCGCATCGATGTGGTCGCGGTATTGCGGGTGCGCCAGCACATAGTCGAGCGACCGCGACAAGGACAGCGGACGCTGCGCCTGCATCTCGACGAAGGTGTCGAAATGCAGCACCGCGTACAGGAAATCCACCAGGCTATCGATCTTGACGTCGCTGAACCGCGGATCGCCGTGAAACGGCGCGACGATCACATAGCCGTAACTCACCAGCACCTTCAGCGCAGCGATGTAGTCGCTGGAGATCGGGCTGCCGACGAGGCCGTGCGAGAACAGCAGCACCGGCCAACGCAGGTTGGCGTCGGCGAAGATCGGCGGCTGCGCCCCCTGCTGCATGTGCGGCACCGCCTGGCCCGAGGGCAGCGGGTAATCGGGATACGGATTGTCGGCGGTCGTCGGGTAGCAGACGAGGAGCGCATATTCCACCGTTTGCGCCGCGTGGTTGACGTAGAGCTCGCGATCGTCGGGAACAGTGACATCGACGATCAGCGCGTCGGCAGGGTCCGCGAGCAACTGCGTCACGTAGCGCTCGCGGCCTCCGGCCGGATATCCCTCCCAGTAGTTCTGCGCGCTCTCGCCCGCCTGCACACGGCTGAAGTCCTGCGCGACGTTGCTGCAACCGACGGCGTACGGCCCGGGCGGCAACGGATCGACGACGGCGAGCGCGTCGGCTCTTGCGGACGCCGCCTGCAAACCGCAGGCAAGCGCGGCGAGCGCGATCAGATAGCTCGGTTTCGCTGTTGAAAACATGGCGTCGATGGATCCGGATCGGATGAGTTGCTACGACCTCGGCGGCGCCGTCGGGTTCCCGTCGCCGACGATGCGATGACGCAGGCCGGCCGATCCTTGAGTGGCCCCGGGGGCGCATACGTCTCGTCGGCGGCAACGCGCAATCGAAGGTGGAATTACTGCGCAGCCAGAGTCGCGCAGCGAAGCCGGCGCTACGACCCCCGCTCTATCAGAACTGCTCGTCGGCGAGCGCCAGCACGCTTTCCCCGGCGGTAAGCACCGCGTGCTTGAGCGCAGCGGTCTGCGGCAGGTGATAGTCGGCGTAGAAGCGCGCCGTCGCGATCTTGGCGCGATAAAAATCGGCGTCGCCGTCGCCTTCTGCGAGGCGCTGCGCTGCTGTCAGCGCCGCTCGCGCCATCTGCCAGCCGCCGGCGGCGAGTCCCCAGAGCTTGAGATACGGCACCGACGCCGCGTGCGCCGCGCGGGTATCGGTGCCGTACGTCCGCGCGATCCATTCGACAGCGGCTTTGAGCGCGATCGCGGCGGCCGCAAGCTCGCGGCGGATCGCCGCAAACTCCGCGCCGGGTTGTTTGCCGAGCTCGCCGTCGAGCTTCTGCATCTCGGCGATCACCGCAAGAGCCGTCTTGCCGCCGTCGCGCGCGGTCTTGCGGCCGATCAGATCATTGGCCTGGATGCCGGTCGTGCCCTCGTAGATGGTGATGATGCGTGCATCGCGGTAGTGCTGCGCGGCGCCGGTCTCCTCGATGAAGCCCATGCCGCCGTGCACCTGCACGCCGGTGTACGCGATCTCCTGCGCAGTCTCGGTGCACCAGCCCTTGACGATCGGGATCATCAGCTCGGCGAACGCCTGGTGCCGCTTGCGCGCTTCCGCGTCGGGATGCGCGCTCGCATTGTCGAGCGCGCCGGCGGTCACGTACGCCAACGCGCGCATCGCCTCGGTCTGCGACTTCATCGACAGCAGCATGCGTCGTACGTCCGGATGCTGGATGATCGTGGCAGTCTTGGCGCTACTTTCCTCGCCGACGGCGCGGCCCTGCACCCGCTCCTTGGCATACGCTGCCGCGCGCTGATATGCGCGTTCCGCGATGCCCACACCCTCGAGCCCGACCGAAAACCGGGCCAGATTCATCATGATGAACATGTACTCGAGGCCGCGGTTTTCCTGGCCAACGAGGTAGCCGACCGCGCCGCCGTGGTCGCCGTAGGCGAGCACCGCGGTGGGGCTGGCGTGAATGCCGAGCTTGTGCTCGATCGACACGCAAAGCACGTCGTTGCGTGCACCGAGCGAGCCGTCGGCGTTGATCAGGAACTTGGGCACGATGAAAAGCGAGATCCCCTTCACGCCTTCCGGCGCGGTTGGCGTGCGCGCGAGAACGAGATGGATGATGTTGTCGGTGTAGTCGTGCTCGCCGTAAGTGATGAAGATCTTCTGGCCGTAGAGCTTGAAGCTGCCGTCGGGTTGCGGCACCGCACGCGTGCGCACCGCCGCGAGGTCCGAACCCGCCTGCGACTCGGTCAGGTTCATCGTGCCGGCCCATTCACCCGAGACCATCTTGGGCAGGAACATTTCCTTCTGTTCGGCCGTGCCGCAGAGCTCGATCGCCTCGATCGCGCCTTGCGTCAGGAGCGGGCAGAGGTCGAAGGCCATGTTCGCGGCATGCCACATCTCCTCGACCGCGGTCGCGACGAGCTGCGGCAGGCCCTGGCCGCCGAACTCCGGATTCTTGGTAAGCCCGTTCCAGCCGTTGGCGCAATACTGCAGGTACGCGTCCTTGAAACCCGTGGGGGTCTTCACCGAGCCGTCGTCGAGACGCCGCGCGCCTTCCCGGTCGCCGATCGCGTTCAGCGGATCGAGGACTTCGGTCGCGAACTTGGCCGCTTCGGCGAGGATCGCGGCGACGGTGTCGGGGGTCGCGTCCTCAAAGCCGGGCAGCTTGCCGACCTGCTCGAGACCCGCCAGCTCGTTCATCACGAACTGCATTTCCTTCAACGGCGCGTGATATTGGCTCATCCTCTATCCGAGCTCGGCGGTAAGCTGCGGGATGATCTCGAACAGATCCCCGACCAGGCCGTAGTCCGCAATCTGGAAGATCGGCGCATCGGGATCCTTGTTGATCGCAACGATCACCTTGCTGTCCTTCATCCCTGCAAGGTGCTGGATCGCGCCGGAGATTCCCACTGCGATGTAAAGCTCGGGCGCGACGATCTTGCCGGTCTGTCCGACTTGATAATCGTTGGGCACGTAACCCGCATCGACCGCGGCGCGCGAGGCGCCGATCGCGGCGTGCAGCTTGTCGGCCAGCGCCTCGAGCATCTTGAAATTCTCGCCGTTCTGCAGCCCACGGCCCCCGGAAATGATCACGCGAGCGCTGGTGAGCTCCGGGCGATCCGACTTGGTCAACTCCTGTCCAAGCACGCGCACCCGACCGCTGTCCGGCGGTGCGGTGACGGTTTCAACCGCGCCGCTGCCCCCGGTCGCGGCCGCCGCGTCGAAACCGGTTGTGCGCACCGTAATCACCTTTTTCGCGTCCTTCGCCTGAACGGTGGCAAACGCATTGCCGGCATAGATCGGCCGCACGAAGGTGTCGGCCGATTCGACCGCGATGATGTCGGAAATCTGCGCCACGTCGAGCAGCGCGGCGATGCGCGGGGCGATGTTCTTGCCGAAGCCGGTCGCAGGCAGCATCACGTGCGAATACGACGGCGCCAGGCTAACTGCCAGCGCAGCGACGTTCTCCGCGGTCGGCGCGGCGAACTGCGACGCGTCGGCGTGCAACGCCTTGGCGACGCCGGCGACCTGCGCGGCGGCTTTGGCCGCGGCTGCCGCGTTGTGGCCCGCGACCAAAACATGAATGTCGCCGCCGATTTTCTGCGCGGCGGCGATGGTGTTGAGCGTCGCGCTCTTAAGCGCAGCGCCGTCGTGCTCGGCGATGACGAGAATCGTCATGGTTCTATGACGTCATTCCCGCGGAGGCGGGAATCCAGCGTCGTGTGCAGTCGGTCCCGGATCCCCCGCTTTCGCGGGGATGATTTCTTGACACCCGCTTCGCCGGCGTGACGAGCCCTGGCCCCCGCCTTCGCGGGGATGATTTCGTGACACCCGCTTCGCGGGCGTCAAGAAATCACCTTGGCTTCGTTGCGCAGCTTCGCCACCAGCTCTTTCGCATCGGCGACCTTGCCGCCGCCCTTGCGCTTGGGCGGCTCGACCACTTTCAGCGTCGTCAGCCGCGGGCTGACGTCGACACCGAGCGCCTCGGGCTTGACGATGTCCAACGGTTTTTTCTTCGCCTTCATGATATTGGGCAGTGTTGCGTAGCGCGGCTCGTTCAAGCGCAGGTCCGTCGTGATCACTGCGGGCAATGCCATCGCCACCGTCTCCAGCCCGCCGTCGATCTCGCGTTTGACGGTTGCCGTGCCGCCGGCGATATCGATCTTGGAAGCGAACGTGGCCTGCGGCCAGTCGAGCAGCGCGGCAAGCATCTGCCCGGTCTGGTTCGCGTCGTCATCGATGGCCTGCTTGCCGAGAATGACGAGCTGCGGCGCCTCCTTGACGGCGATCGCCTGAAGCAGCTTGGCGACCGCGAGCGGCTGCAACTCGGCGTTCGTCTCGACCAGGATCGCGCGGTCGGCGCCGATCGCGAGCGCGGTGCGCAACGTTTCCTGACAGGCGACGACACCGCACGACACCGCGACGATCTCGGTCACGATGCCTTTTTCCTTTAACCGCACGGCTTCCTCGACGGCGATCTCGTCGAAGGGGTTCATCGACATCTTGACGTTGGCGGTGTCGACGCCGGAACCGTCGGGCCTGACTCGCACCTTGACGTTGAAATCGACGACGCGCTTGACGGGAACGAGAACCTTCATGGGAGCTTCCGCATGGCACGGCGCGCCGGAGCGGAGCCGCAAAGCAGATAATTATAGCTGCAACGGGCGGGCCACGGTTTCCGGCCACCGCCACGAGACCGGTCCGCCGCGCCCGCGCCGGACCGCCGAATCTAATTCGCAGTGCCTAGCGCATCAGCCCGCTAGCGCATTACGGTGCACTGCGGACTCGTGGGCTGCATCGTTCCCGTCCAGGACAGGACGTTGTTGTCCCGGAGAGGGTCGGGAACGATGCGATCGGGGTCGGCAACGACGTCGATGCGCACAATGTCGCCAGCCGGCGCGCGTGTCGGCGCGAGAACCAGCGTTACAGCCCCACCCACGGTCAGTGGTATGTAGTGCGTCGCGTAGACCTCGTCGCGCACCCCGCCCGCAGTGGTGACGATCGCTCCAACGCGGAAGGCGCCCAGGTCGCCGTTGAGCGGAATGTTCGGGATGATGCTGGATCCCAGGTTCTGCACGTTCGCCGCGACCACAACAAATCCGTCGCTACCTGCAACGCAGAGCATGCTATTGAGCTTGAGGTCGGAATGCCGCGGTTGATCGTCGAAGATCGGATAGAAATACATCGTGTTGTCCGGGAATGTAAAGACGTAGGGGACGTAGACCGGACGCGGGGGAATCTCGTCGGTATAGGGGGTCGCCGATGCCGCAAACGATGCGTCCCGATAGGCGCCGCTGATCTGACAACCCGCAAGCGTCACGGCGACGGCGACCATTCCAATCTTGGCGATCGAGCGCATCAGCAGCTCCCTTCGACGGCAATGGTGCGGCGCAGACGGATCATGGAACGGGGTCCCTCTCCCCGGAGCGCCGCCGGACCGGTCATGATGGCGGCATAAACCCCGCGGGTCAACTCGGGGGCGCGGCACCATTCGGGCGGTCGGCTTCGCACGCCGGCAGGTTCTCACGGACCACCACGAGCAGCGAAGCGTAGAACCTCTCATCGTTTGCCGCGTCGCGCACCGCCAAATGCTCCGCTTCGGTGCCGGCAAGTGCCATCCCCGAGTCGGACCAGGCGCGGGCGTCGGCAAGCACTCCGTGCTCGTAGCGGTACTCCGCCCTCGGCATGCCGTCTGGATGCCAAGACCGCACGATGCCATGGGGTCGATCGTCCACATACGGCGCCTCGAGCTTGCGCCCGCTTTCGACGCGGCCGTCGGGAGGTGTGTACCACAACGCGACAGTCCCGCTTTTCGCATCGTTGTCGAAAGGCATGACCGCGACACGTGCACCCGCGGCCGACCAGAAGATGAACGTGCCGGTCATGCGGCCGTGCGCAAAGGCGCCGACGACCCGCAACCGGCCGTCGGGCATGCGCAGCTCGTAACCACCGTTGGGCATGCCATAGCGGCATTGACCGACGACGACGTAAGGCTGCGCGAGCGCTTGCCCGGCGGCGAGCGCGAGCACCCAACACGCCACCGCTACGCCTAAGCGCGACGCTTCGCCCACCACGCCGCAAGCTCGCCCACGATGCCGCGGCGGAACGCGAGCACGCAGACCACGAAGATCAGTCCGGTGATCACCGTCACCCACTGGCCGAAGCCCGCCAGGTAGTTCTCGAGGCCGATGATCACGAACGCACCGACGACCGGCCCGAAGATCGTGCCCATGCCGCCCAGCAGCGTCATCAGCACGACCTCGCCCGACATGGTCCAGTACACGTCGGTAAGCGAGGCGAGCTGGAACACGATCGCTTTGGTCGCGCCGGCGAGCCCGGAGAGCGCCGCCGACAGCACAAAGGCGAGCAGCTTGTAGCGGTCGGCGTTGTAGCCGAGCGAGATCGCCCGCGGCTCGTTCTCGCGAATCGCTTTCAACACCTGACCGAACGGCGAATGCACGGTGCGGTAGATGAGGAGAAAAGCGCCGACGAAGATCGCGAGCACGACGTAGTACATCGTGAGCGTGTTCGAAAGGTCGAGTACGCCGAAGAGCTTCCCGCGCGGCACCGCCTGGATACCGTCCTCGCCGTGAGTGAACGGCGCCTGAAGGTAGAAGAAGTACACCATTTGCGCGATCGCCAGCGTGATCATCGCGAAATAGATGCCTTGACGCCGGATGGCGAGCATCCCGACGATTACCCCCAGCACCGCCGATGCGGCCGTTCCGGTGAGGATCGCGAGCTCGGGCGGGAATCCCCAGACCTTGGCCGCATGCGCGGCCAGGTAACCCGCGGTGCCGAGGAACATCGCGTGGCCGAACGACAGCAGGCCGCCGAATCCGAGCAGCAGGTTGAACGCGCAGGCGAACACCGCGAAGCAAAGCGCCTTCATCAGAAACACAGGATAGATACCGATGAACGGCGCAACGGCGAGCAGCACGATCATCGCCGCGGTGCCGAGCGCGAAGCCGTTCGCGGCCAGGCGGGACGGGAGAGCGGCGGTCGAGACCGGCGTCGCCATCGCTTAGCGCTCGCGGCCGAAAAGGCCGGCGGGGCGAAGGATCAGCACGATCACCATGATCACGAAGATCACGGTGTTCGACGCCTCAGGATAAAACACCTTAGTGAGTCCTTCGATCACCCCCAGACCGAAGCCGGTGATGATCGAGCCCAGAATCGACCCCATGCCGCCGATCACGACGACGGCGAAGACGACGATGATGAGGTCGGCGCCCATGAGGGGGCTGACCTGGTAGATCGGCGCTGCCATGACGCCCGCAAACGCGGCGAGCGCGACGCCGAAACCATACGTCAGGGTGATCATCCGCGGAACGTTGATGCCGAATGCCTGCACCAGTGCCGGGTTCTCGGTTCCTGCGCGCAGATATGACCCCAGCTTAGTGCGCTCGATCACGTACCACGTCGCAAGGCATATGGCGAGCGATGCAACGATCACCCACGCGCGATACTTCGGGAGGAACATGAAGCCCAGGTTGAATCCGCCCGTGAGCGCTTCCGGCATCTGGTAGGGCAGCCCGGACGAGCCGAACTGGTTGCGGAAAAGTCCCTGGATGATCAGCGCCAACCCGAACGTCAATAAGAGGCCATAGAGGTGATCGAGCTTGTACAAGCGCGCGAGCATCGTCCGTTCGATGATGACGCCGAAAGCGCCGACGGCAATCGGCGCGAACAGAAGCGACCACCAGTAGCCGAGGCCGAGGTACTGCAACAGAAACCACGCGCAGAACGCGCCCATCATGTACTGCGCGCCGTGGGTGAAGTTGATGATGTTGAGCAGCCCGAAGATGATCGCGAGCCCGAGGCTCAGCATCGCGTAAAACGCGCCGTTGATCAGCCCGATCAAGAGCTGGCTGAACAGCGCCTGCGTCGGGACGCCAAAGATTTCCGTCATCGGATGCGACTCATGTGGGCAGCGGCAATCGTCGCCCCGGCGCAGGCCCGGGCCCAAGTTCGCATCGTAAGCGGGATCGCCTCATGACCTTGGATCCCGGGTCTCGCGCCACGGGCTCGTCCGGGATGACAATCGTTCGTCGTTCCCGCGCAAGCGGGAACCCAGCGTCGTACGTCGCAAGACACTGGATCCCACAGCTGCCGTCATTCCCGCGAAGGCGGGAATCCAGCGTCTTCTATTCATGACACTGGATCCCCGCTTGCGCGGAGATGACGCATTCGTCTCCAATCGCGGCCCGTCCTGCGGCGGGCCGCTCCTGGACGGATGCGTCACTTCACCAGCGGACATTCCCCGTCCTTAAGCGGCCGGAATGCCTGATCGGCCGGAATCGTCGCACGCGTCTTGTACAGGTCCCACTCGCCTTTCGATTCGGAAGGCTTCTTGATCTCGAACAGATACGCAGGATGGATTTTGCGTCCATCGGCGCGCACCGTGCCCTTGCCGAACAGCGGGTCGTCGGTCGGCATCTCTTTCATCTTGGCGATGACCTTGGTACCGTCGTCGCTCTTCAGCGCCTCGATCGCCTTCAGGTAGTGCAGCACGCCTGAATAGACGCCGGCATGGATCATGCTCGGATAGATGCCCTTGTTGCGCTGGACGAACCGCCTCGTGAAGGCGCGCGTCTGGTCGTTCATGTCCCAGTAGAACGTTTCGGTGAAGATCAGGCCCTGCGCAGTGTTGAGCCCCATCGCGTGAACGTCTTGGATGAAGACGAGCAACCCAGCGAGGTTCTGCCCGCCCTTGACGATGCCGAACTCGGCCGCCTGCTTGATCGAGTTCCGTGTGTCACCGCCCGCGTTGGCGAGCCCGATGATCTTCGCCTTCGAGGCTTGCGCCTGCAGCAGATACGACGAGAAGTCCTGCGTATTAAGCGGCGCGCGCACCTTGCCCAGCACCTTGCCGCCGGACTTCAGCACGACCGCCTCGGAGTCGCGCTCGAGCGCGTGCCCGAACGCGTAGTCGGCGGTGATGAAGAACCAGCTGTCGCCGCCCGTTTTGACGATCGCGCTGCCTGTGCCGTTGGCGAGCATCCACGTGTCGTAGGTCCAGTGGATGGTGTTTGGGGAGCACGCCTTTCCGGTGAGGTCAGACGATGCGGCACCCGAAACGATGAACGCCTTGGCCTTGTCCTTCGTGATCTGGTTGACGGCAAGCGCGACGCCCGAGTTCGTCGTGCCGGTGATGAGGTCTACCTTGTCCGTGTCGAACCACTGGCGCGCGACCGCGGATCCGACGTCCGGCTTGTTCTGGTGATCCGCCGAGATGATCTCGACCTTGATGCCCTTCGCGGCCGCACCGAAGTCCTCGGCCGCCATCTGCGCTGCGACAATCGACCCGTTGCCGTCGAGGTCGGCATAGAGGCTCGACATGTCCGAGAGCACGCCGATCTTGACGACACCGTCCGAAATCTGGGCTTGCGCTGCGCCTACCGCGAACAAAGCGCCGATAGCGAGCGCCAGCAGACTATGGTTGACCGCTTTCATGTTTCATTCTCCTTCGGTTGACGATTCGATTGCGGCGCGGGGGCCGTACTCACACTCCGAGATATTCGTGCAACTTGTCCATTTTCGCGTCGAGCTCGGTATTCGGGATCATGTCGATGATGCGTCCCCGCTCCATGACGTAATGCCGGTCGGCAACGGTCGCGGCAAAGCGGAAATTCTGTTCGACCAGAAGGATCGTGAAACCCTTCGCCTTGAGGCTCTGAATGGTGCGTCCGATCTGCTGGACGATGACGGGTGCCAAGCCCTCGGTCGGCTCGTCGAGCATCAGCAAATTGGCTCCGGTACGCAGGATACGGCCGATCGCCAGCATCTGCTGCTCGCCGCCGGAAAGCTTGGTGCCCTGACTGTGCAGGCGCTCTTTCAGGTTCGGGAACAGCTCGAAGATCTCCGCGACGGTGAGACCGCCCTCCTTCACCTGTGGCGGCAGCAACAGATTTTCCTCGACGTCGAGGCTGGCGAAGATGCCGCGCTCCTCGGGGCATAACGCGAGCCCCATGCGGGCGATGCGATTGGAAGGCAAACGGATCGTCTCGGCTCCCCCGAAGGTAATCGAACCCTCGCGCTGCCCGACAATGCCCATGATCGATTTGAGCGTGGTCGTCTTGCCGGCGCCGTTACGACCCAGCAGCGTGACAACCTCGCCGCCGGCAACATCGAACGCGGTGCCGTGCAGGATATGCGACTCGCCGTACCACGCGTTGAGGTCGCGCACCGACAGCAGCGAGGCACCGGGGGCGCGGTCAGGCATGTCCGGCTCCCAGATACGCCTGCACCACGTCCGGATGCTTCGACACGGCGGCGTAGTCGCCCTGGGCGAGAATCTCGCCGCGCGCGAGCACGGTGATGTGATCCGCCAGCGTCGACACGACCGAAAGGTTGTGCTCGACCATCAGCACCGTGCGGTTGGCGGACACCTTCTTGATCAATGCCGTGATGCGTTCCACGTCTTCGTGCGCCATGCCCGCCATCGGCTCGTCGAGCAGCATCATCTCCGGGTCGAGCGCGAGCGTGGTCGCGATCTCGAGCGCGCGCTTGCGCCCATAGGGCAGCTCGACCGCGGGCGTTCCGGAAAAACCGGTAAGACCCACGGCGTCGATCAGTTCCTCGGCTCGGTCGTTGAGCGCCGCGAGCGCACGCGCGGAGCGCCAGAACTCGAACGAGCCGCCACGCTTGCTCTGCAGTGCGATGCGCACGTTCTCGAGCACGGTCAGATGCGGAAACGTGGCGGAGATCTGGAACGAGCGCACCATGCCCATGCGCGCGATCGCGGCGGGTGGAGACCCGGTGATCTCGCGGCTGTTGAAGAAGATCTGGCCCGCCGTCGGCGTGAGAAAGTGCGTGAGCAGGTTGAAGCAAGTCGTCTTTCCCGCGCCGTTCGGGCCGATCAGCGCATGGATCGTCCCCCGCCGGACTTCGAGATCGACGCCGTTGACGGCGACGAAACCCTTGAACTCCTTGGTGAGCCCGCGCGTCTGCAGAATGATATCGTCGGCCATGCGCCGTCCCGACGGCGACTTCCGCCGGGACCTCCTCGGTTGTCCCGCGCGATTATCCGGAACGCAGGGGGCGTTGGCAATCGAATAAGCTGTCGTGGGCGGTCGATCGCCGTAACGTCAGTCGCCCCATTTTGGCGCGCGCTTTTCTACAAACGCGTCGATGCCCTCGTGCGCGTCGGCGTCGAGCAGGCTGCAGGCCATCACGCCGCCGGCGAAGTCGTACGCCTGCACCAAACCCAGCTCGACCTGCCGGTAGAACGCCCGCTTGCCCTGCGCGATAAGCCGGGCGCTCTTGGCCAGGATGACGCGCGTCAACGCGGCGATCGCGGCGTCGAGCTCCGCTTCCGGAACAACGCGATTCACGAGGCCCCACGCCAGCGCCGTCCCGGCGTCGATCGGCTCACCCGTCAGCAGCATCTCCATCACCCGCTTGCGTGCGACATTGCGCGCGACACCGACGGCGGGCGTGGTGCAAAACACGCCGACGTTCACGCCGGGCAATGCGAAGCGAGCCGTGTCGGCCGCCACGGCGAGGTCGCACATCGACACGAGCTGGCAGCCCGCGGCCGTGGCGATGCCGTGCACGCGCGCGATCACCGGCTGGGGCAGCGTGGTCAACGAAACCATCAACGCATTGCAGGAGGAGAAAAGCTCCTGCTGCCACGCGAGATCGGGGTGCGCGCGCAGCTCCTTCAAGTCGTGACCCGCGCAGAAGCCCTTGCCCTCGGCGGCAAGCACCACACAGCGAATCGCGGGGTCGGCACCGATGCGAGTCACTTCGCTCTGGAGCGCGGCGATCATTGCGCGGGAAAGCAGGTTGTACCGATCGCCCCGATTAAGGGTCAGCCGACAGATTCCGTTCTCCGTGCGGGTCAATGCGTAGGGCGCAACTGCGGCATCGAGAGGTGCATTCATGCATTTACCAGGGCGAGCTTGCGACCCCTCATTCTAGGCCTGAGCGGCTCGGTACGGGCAGCGCGATCCGCAACAGCTCTCGGAGCCCTTCTTTACGAGCCCGACAGCCTGCAATTAGGCACTAACACTGCTAGGATGCCAAAGCATAGTATTATTGACTACTAAAAGCTGAGTAGCTAGGCGTTTCAATTCAATCCATTGCCATGAGTTCAGCCGCCTTCGCACTAACTGCACCCGATGCCCCGGTCTCGGCGTTGCGCGCGCGTATTGACGCTGCGTATCGGGCCGACGAAGCCGCAGCGGTCCAGGCGCTGTTGCCGGAAGCCGCGTTGGCGCCGGATACATTGGCTGCGACGCAGCGCCTCGCCGCCTCGCTCGCGCAAGGCGTACGCGCAGCGCGCAGCACGGCCGGTGGCGTCGATGCGCTGATGCTCGAATTCTCGCTCGACTCGCGCGAAGGCGTTGCGTTGATGTGTCTCGCCGAAGCGCTGTTGCGCATTCCCGACCCCGCGACGCGCGACCGGTTGATCCGCGACAAGATCGGCCGCGGCGATTGGCGCGCGCACGTCGGCAAAAGCCCGTCATTGTTCGTCAACGCCGCCGCATGGGGCTTGCTCGTAAGCGGCCAACTCGTCGATTCGCGCAGTGATTCCGCGCTGGAGGCCGCGGTGACTTCGCTCCTGCGCAAAGGCGGCGAGCCTCTCATCCGCAAGGGCGTAGACCTCGCCATGCGCCTTCTCGGCAGGCAATTCGTCACGGGGCGCACCATCGCCGAGGCGATCGACAACGCGCGCGAGCGCGAGGCTCGCGGCTACTGTTATTCGTACGACATGCTGGGCGAAGCCGCTCTCACCGCCGCCGACGCGCAGCGCTATCTCGCCGCGTACGAAAATGCCATAGACGCCATCGGTGATGCCGCCCAGGGCAAGGGGATTTACGCCGGGCCGGGCATCTCCATCAAGCTCTCCGCGCTGCACCCGCGCTACTCGCGCCTGCAGCGTGAACGCGTTCTCGCCGAGCTGCTGCCGCGGCTTGTCCATCTGGCGCAGCGCGCAGCGCGGCGGGACATCGGGATCAACCTCGATGCCGAGGAAGCCGATCGCCTCGAGCTCTCGCTCGACCTGTTCGAGCGCCTCGCTGCCGATCCGGCGCTCTCCGGATGGAACGGACTCGGCTTTGTCGTCCAGGCCTATCAGAAGCGCGCCCGCGCGGTGATCGACTGGCTCGTGGATCTAGCGCGACGCAACCACCGCAGGCTGATGGTGCGTCTGGTGAAGGGGGCGTACTGGGACAGCGAGATCAAGCGCGCGCAGGTCGACGGGCTCGACCGCTATCCGGTCTTCACGCGCAAAGTGCACACCGACGTCGCGTATCTCGCCTGTGTCCGGGCGATGCTCGCGGCGCCGGACGCGGTGTATCCGCAATTCGCGAGCCACAACGCGTTCACCATCGCGGCGATCCACACGCTCGCCGGCAACGCCGACTACGAATTCCAGTGCCTGCATGGCATGGGCGAGAGCGTTTACGATCAAATCGTCGGAGCAGACAAGCTCGATCGCGCCTGCCGCATCTACGCGCCGGTCGGCTCGCACGAGACG
>DASXQW010000079.1:0-6785 GCA_036506975.1 Casimicrobiaceae bacterium | reverse complement strand
CTCCGCGTCGCATACAACGGTGCGAGACCGAACGCGGTCGCCGGCAACGCGGCGCGCGGCGCGCTCGGGCGGCCCTACGTCGAGCTTGCCGGCGTCGCCAAGACGTATCGGCGAGGCGAGCGCGAAACCCACGCCATCGAGCGCTTCGATCTCGCGATCCGCGAAGGTGAATTCCTGACGATTGTCGGACCGTCGGGGTGCGGCAAGAGCACACTGCTGCGCATCGTGGCAGGGCTGCATCTCGCGAGCGCCGGCGACGTTCGCGTCGACGGCCGTATCGTCGATCGCCCGCAGACGAATCTCGGCATCGTGTTCCAGAGCCCGGTGCTGCTCGATTGGCGCACCGCGCTCGACAACGTGCTCGTGCAGGTCGAGCTGCGGGGCCTCGATCCCCGGGCGTACAAGGATCGTGCGCTCTCCATGCTGGAGCAGGTCGGCCTCAAGGATTTCGCCGACCGCTATCCCTACGAGCTCTCGGGCGGGATGCGGCAGCGGGTCGCCATTGCGCGCGCGCTGATCCACGACGCGCCGCTCCTGCTGATGGACGAGCCTTTCGGCGCGCTCGATGCATTGACCCGCGAGCAGATGCGCCTCGACCTGGAAGCGCTCTGGCTGGCGACCCGCAAGACGGTGCTGTTCATCACGCATTCGATCGACGAGGCGGTGCTGCTCGCCGATCGTGTCGTGGTCATGTCGCCGCGGCCCGGAAAGATCGAGTGCGTGATGGACATTGCGCTCTCGCGCCCGCGCGGGCTCGAGGCGCGGCGCGCCCCGGCCTTCGTCGAAGCGACCGAACGCATCACCGAGATCTTTCTTGCCCGGGGCGTGCTCCACGGCGCGGGCGCGACACCGACCGAAGGAGGCAGATCGACATGAGCATTACTTCCCTGCAGGGCATCGTGGCGGCGCCGGCGCTGCCGATGCTTCCCGATCACGCGATCGACTGGTCGACTCTGCGCACGTACCTGCGCTGGATCGCCAGCCAGCGCCCCACCGCCATCGCGATGAACATGGATGCGAGCGAAGGCCCGTCGCTCGATCGCGACGAGCAGCTCGAAGTGCTGCGCGCAAGCCGCGTTGCGATCCAGGGTGCGTGCCCGCTGATCTCGGGGCTCATCGCCGGCTCGACCCGCGATGCGGTGCGCTGGGGGAACGAGCTCGAGGCCGCGGGCGCGCAGGCGCTTGCCATCTTCCCGCCGTTCCCGACGTTTCTCGGCAAGCCGGTGCCCTCCGAGATGATCTACCAGTACCACAAGGCCATTGCCGATGGCGTCGGGCTTCCGCTGGTCGCCTTCCAGTTTCCGGTCGCATGGGGACCGGATTTTCCTCCGGAAACGCTGGCGCGGCTCGCCGCGATCCCGCAAATCGTCGGCTTGAAGGAAGCGTCGTTCGATACGACCAAGACGATCGAGACGATCGCGACCGCGAAAGCGCTGCCGCGCAAGATCGGCATTCTGACCGGCAGCGACACGTTCATCCTCGAAGCGATGATGATGGGCTGCGACGGCGCGTTGATCGGCTTTGCCGGCACTGCGACGGCCGAGCTGATCGAGATGCATCGGGCCGTCGTGACGAAGGACTTCGATCGCGCGTTCGCGATCTGGGAGCGTTTGGGTCCGCTCGCGCGCTATTGCTGGCGGGCGCCGATCCGCGATTACCGGCCGCGGATGAAGGAGGTTCTCAAGCTGCAGGGGCTGTTTCCGCATGCGACGGTGCGCCCGCCGCAACTGGGCGTGGACGACGCCGAACGAGCGGAAATCGCACGCCTCGCGAAAGCCGCCGGATTGATCGGACAGGCGCCGCTGCGCGCCGTGGGCGACTGACCCTCGGGAGAATCCAAGTAGGACCGGGTATGGTATGCGAGGAGAAGACCCCACCTCGTTCGCGTGGGATGTCCTAGCCCGCGATTCCATGTCCGAATCCGGCGAGTCAAGGCTCCGCGAAAGTGTAGATTGGGGGGATGCTGCGCTCCGTCGCCCCTCTCTTCCTACTCAATCCGGACCAGTGCCAGCGTGCAGCTCGGACGCACGATCCGCGCTTTGACGGCATCTTCTTCATCGGCATCATCACGACCGGAATCTATTGCCGGCCGATCTGCCCGGCGCGCGTCTCGGTTTCGAGTCATCGTCGCTTCTTCGTTTCCGCCGCGGCGGCCGAGCGCGCGGGATACCGCCCCTGCCTGCGCTGCCGGCCCGAGCTTGCGCCGGGGAGGGCGCCGGTCGACGCCGTCTCGCGCCTCGCCTTCGCAGCCGCGCTTCGCATCGGCGCCGGCGCGCTCAACGGACGCTCCGTGGCGGACCTGGCGAGAGAGCTCAACGTCAGCGAGCGACACCTGCGCCGTGCGCTTGAGCGCGAGGTCGGCGTTGCGCCGATCGAGCTTGCGCAGACGCATCGGCTGTTGCTCGCCAAGCGCCTGCTCGCGGACACCGCGCTGTCGGTGACGCACATCGCCTTCGCCAGCGGCTTTCAGAGCCTGCGCCGCTTCAACACGGTGTTCCGCGAGCGTTACCGCTTGAGCCCGAGCGGTCTGCGACGGACCGCGCAAGCGGGCGACGGCCGCCCGATAAACAGCGCGCTAGTGGCGGCGACCGATCCGGTGCGGGACGTCGTTCGGCTGACGCTCGCCTACCGCGCACCGCTCGCGTGGGATGTGCTCCTGCAGTTCCTGAACCGCGATGCGATTCCCGGGGTCGAGCTCGTGCAAGGCGCGCGCTACGGCCGTACCGTCCGCATCGATGGGCGAACTGGTGTGGTTTTCGCGGCCGACGCGGCGCCGAGCTCGCGCGCCGCGCTGGGCACGCATCTCCACGTCGAGGTCTCGCTCTCGCTCCTGCCGGCGCTCATGCCGCTGCTCGCGCGTCTGAGACAGCTGTTCGACCTCGACGCGGAACCCGCCGTCATCGATGCGCATCTCGAACAGGGCGGACTGGCGTCGCTCGTCGCGCGGCGACACGGCATTCGCATTCCGGGCGCACTCGACAGCTTCGACATCGTGCTCGGCGCGCTGATTCGCGGTGCGCGACCGCCCGCGACGGCGGCCCGCGATCCCACGCAGCGCGTGGTCCGGGCGCTCGGCGAACCCATCGACACCGGGATCCCCGCGCTCGATCGACTCGCACCCACCCCGGATCGGGTCGCGGAAGCGGGCCCCGCGCGCCTCGAGGCGCTCGGCGTCGCGCCCCGTCGCGCCCTCGCTCTCGCCATCGCCGCGCGCGCTATCGCCGACGGCCGTCTCGTTCTCGAACCGGGCACCGACGTCGTCACTGCGCACCGCGCGTTGTCGGCGATCGAAGGCGTCAGCGATTATCTTGCGACCCGGATCGTAATGCGCACGCTCTACTGGCCGGACGCGTTTCCCGCCTCCGATCGCACGCTTCAGCGCGCCGCAGGAGTTCGCGGCCCGGGCACGCTACTCGCGCGTGCGGAGCGCTGGCGGCCCTGGCGCGCGTATGCGGCCCTGCATCTCAGGCTCCACGAAATGGAGCGCCGGTCTCCGCAGTGAACTCCCATTCCTGCACAAGGGATGAGGCTACGCGGGGCTTAGAAAACCCGTAACAGCCGCCACGAACTCACCGGGTTGTTCGAGCGGCGGCAGATGGCCGCATCGGGCGATGGTTTGCAGTCGTGATCCGGAGATTCCGCGGTGAAAGGCGCGCGCCATCGGAAGGGGCGTGATGGCGTCGTCTTCGCCCCACAAAATCAGTGTGCGAGCTCGAAGCGCCGCAAGCTTCCCATCGAGTTTCTCCCATGGATTCGCAAGGGTCTCGAGCACGCTGCGAATCGTGTAACCATCACCTCGCTCGAGATGCAGAGAATAGGCGAGATCAACGAGATCGTCCGTCACAATGCTTTTGTCGTAGAACATGCATTCGAACGCGTTGCGCAAGCTCGCGCGAGTGGAGATTTTCAGGTCGACCGGAATGGGGATCGCGCCATCATCGATGCCCGCCGCATCGTTCAGTACGAGCTTGTCGATCTTTTCCGGGAACCGCAAGGCGAACGCTGCCACGATCCATCCGCCGAGTGAATGACCTAGAAACGACGCTTTCGCAATTCCGACGGTCGTTAGGAATCGATCAAGCACCTCGACGAAACCGGCTATGCGGTAATCGATCAAAGGCTTGTCGGAGCGCCCGAACCCGAGCAAGTCGAGCGCGATGATCCGATGCGAGGCCGCAAGTGCGTCCAGGCAGAAGGCCCATTGGTCGGCATCCCCGCCCACTCCATGAACGAGGACGAGCGGCGGACCCCGACCGGTATCGTAGTAGCGGATTTTCTGGGCGAATACTGTCGCCTCGCGCAGCTGCGGCAGCGCGGGCAACTCGAACTTGGGCGGTGGAGGCGAGCTAGGGCTCACGATACCAACTTCGCGAAGGGCGACGGTGGACGGTTTATCGTCTTCTTTGTGCCCCGGTGAAGTTCGCGCGAGAGATGGAGTCTTGATTGCGCAAACTCCCTCGCGCCACATGCGACCCGAGTATACGCTACCTAGGGAGTTCCTCGAATTCACCCGCGACGCGGGATCGCGGTTCAGGCGCCAGGAAATTCGGTGTCCGAAAGCGGCGAGCATTCGCGTGAGAGAGGCAGTAGTTTCGAATCGTGCACTCGCGCTGTCACAGAGTGTCCGCTCAATTCGAAGGAGGCCATCGTGAGAAATTTGTTCGCGCGATTCGTCGTATTCGTTGCAGCGTTGCTGGCTGGTCTTGCTTATGGCGGTGCTTTCGAAGCATCCCAACAAAGCCAACCGGCCAAGTACCAGGTCACGAACCTCGCTTCCCTCGGTGGCACGATCAGCCGGGGCAACAGCATCAACAACAGAAGCTGGGTGTCGGGCTATTCGAACCTGTCCGGGAACCAGAGCCGGCATGCGAGCCTCTGGCGAAATGGATCGTTATCCGACCTCGGCACGCTCGGCGGACCCAACAGCAGCGTCGCGTGGCCCGTGAAAAACAACATCGGTTTGATCGCAGGGATCGCCCAGACCGACGCGCCGGATCCACTGGGCGAGGCCTGGAGTTGCTCGGCTTTTTTCCCTGGGGCTACCGCGACCGGCCCGACATGCCTTGGGTTCATATGGCGATCGGGCGTGATGAGCGCGCTTCCCACGTTGGGGGGCAATAACGGCTTTGCCACGGGCGCCAACAACCATGGCCAAGTGTTCGGGTGGGCGGAGAATGCCGTGCATGACCCCACCTGCGTCCCGCCTCAGGTGCTGCAGTTTCGCGCTGTCGTCTGGGAGTCGGACGGAAACCGGATCCACGAGCTTCCTCCGCTGCCAGGCGACACCTCTGGCGCTGCGACGGCGATCAACGACAGCGGCCAGATCGTCGGCATCTCGGGCACGTGCGACCAGGCGGTGGGAAGATTCACCGCCGCGCACGCGGTGCTCTGGGAAAACGGCGGAGTCACCGACATCGGCAACCTGGGAGGCGCGGCGTGGAACACGCCGATGGCCATCAATCAGCAGGGTGACATCGTCGGTTTTGCCGGTCAGCCGGGTGACGATCCCGACAACCCTCAACTGCACGCATTCCTCTGGACGAGACATGATGGTATCCAGGATCTCGGCGCGCTTCCGGGAGATGTGTATAGCGAAGCCCACGGCATCAACGAGCGGCGCCAGATCGTAGGCATTTCGTGCGATGCGGCCGGCAGCTGCCGCGCGTTCCTCTGGCAAAACGGCGTCATAACCGACCTCAATACCCTCGTTCAGGCCGGCTATGCCGACGTGCTCACCACCGCGCAAGACATCAATGATCTTGGGGAGATCACGGGCCGGGCTTTCGATCCGGATACCGGTGAGAGGCCGGCCTTCGTGGCCACTCCGATCCCAGGGCAAGGCAGAAATTGACGGTGAAGCTCCTTCGTCGGCGGAAAAAGCTGGCGCGAGGCCAACGGGGGACGTCCTTCTGGCCGAGATCTTGAGGCGGATGCATCTTTAGCGACGGTGATTCGACCGCGTCGAGAGGTCACTGTGATTGCTCACAAGACCCCTCGACGCGCACTTCATCCGCGTCTTCAAAGCGCGAGCTCGGCGCATCAATCGGCCGCTTCCCGCAGGTCAGGCTTGCGCAGCGTAAACTGACGCGGATGCTGCGCGATCGGACGGTTTTCTCCCGATACACCGTTGCCGCCTGGGTTCTGACCGGCGTCGCGCTTGTCCTCGTATTGCAGTTGCATGTGCTGCCGGCCCTGCTCGCCGGCATGCTGGTGTACGAGCTCGTTCACGTCATTGCACCGCCACTGAATAAGCATCTTTCGGACAAGCGCGCGAAGCTTATTGCGGTGGGCCTGCTTTCGGCGTTGGTGCTGATACTGGTCACGGCTGCAATCATCGGGGCCGTCTTGTTCTTCAAGAGCGACGCGGGAAGTCTCTCCGCGCTTCTGGCGCGGATGGCAGAGATCATCGAGAGCTCGCGTGCCACGATGCCGAATTGGCTCGTCCAATACATCCCGGAGAGCCCGGAGGATCTCAAGGAAACGCTGGCGGAGTGGTTCCGCACTCATGCTGCCGATGTGCAGTCGATGGGCAAGGAGGTGGGACGAACACTCGTGCAGACGGTGATCGGCATGGTGCTCGGCGCAATGGTCGCATTGCACGAGGCATTGCCGATCGAGACCAACCGGCCGCTCGCGCGGGAGCTTGTCGAGCGCGCCGCGAGATTGGGTGATGCGTTTCGTCGTGTCGTGTTCGCCCAGGTTCAGATCTCGCTGATCAACACCCTTCTTACCGGGATTTACCTAGCGTTGATTCTGCCGAGTCTTGGCGTGAATCTGCCTTTCAA
>DASXQW010000078.1:0-8116 GCA_036506975.1 Casimicrobiaceae bacterium | reverse complement strand
ATCGCCAGATTGATCGCCTGCTGGACGTCCATGTACCGGTTGTAATCTGGATCGCGGAAGTAGAATGCCGCCTCGAAGACGAGCGCATTCTCGCCGTATTGCTTGAAGTGAGCTCGGTCGAAACGCGTCTGAGGCTGGCCCTCGATGGCGTCGCGCATGATCGCAGGAATCAGCGCGAGCTTCGCCGCGGGCATGTCGTACGACGCGCCGATCGTGAACTCGACGCGCCGCTCGGTAAGCCGCTTGAAATTGCGCACCCGGCTTTTCAACAGATCGGTGTTCGCGATGATGATCTGTTCACCGGAGATGCTACGCAGGCGGGTCGTTTTCAGGCCGATATGCTCGACCGTGCCCATGACATTGTCGATGGTGATGAAGTCACCGATCGCGAACGGCCGGTCCAGGGCGATGGTCATCGACGCAAAGATGTCGCCCAGTATGCCTTGCGCCGCCAGCGCCATCGCAATGCCGCCGATGCCCAGCCCCGCGAGCAGGGTCGTGATGTTGAAGCCGAGATTCTCCAGCGCAAGCAGCACCACCAGCGACCAGAGGGCGAGCTGCGCGAAAAAGCCCAGCACGGCAACCGTGGTCGCGGCGCCTGCATCGGTCTCGCGCTTCGCTGCAATCTGGCGCGCGAGCCAGTAGCGGATGGCAAGGCTTGCCCAGACCGCTGTCTGAGCGATCACGGCGATGATGGTGACATGATCGACAAACCGGTCCGCCTTGCGCGGCAGCTCGACAACCTGCGCGCCGATGAAGACCGCTACTGTGATCAGGAACCATGGGCGCGTTCCTTCGAATACGGCGCGCATTCGCGCGGCCGCGTGCGGGTGCGCTTCGGTATTGCGCGCGGTTAGCCGGTGCAGGACCAGGGTCCTCAACGCGACGAGTGTCGCGCCGGCAACCAGCGCAAAGCTTGCGGCGATGAGCCACTCGAAGATGGTATTGCCGTATACGCTTTGTTCCAGCATCGTAACGAATACGACGGTCGATTCGTGAGATTGTTCCGTTCGGATAGCGTGGCGGTCGCAAGCGAACGTCGCCTCGAGCATCGCGCTTGTAAGAATTACAGTGCTTTGCGGCGCGTCGACCGCTCGCTCGGCTTCCCTAGTGCGGTGCTTCGATGCGCGGACTCATTCCCGCGTCGCGGTGTCTAGCCATAGCGTTACCGGGCCGTCGTTGCTGAGCGTGACTTCCATGTGGGCGCCAAAAACCCCGGTGGGCACACGCTTGCCGAGCTCACGCTCCAGCGCTTGCACGAATGTCGCGAATCCGGGCGCGGCCACCTCGGGCGGCGCCGCAGCGCTGTAGGAGGGCCGAGCGCCCTTGCGTGTCGACGCATAGAGTGTGAACTGGCTCACCGCGAGCAGCTCGCCGCCGACATCGCGGAGCGAGCGGTTCATCATCCCGTCGTCGTCATCGAAGACGCGTAAGGAGACGATCTTTCGGGCAAGCCAGTTGCGGTCGGCGTCGGTGTCGGACGGGCTCACGCCGCACAGGACGAGTAAACCCGATCCGATCGCGGCGACGGTCAAGCCATCGACGCTGACACTCGCGCGCCGGACGCGTTGCACCACCGCGCGCATTAGGCTTCCCTAGCGTACGACCTTGCGCTCGACGTGCGTCACCTTACCGCCGGCCAAGGTCAGCGTCGTCAGAGTATCGGGATCGCCCGCTGTCGGCATGTATGACCACCGCTGCCCCTGCTTGCTGCGGCCTTTGGCTTCCACGTCGGGACGGCCGACCTTGAATATGACTTCGGCTTCGCTCATCCCGGCCTGAATGAATTTGCGCTCTGCCGGGTTGCCTCCCTTGACCTTCACCGTGCCCGTCCGTACCCGTGCCGGTTTCTCGGTGGCCGGGGGGGCTGATTTTGCCGCCGGCACGGGCGTACCCGGCACGACGCTCAGCGTAGCGGGATCGGTGTCGAGATTGCGCAGTTCCTTTCCCGGCGCGCACGGGGTGTCCTGATAGACGACACCGCCCTTGTCGTTCGCACACTTGTAGACGGCAGCATGCGCGGGCTGCGCGACCCATAGCAGCAGGAGCAAGAAAAATGCGGGCATAGCGGTTCCATTGCGACCCGATGCGGTTACCATAGCACCTTTTGCCTGGCCGACAATCGTCCTTTCGATGGATGCCCGCAGTAAGACCGCGGCGCGCGTACACGAAATCGCGCCGTTTCATGTGATGGAAGTGCAGACCGCGGCCCGGGCGCTGGAGGCCGCCGGCAGAAGCGTCATCCACATGGAAATCGGCGAGCCCGATTTTCCGACGCCCGAACCGGTGCTGGCAGCCGCTTTGGCCGGCATCGCCGGCGGTGGCATCTACTACACCTCCGCACTTGGATTGCCCGAGTTGCGGCGCGCGATCGCGGGTTACTACGACGAGCGCTACGGCACCACGATCGCCCCGGAACGAATCGTCGTTACCGCGGGATCGTCGGCCGCGTTGTTGCTGACGCTGGCGTTGCTCGTCAATCGCGACGATCAGATCCTGCTCGCCGATCCCGGCTACCCTTGCAACCGCCATTTCGTACGCACGCTGGAAGGCGAAGCGGTCGGGATCGCGGTTGGGCCCGAGTCGAACTACCAGCTGACCGCCGACCTGATCGCGCAGCACTGGACGCCGCGTACGCGCGGCGCGCTGATCGCCTCGCCGTCGAACCCGACCGGAACGACCGTGCCCTGGGAGGAGATGGAAGCCATTGCGCTCGCCGTGGCGGCGCGAGGCGGGGCGCTGATCGTCGACGAGATCTACCTCGGCCTGTCCTACGCCGGGCAGCCGCGAACCGCGCTCGCCTTGTCCGATGAAATTTTCGTCATCAGCAGCTTCTCCAAATATTTCAATATGACCGGCTGGCGGCTGGGCTGGCTGGTCGCGCCAGAGCGACACGTGCGCGATATCGAGAAGCTCGCACAAAACCTGTACATTTCACCGGCGACGCCGTCGCAACGCGCTGCGCTGGCGTGCTTTACCGCGCAGACGCATGCGATCGTCGAGGCCCGTCGCGACGAATTCCGCGCGCGGCGCGACTTCCTGGTTCCCGCGTTGCGCGAGCTGGGCTTCGACATCCCGGTGACGCCAACCGGCGGCTTCTTCATCTATGCTGATTGCTCGCGTTTCGGGATGGACAGCGAGCGTTTCGCGCTCGAGGCGCTCAATGCCACCGGCGTCGCCTTCACCCCGGGCATCGACTTCGGCCGGCATCGGCCCGAGGCGCACGTGCGCTTCGCGTACACGATCGCCAAGCCACTCCTCGAGGAAGGCGTGCACCGGCTCGCCCGCTGGTTGCCCACCCTGCGACCGCAATGAGACTGCTCGCTCTCGCCTGGGCCGGAGTTGCCGCGTTGGCCGTCGGAGGTTGCTCGACTGCGGAGTACTACTGGCAGGGCATCTCCGGTCAGTTCGATCTGCTCGGGCGCGCGCAGCCGATCGCCGAGGTGCTGGATGCAACGCGCGATCCCGCCGTCAAGCGCAAGCTCGAGCGCGTGCTTGCGATCCGGGAGTATGCGAGCCGCGAGCTTGGATTGCCCGACAACGCGAGTTATCGCCGCTATACGGATCTCGGCAGGCGCTTCGTGCTTTGGAACGTCTTCGCCACGCCCGCACTGTCGCTCAACCCGCGTCAGTGGTGCTTCCCCGTCGCGGGTTGTGTCAATTATCGCGGCTACTTCGCGGAAGCCGATGCGCGGGCCGAAGCAGCACATCTCATCGCCAATGGCGACGACGCGTACATCGGTGGCGTGCCCGCGTATTCGACGCTCGGCTATTTTGCCGACCCTATGCCGTCGTCGTTTCTGCGTTATTCCGACACCGAGATCGCGCGGCTGATTTTTCACGAGCTGGCGCACCAGGTCGCCTATGCCAAGGACGATACGGTGTTCAACGAGTCTTTCGCGGTGGCCGTCGAGGAGGAGGGCCTCCGCCGCTGGCTCGCGACGCAGCACGACCCCGATCTCGATCTGCAGTTCGCCTCGAGCCGGCGCTATCGCGACGTCTTCCGCAGGCTCGTAGAGCGCACGCGAACCAAGCTCGTCGCGCTTTACGCGAGCGGCAGCAGCGACGCCGACAAGCTCGCGGCCAAAGCAGCCGCCTTCGACGCTATGCGTTCGGAATACGCGTCGCTCAAGCGCGAATGGGGCGGCTTCGGCGCGTACGACTACTGGTTTGCACAGGGGCCGAACAACGCCAGCATCGCTGCGGTCAGCCTTTACTCCCAGAAAGTACCGCAGTTCCAGGCGCTGCTCGCCGCAGAGGGTGGCGACCTCGCGCGTCTTTACTCGCGCGTGAAGGCGCTGGCTGAACTGCCGAAGGCTGAGCGCGACACGGCACTTGCCGCCGCCGTGTCCTCGCCGATCTCGGTCTACGCCCCCCGCTGAATTCGCTGACGGGCCGCGCAGCTGTAGTAGCCCATTGATCTGGCGTCAAATTTCCTGCATAATTTTAAATTCCCTTGCCTCACCCGCGCAGAGGGGGAGGCCGTCGGCGACGCTCGGTGAACGAGCCTACGCCCCAACCAACGTCCACAAGGAGCGATCTGCATGCGTCATTACGAAATCGTATTCATCGTGCACCCGGACCAGAGCGAGCAGGTGCCCGCGATGGTCGAACGGTATCGCACGATGGTCAGCGGCCAGGGTGGCCGTATCCACCGGCTCGAAGATTGGGGTCGGCGTCAGCTCGCGTACCCGATCGCCAAGGTGCACAAGGCGCACTACGTGTTGATGAACATCGAGTGCGGCAACGCCACGCTCACCGAGCTCGAGCACGCGTTCAAGTTCAACGATGCCGTCTTGCGCCACCTCATCGTCGCAATGCGCGAGGCGGTCGTCGCGCCGTCGCCGATGATGAAGGAAGAAAAGTCCAGGTCGCTCGCGCCGCAGGGAGCGCCGACGAGCGCTCCGCTCGGCGGCAGTCCGGCGGTTGCGCCGTCCGGCGCTCCCACGGCCGATTGAGCGCGGCGCTTTAAGCGGTGCCAGTCAACGCCATGACGCTCGATGCGCGGCTTGCCGCACGCGACGACTTGCGCTTCACTCCGGCCGGCGTAGCGGCACTGGATTTTCAGCTGGCGCACGAGTCGATGCAGACCGAAGCCAACGGCGAGCGGCGCGTGGCCTGCGAGCTCGCCGCGGTGGCGCTGGGTCCGATCGCCAGAGACCTGTCGTCCGTGGCGGTCGGTGCGCGGCTCCGCTGCCGCGGCTTCCTGGCTCGCCGCTACCGTACCGGCACCAGCGTCGCGCTGCACGTAAACGAATTCGAACTACTGGAAGGAAACTGAAATGCCCCGCCCGATGGGAAGAAGCTCGAAATTTGCCAAAGGCAAAGGAAAAGGCAAGGACGGCAAGCGCCGTGAGCGCGGCAACAATCTGTTCAAGCGCAAGAAGTTCTGCCGCTTTACTGCCGAAGGCGTCAAGCAGATCGACTACAAGGATGTCGATATACTCAAGGACTTCATCCAGGAAAACGGCAAGATCATGCCCGCGCGGATCACCGGGACCAAAGCGCACTATCAGCGCCAGCTTTCGACCGCGATCAAGCGCGCCCGATTCCTGGCGTTGGTGCCTTACACCGATCTGCACTGACCGGGGACGACATGCAAGTCATTCTGCTTGAAAAGGTGCTGAACGTCGGAGACCTCGGCGAGGTGGTGAAGGTCAAGCCGGGGTTTGCGCGCAATTATCTGATTCCCCATGGCAAGGCCAAGCGTGCAACGCCGGATAACCTGAAGCTTCTCGAAGAAAAGCGCACCGAGCTGGAGAAGCTCGCAGCCGAGAAACTCGCGGCGGCGCAGGAGCAGGCAGCCAAGCTGGAAGGCGCGGCGATCCAGATCACGCAGAAGGCAGGCGTCGACGGCAGGCTGTTCGGCTCGGTGACCAACGTCGACATCGTCGAGGCGCTCAGGGCGCAGGGCCACGCGGTCGAGAAGGCGATGATCCGGATGCCGACGGGGCCGCTGAAGCACGTCGGAGAGTTCCCGCTGACCGTCGCCTTGCATACCGATGTCACCGCCCAGATCACGGTTTCCGTGCTGGGCGACACGACCGGTAACCCCGCCTGACGCTAACGCCTCGCGTCACGCCAAGGGGGCCGGTGACGGCCCCTTTTTCGTTGGGTTGTTCGCCGAATTCCGGAACGGAGAAATAACGGCAGGGGTTCGATCGCGGCGAGCCGCGGTGACTGGGCCGCGTGGTGGCGCCGAGCGCGTCGTCGAGCGGGTACCCCGGCTCGCGGCGGCCACTCAACCCACGAGTGGCCGCGCACGAGCCACCCGCTTCTCGACGACGGCGCCACAACGCGCCCGCATCACCGCGGCTCACCGCGCTGCAGACTCGCACCGGGTCGCGGGCACTCGCCGTGCGATTGCACCGCGCAGACGCGAAGCGGCGAAGCCTTGATTGCACCGCGCAGACGCGAAGCGGCGAAGCCTTGGCTGGACGCACGTGGGCCGCGCCGGCCGTAGCGGGTGGCGCGGCAAGGGAGACGTTGGGTTCGCGACCGCAGCCGCGCGCGCATCCTCCCATTGGTCGGATGCGCCCCGCAGGCCGGCGTTTGCGGCCCCCGGGCGTCGGACAGGCATTCGCCGCTGAACACGACGCCAATCGTCATGCGGATCGGCGAAGAACGTCTTGTTGGCAGCGTACACGCCGGCGCGAAGGCTGAGACTCGACCGTCGGTCTACCTGAAACGCGAGCGGCGACCTGATAAAATCGTCATGCTGTTCGAAGGTTCCCGCCGATGCCCAACGACACCCAGATCGAAGCGCTGAAAGTGCCGCCGCATTCGCTGGAGGCCGAGCAATCCGTCCTGGGCGGGTTGCTTCTGGAGAATCCCGCGGCAGACCGGATCGGCGACATCCTTAGCGCCGACGATTTTTACAGCGACGCGCACCGCGTCGTGTTCAACGCGATCATGGGCCTGATCGCCGACAACAAACCCGCCGACGTGGTCACCGTCGGCGAAACACTGTCTTCGCTCAAGAAGCTCGATTACGTCGGCGGCATGGTCTATCTCGGCGCGCTGGTTGAGAACGTGCCGACCGCCGCCAACATCCGCCGCTACGCCGAGATCGTGCGCGAACGGGCAATCCTGCGCCGACTCGCAGCCGCCGGCGGAGAGATAGCCGATACCGCTTACAATCCTCTCGGTCGCAGCGTGCGCGAAATCCTCGACCAGGCCGAGACGAAAGTATTCGAGATCGCCGAGCACGGCGCGCGCGGCCAGCAGGGATTCCAGGAGCTGCGCCCGCTGCTCACGCAAGCGGTCGAGCGCATCGAACTCTTATTCCACCGCGACAACCCGTCCGACGTTACCGGTGTGCCGACGGGATTCACCGATCTGGACCACATGACTTCGGGGCTGCAGGAAGGCGACCTGATCGTGATCGCGGGACGCCCGAGCATGGGAAAGACCGCCTTGGCGCTCAACATCGCCGAGCATATCGCGCTCTCGTCCAAGCTGCCGGTCGGGATCTTCAGCATGGAGATGGGCTCGATGCAGCTCGCCATGCGCCTGATCGGATCCGTGGGCCGCCTTGATCAACACAAGGTTCGAACCGGTCAGCTCATACCCGATGACTGGGAGCGGTTGTCCGAGGCGCTCGGCCGGCTGTCCGAAGCAGCGATTCACGTCGATGAGACGCCCGCGCTCAATGCGCTGGAGTTGCGCGCGCGGGCGCGCCGGCTTTCGCGCCAATACGGCGGCAAGATCGGCGCGATCGTCGTCGATTACCTGCAGCTCATGCAGGCGATTGCCGAGGGCGAGAATCGCGCCACCGAGATCTCCGAAATCTCGCGCTCGCTCAAGGCGCTGGCGAAAGAGCTCAAGGCGCCGGTGCTCGCGCTCTCGCAGCTCAACCGCAGCCTGGAGCAGCGGCCGAACAAGCGGCCGATCATGTCGGATTTACGCGAATGCGTGACGGGGGATACGCAGGTCCTACTCGTCGATGGACGACGTCTTCCGATCCGGGTGCTGGTCGGTACGACGCCCGAGGTGTGGGCCATGTCGCCGGCGCGCAAGATCATTGCGGCGAAAAGCGACCGCGTGTGGTCGGTGGGCGCGCGCCCGGTCTTGCGAATCGCGTTCGCGAGCGGGCGCACGATCCGCGTCACGGCAC
>DASXQW010000077.1:0-2128 GCA_036506975.1 Casimicrobiaceae bacterium | reverse complement strand
AACGGGAACGTTGGGTCGATCCAGGCGCCCGCGCTGAACCCTCGCGCCGATACGGCGTCAAATAAATGACGGCATGAAACCCTGCCGGCGGGTGAAGAATTGCATCATCAACCGCATCTCTACCGACCGCCCCCGCACGATCTTGGTCGCCGGGTGCATGAGCTTGTACACGGGTATCGGCCATTCCACGGCGGCGGGCCTCCGCTTTCGGCACCGCATCTGCGCGCCTTGCTCGAGCTCCTCGAAGCAGAGGGCCATGATGTCATGGAGCTGCGCGAAGAACTCGCGCATCTGCTGCGCGCGTTGGTGCGCGCACGGCACGGCGCGGTCAAGCTCGAGAGCCGGAAAGGGCTGCGCTGATTAGGAGGGCCTCTATGGGACAGAAACACGCCGGCGCGAATCCGCGCAGCGTTCCGCGCGGCGAGATCCGCCCCGGGGCGATCGTGCGCTTGCGCGATCCCGACGGGAGAGTGTGCGAAGGTGTCGTGCATCACCTCAACGCTTTCCACGAGCCTTATATCCTCCCCAACGAGGCGCTGAGCGAGGCGTTCTATGCGCAGCCGGCCGATATCGAGGAAGTGCTGGGTTTCCACGCAGAGCTCGTCGGGCCTCGCCCCGATACTCAGCCTCGCCGCCCGGCGAGCCGCCGTCAACGGCCGCATTGATCCAGTGGCGGGCGCCCTGCGCCGGGCCACAAAGGCCGCCGGCCCGCTTATCGCGCCTGCCGCCGAGAGCGCATGGCGAGGAAACCCATTGCGATGATGAGGCACATCAGGCTCCACGCGCTCAACGTCGGAATCAAGTGAGGTGTTCCCGGCGCGACACCGGCGCCGACGGCATCGATATCGGCCGCCGAGTTGTTGCCGCCGTTCGGATCGCTGACGCCCGCCGGCGGGGTCACGCTTGCGCTATTGGACACGCTGCCTTGGGTCGCCGTGACGCTCGTCACGACGGTGAATGTCACGCTGCCTCCCGCCGGCAGAGCGGGAATCGCGAGTCCCGCCTGCAACTGCGCGACCGTCGGATTGCTCGGGCACTGCGCGCCGCCCGTCGCATTACCGCAGCCGACGCTGATCTTGGCGAGCCCGGCGACCGCTGCATCGGTCACGACCGCACCGTCGGCGGCTTGCGGCCCGGCGTTGCTGACCACGATGCTGTACGTCGTGGCCGTGCCTGACTTCACAGTCGAGGCGCCATTGGTCTTGGTCACCGCAAGGTCGGCGCTGCTCGCCACCACGACGACGCTGTCGGTGTCGGTTACCTGATTGTTGGCGCCATTCGGATCGGTGACACCGGCAGGTGCCGCCACGCTCGCCGTGTTGGAAACGCTGCCGCTCGCGGCCGTTACATTGGCAAAAACGGTGAAGGTGACGCTGCCCCCGGAGGGCAACGTCGGGATCGTGAGTCCCGCTTGAAGCTGCGCGAGGGTCGGGCTGCCTGGGCACACTGCGCCACCGGTCGCGCTCCCGCAGGACACGCTCGTCTGCGCGAGTCCCGCAGCGACCGGGTCGGTGACGACCGCACCGTCGGCGGCTTGTGCCCCGGCGTTGTTGACCACGATGGTGTACGTCGTGCTTGCGCCGGAATTGACCG
This sequence comes from Casimicrobiaceae bacterium, assembly GCA_036506975.1. Lineage (GTDB taxonomy): Bacteria > Pseudomonadota > Gammaproteobacteria > Burkholderiales > Casimicrobiaceae > PALSA-1003. Next base: position 535 of record DASXQW010000077.1, on the reverse strand, counting down.
TCGAGGAACCATTGCTCTTGGTGATACCGAGATCGGCATTGACCGCCGCGGGATCGATCGTCACCGCGTCGGTTGCGCTGTCGTTCGCCGTGTTGATTTCGCCGCCGCCGCCGACCGTCGCGCTGTTCGATACGCTGGCCGCCGCGTTCATCGCGACGTTCACCGTCAGCGTGATTGCGGGATAGCTCGATCCCGCGCCGAGCGCATCGCTGCGCGTGCAGGTCAACGTGCCTAGCGTACAGGTCCAACCCGTGCCGGAAATGTCCGTCGCGGTGAGCCCGGTGGGAAGGGTGTCGACGACGGTAACCGTGCCGCTGGTGTCGCCCGGGCCGGCGTTGCCGATGGTAAGGGTGAACGTTGCGCCGGTCTGCCCTTGCGTGAAATTACCGACGTGCGCCTTGGCAATCGTGAGATCGGGCAGCGCGCTCGCCGCGACGTAACCCGTATCCTTGGTTGCGCTGCCGCCGTCGGGCACGGCCACGATAGCGGGATCGCTGAAGCTCGCACCGAGCGTGAGGCCGCCGGGGATATCGGC
>DASXQW010000076.1:0-18011 GCA_036506975.1 Casimicrobiaceae bacterium | reverse complement strand
TCAAGGACACGGCACGAAGGCTTTCAATGCCGCATTATTTCTTGGTGTCTTTGCAATCCGGATTATCGAGCACAGAGGCTGCCAGATGATACCGCAGCGCGCGCAAGTCATTGAGAACGTCCGGCGGGAAGCCTCGTCTGCCGCCTCGGCGGTCGATGAACAACTCGTCGAAGTATGCCCTCAGACCTTCGGTATCCTCCCACATGGCCGCGAGGGAATTGGCAATGCGAGGATAGTAGTCGCAAAGCACGTGCGGTTGGACTCGACGCGGCAAACCCTCGAGCCATTTCTGCGTGCTCGGCAGGAGAAATGCAACGGGCTGCGCTCTGCGTTGTCGAGTGAAATCGATCGAAACTTGCGAGTCGACCGAATCATCCGCACGGCCTCGGCCTATGGGATCCGCCACCGCGTACACCAACCCGGCGTGTTGACGGTAGATCGACGTTTTCATCGGTTCGGCTGGCGGCGGCGCCTACGGTAAGGTGGTATCGCTTGCTTCCATCTTGGAACAGAACGCGCGACTCACTTTACGTGCGTCCGAAGATACTGTTGACCCTTGGCCGTCACAGTGACGACACTCGCGACGCCTTGCTCGGCATAACCGCTGGCAATCAGCGCGTCGACGATCTCCGATCTTTCAAAGCGAATGGAAATGCCTCTCGCACACCGACTCAAGCACTCGAGCTGTTCGGCCGTTAAGTGCGTTGTGAACGATGCGACTTTTTCCGACGGGTCGGCAATCGACAACGGTTTCAGCGCGCGGTCAGGTGTCATGTGTTGACTCATCGAGACGAAAGCGATGATGCCATGCGCAAGGCGTGCGCTCGTGACCAGCGAACAAGCGGCAGTTTTTTGGGTACGAACGAATTGTCATGAACAGTGCATTGCGGTTGCTCGACCGCACGGTGGGCGATGCCGGAATAGGTTGGCCCGTGGGCTGACGACTGATAAACTCGTTACATGCAACGCTTCGTACCGGACGAGCGATGACCACGGACCGCGTTCGTTATTTCGCCTATAGCTCCAATATGCTGACGGATCGGCTGCGCGAGCGAGTGCCCTCCGCGAAGCCAATCGGCATCGGCCAGCTCGCCGGCCACGCGCTTCGTTGGGACAAGCGCAGTGAGCGTGATGGGTCGGGCAAGTGCGACGCCGAAGCCACCGGTCGCCAGGACGATGTTGTCTGGGGCGTTGTATTCGAACTCGACCCGGAGGACAAACCGGCGCTCGACAAGGCCGAGGGACTCGGCGCCGGCTACATGGAGAAGACGGTGCACGTTTTGACCGACGCCGGGCCGGTCGCCGCCGTCATGTACTACGCGACCGACAAAGACTCATCGCTTCGTCCTTACCACTGGTACAAGGCATTGGTCATTGCCGGTGCACGCGAGCATGGATTGCCGGGGAGTTACCGCAGCCGTCTCGAGCTCGTCGTTACCGTTTCCGATCTCAAGCCTGCGCGGGCCGACACGCACAGGTAGCCGCGATCCGGCCACCGGCGCACGTGCCGCGCTCGTCCGACCCACCGCGGCGCATCTCGGTGACGACCGGTGAACGGCCGGTGGGACGCCCGTCGGCGCGTTTCAGTCTCTCCCTGGGAACCCAATGCAGAGCGGCCAATCTTATTCTAGGGGGATTTCGAAACCATCTGCGGGACGGAGCGATGGCGCGGATCGGGAACACGCAGAACAGCTACGGCGCAGCTGCCATCGCCCTTCATTGGCTCATGGCCGCTATCCTCGTCGCGCTCATCGTCGTGGGCCTCTACATGGTGCAGCTTCCCGACGTCGGTTTCGACACGACAAAAATCAGGCTGATCCTGTACCACAAGGAGGTCGGCATCCTGGTGCTTGCGCTGGCGATGCTGAGACTGGCATGGCGCATCACCAACGCGCTTCCGCGGCTGGTCGAGGATCTGCCTGATTGGCAAAAAATCGCCGCTCGATTCGTTCACCTCTGGTTTTACGGACTGATGTTCGCCCTGCCGATTACCGGATGGTTGATGTCTTCCGCGGCCGGATTCCCGGTATCGCTCTTCGGTCTTTTCTATCTGCCCGACTTGATTCCATATGACGATTACCTGTCCCAAGTCTTCATCGCCGTGCATAAATGGCTGGGTTACGCGTTAATTCCCCTGATAATCGTCCATGCCGGGGCGGCACTGCGGCACCATTTCGTTCTCAAGGACGATACGTTGCTGAAGATGCTGCGGCCAGCCCATTCCAAGCCGAGCGCGGTCAGCCCGTTTTGGCATGAACGAACTCGGCAACTTCCCTCAGAGCCTTCGCCATAGCGTCATTGGCCGCGACCGCTCCGCCATGCGGCGTCTTTTCCAGCATGGGCTCGCGTACGTCGATCTCCTTGGTCGCAATAACTTGATTGTTCGCCTGCGCGACGAGTTGGACGCGCAGGGTTAATCGCAACGTGGCAGGCTCCGAAGTGAAGTCCTGCTGAAGCGCCAGGATTTCCGTGCGAAGGGCGTGTGTGTAATGACCCATGAAAGGCGGGGTCACCACTGCGCTGAAGTAACCGGCCTTCTGAAGCGTCTGCACCAGCAGCGGATGGATCATCTGTGGCGGCCTTTCGCCCCATTCGGTCCGGCTGAAATACGCGATTTGATAGGGCCGGGCCATATAGGCCATCTGCGTAGTGTCGTAGACCGGGCTTGTTTCCGGCGCAAATACCAGCAAGGTTGCGGGATGCGTCTTTCCTTCCGGAAACTCAACCGGGATCTTGGTGAGCATCTCTTTGCGCGTTTCGACCGTCGCGGGCGTCAGCAGGGCGCAGCTCGTAACGGACGCGACGCAGAGTGCCAGCAAAAGCGAGCTGCGCCAGCTGCCCTTCATTGTCCTTCACCGGGTCCGGGCGGCGGTGGGGCAGCGCCTCGAACGATGACCGACGGATCCTTGTTGACCTTGGTCGCGAAGCCGGTGAGCGAGGTAGAAAGATTATCGAGGCTCGTAAGCGCCTTGTGCGCTTCGGGCAGGAGCTGCGTCTGGAGCGCGTTGACCGTGTCCTTGCTCGATTCCAGCAGCGGCTGGAGTTGATGGCTGGCTCGCTCCCCGTTGACGATGAGCGAACTCAGCTTGGCATTGTTGTCCGCGAGCGTCTTCGTGACGCGCTGAAGGCTATCCACCGATTGCTTGAGTGACGCAACCGTGTTCTTGTCCAGCACGTTCTGCAGGAGGTCGGTCATGAACTGCACGTTCTCGTTTACCTGACTGATCGCCAAATCAAGGTTCACGGATTTCGATGGCGCTGAGGGAATGGCGGGATATCGCTCGTCGGGCCGGGCGACGAGGCTCCGGAAATCCGTGCCGGCATCTTCGAGGGAAACATAGACGTAACCGGTGAAACCTCTCGTTGCGAGCCCTCGGGAGGTAATCGTCGCAACGGTGGCCGCCGTGACGGGAGCGCCATTCTTGATGCTCAGCAGGACACGTATCGAGCGCGAGTCGATCAGCTCGACGCTCTTCACCTTCCCGACGTCGACCCCGTGATATTCGACCGGCGCATCGGCGATCAGGCCGGAGACCGGGTCGTGGGTCTGGATCTGATAGGTCGTGTATCGGCTGGACGAAAAAAGATACCAGGCGGCTCCGGCAGCGGCGGCGAGCAACAGAACCAAGGCAAATGCGATTCTTGCCTTGCTATCCGCGTCGAGCTTCATTTCGATCGGGCCGCGAAGCGTGGGCCGCGAGCACGGTCAGGTCGCGTAGTGTTGTCGGAAGCAATCTCGGCACGTCAGAGCGCGGAGCAATGAAAGAAGCCACGATGCCCGAAGCACGTAGTCGTCGTCGGGGCCGTGCGGTAGCGGGCGATGGTGTCTTTCGTGTTGAGCCGCAGCACGCAGTCGCGCCAGGCGTCGGAGCCTTTCGCGTACCCCAGCTTTTCGCAGGCGGGCCCGTAGACCGCGATCATGTCATCGACCTCGCGTTGCATCTGGGCTGAGCGATCCGCTTGCGTCACGCAGCCGGCGGCAAGAAAAATCGTCGGTACCAAGATCATTAGGCGTCGCATGACCCACTCCTCACAGTGGCAAAGACCAACATGGAGAGTGATTGGTTCCCGCAGACTCTTGCGCGAATATCGTTCATCCAACCGTCGCCGTCACAACCATGTCGGGAAGTATCACAAGAAATGGAATACCGCCGCGGTAATTCTTGTTTGCATTATTTACGGTGACGAGCCACGGAACGCGACCGAAGGTTGGTACGCGCGAGCTAGAACGACCGCGACAGGATCAGCACCGCGCCGTTCTTCCTTCTTGGCGCTGTAGCCGGATACGGGGCGTTCACCGAGCTGATTCCGACCCAGTTTAGCTGGACGCTGAACTGATCGAAGTCGAGGGCCACGCCAACGCTGGCATCGAATATGTGTCGGTCGAGTTGCACGCCATAGAGGCCCTCGCCATTGTTTCGCAAGACACCGCCGTGCGCGAGGAGACGGACACGATCGATCAGCGGTTGTGCGGCGTTGATTTCGCCGTAGAGCACGCCCGAGTCCTGTCCAAAATAGCGCGGCGCGTAATACAGCCTCCCACTGACACTCTCGGAAGCGATGCCCACGTACACTTCCGGATAACTGTAACTCCCCGGACCTGTGATGACTGAATAGTCGGCGCCCGCTTCCCAGCTCAGACCCGACGGCATGCGCTGAGCATAGCCGGCGAAAGAGACGAGTTGCAGCTCTCGGTTTGTCGGATAGACAAGCTGGACGGTGGACGCGAATGCGCCGGCGTACCACCCCGACGCGTCGTCATACGCGACGGCAAGCTGCGCCGCCGGCCTGTTGTGGCTCAGGGAAACGCCGCGAAACCGGTAATCGGAAAGGAGACTCGCGCTGCCCGAGAACTGGGCGAAGACGTCGGCGGAAACGAATAGAAACCAAAGAGCACAAGCGCCGTGCGTCCACGGGCTGTCAAGGAGCCGACGACGAGCGAACAGCGCGCGCCACGGGGCACGCACAGGCACAGGTTCCGGCGGTCCTGCTGACGGCTGCGCAGGCATCGACGATAACGCGGCCACCGTCCACCGCGCCGCGCAGCGCCCGAGGTGCCAGCGCGTCTCGCACTTCCTGGGGCCGCAAGTCGGGAGCGAGCTCACGCAGCAACGCCACGAGGCCGGTTAGATGCGCGGCAGCGAACGACGAACCGGTAACGAAACCCCACTTTTGACCCGCGATCGTCGTTGGAATGTCTCGCCCAGGGGCCAGCAAAATATCTCCGGCTCCATCGTGCCCGTCATCCCCCGCGACCGCAAGCACTCCGCGGTGCGAGGCAGGAAAGCCACCGTTGCCAACCTCCGGGTCAGCGGCGCCGACGATGGTGATACCGCGCGACAAGGCAGTGTCGAGAAGCCGCTCGAGCAACCGGTCGCGTGGCCCGCCGAGGCTCAAGTTGATCACCTGGGCATTTTCGTCGAGCGCGAACTGCAGCGCCTTCGCCAGGGTGAAGCTGCTGCAAAAAGCTGCGGCGTCGCCGGACTCGATTTGCCAGCAAGCGCGCAGAGCCAGGAATTTGGCTTCGGGCGCGATGCCCGCAATACCTATGCCGTCATCCGCACGCGCGGCGATGATGCCGGCGACCGCGGTCCCATGCGATTCGGCGACGTCAGGACGACCATCCACGAAGTTTCGCGCAACGGCCACTCGTCCGCTCAGATCGGGATGGCTGGCGTCCACGCCGGTGTCGACCTCGGCCACACGAACACGCCTTCCCGTCGTGATCTTGTGCAGCTCATCCAGATGCCAGAGCTTTGCGCTTGGTTGCAGCGGATACAGTGGATCGTTGTGCGCGAGCACCCGGAACAAGTGCATCGGTTGCGCCGATTCGACGCGCGCATCCAGCGACAATTTTTCGACGATCTGCGCCAGTGAGGCATTGCCCGGCGCCTCCATGACGAAACAGTCGACTCCCAGCGCGGGCATGGGCCAGCCGTCGATGATCTTCAGGCCGTACTGGTTCGCAAGCCGTTCGGCAATTTGCCGCCGCGCATCGCGTCCGGCGCCCCGGTCGTAGCTGCCGGCATAGTTCACGTCGGGGCGAAAGTGCGGTGCAGGCAAGCGCAACATGACCAAGACCTGCCGTTCGAGGGAATCGTTATCGGTGGCAGATACAGTCTGGCGATCCATCTGCGCGCAGGCAACGACGCAGAGGCTCAGCAGCGCCACGACGGAGATGCGAGTCCCCCTCATCGGGCACCCTGAGGACCGAGCGACTCGACCAACAGCACGGCGCGCTCGGCCCTTATGGCCTGCGCGGCCCGGTCTGTCTGCCCGGAGGAAACCTCGAGTACATAGGCATTCGCCTGCGTCGGACCGTCCACGATTCGCGCTCCGGCGCCGCGCAAGATGCGCTGCACGTCGGCCTCGGTGGTCGCGGGGTCGAAGACGACGACGAGGCTTCCGGTTGCCGGAACTGTCGCGTTCTTCGCACCCAGCGTTCGATACAGGGCAGGGCCGTCGGTGCCCGCTAGCAGCAAGGTTGCGAGAACGGCGATTACCACGAGTTGAGCCGCAATTGCCCATCGCGACCACATCCGCCCGCGACCCCGTGAACTGCGCAGTCTTGCAGTCGAGTCGCGGCCTTCCCTTGGCTCTTCGAGCTGGCGCCGAAGGTTGCGAAAGGCAGCGGACGCGCCGGGCATCGCCTCGCCGGCGATACAGGCCGCGTGGAGCTCGCGCAACCACTCGACCTCCTGCTGGCAGCGCAGGCATTCGCCGAGATGCCGCTGCAGGAGCGCGAGCTCGTCTCCCTCCAGAGTCCCGTTCACGAACCACGGCAGCAGCGCGTCCGCGACCTTGTGCGCGGCGGCGTCGAATGGAATCACGCGCCCGGTCATGCGGCCTCTTTCCCGCGGTCAGCCAGCAGCGATTTGAGACGCCGCCGCGCGTGAAACATCCTCGTCTTCACGGTATCGATCGGACAGCCGACGATTGCCGCAATTTCGCGATACGTGTAACCCTCGTAGTACGTGAGTTCGATGACCGCCCGTTGTTCCGGCGACAAGGACATCAGCGCCCGGCTCAGCCGCGTGCGCAGCTCCTGGCGCAGCAGGTTCGCTTCGGGTCCGGACTCCGCGGGACTGGCGGCGGCATCGGCGTCGAAGTCGATCGCATCGTCCACGTGCTCGAGCGCCTTGAGACTTCGGCGCAGGGCGATGCCGATGATCCAGGTCGACAGCCTGGAGCGCAGATTGAAGGTGTGCGCCTTGCGCCATACGACCAGCATCGTGTCATTGAGAATTTCATCGACCAACTGCGGCCGGCGGGTCATCCGCTCGAGAAATCGCCTGAGCCGAGGGCAATAGCGGCGGAAGAGCGTCTCGAAAGCCGTCATGTCCCCGCCGGCAACCTGGCCGATGAGCGCGATTTCGTCAGCCGCGTCCGGCAGCCGATGCCGCGCTCGTGCCTTCGCTTCGGTGTGTTCGCCACGCGACATTCGTGCCCACCGTGTCACGCGTCCGGAAAAGCTGCAGTCGGCGCCCGCTCGCCGCCAGAGCCCGGATCGCTTCCAGTGTAAACCAGTTCACGGCGTAGATATTCCGTGCCAGGCCTCTGGGCGGTCATTCCAGTGGCGCTGGACCGGGTTTTCCGCCACGGCCATTGAACCGATTATCGGCTTTTGCGGATTCACCGTACGCGAGATCGATGCCGCTGCCGCCTCGACGCATGCCTGTGGGCAAGCCGGCTTCCCAGAGCGCTGCGTGGGGTGTGCACGCTTTCGTCCATGACCGCGCCATACACGCCTACTCAAGACGACCTTCTCGCCCTGCTGCCGCGGTTGCGACGCTATGCCCGGGTGCTGACGGCCGACCTGCGCCGCGCCGATGAGCTCGTGCGGCAGACGCTCGCCCACGCGTCGGGAAGGCCGTCTCCGCCAGCGCCGCGGCCGCAGCTCCGCCACTGGCTTTTCGCCGTCATGCATCGCCTGCACGGAGAGCAGTTGGCACAAGAGCCGCGCAGGCAGCCGCGGCTGCTCGGCGCCGATCGCCACGCCGCGGGTGCGCAGGAACCTCCGCGGCAGGCCACGCTGCTCGATCGGGTTGATGCCGACGGGATGCTGGCGCGGCTTTCGCGGCTTCCGATCGAGCAACGGGAAGTGCTCGCCTTGGTCGTCCTCGAGGGATTGCCCTACGCCGAGATCGCCGACTTGCTCGACGTGCAGATCGGAACCGTCATGTCACGGTTGCATTGCGCCCGCGAAGGGATGCGCTCGATGAGCGCAGAGTCGGAGGCGCCTCGACCCGCAGGCAAATAATCGATCATGCATCCCGATGGGCCGCCATTCCCGCGAAACAGGGAATCCAGCGACTTTGCTGGAACGCCGCGCCGCTCCGATCGTGGTGATCACGGCCGTCGACGGTGTGTAGCCCGGGCTGAGCGTAAGCGATGCCCGGGCGACGAGGCGGTCAAAAACCAAACAGCTTGACCGGCGTCTCGGCGAGGATGATGCGCCGCGTCTCTTTATCGGACACCCACGTGTGGAGCTCGTTCAGGCAAGCCTCGTACGTCACGTGCTCCTCGTGCGACACGAACGGCCAATCGCTCGCCCAGACGAGCTGCTGCGGGCCGCCCGCGTCGAGCAGCGCGTCGACGTAGCGTTGGCAGTCGACGCCGCCCTGCCGATACGACGCGGAGAGTTTGACCCACGTGTCGCCGGCACCTACACCTTCGAGCACGCGCTGGAATCCCGAGCACGCAACGCCGCGCGCAGGATCGGGGCTGCCGAAATGATCGACGACCACGTGGGCTCCGCTTTCGCGAATGCGCGGCAGCACTTTCGCGAGCAAAGGGCCTTCGAGATAGATCTCCACGTGCCAGGCGAGATCGCGCCCGGTCGCGAACAGGCGCCGGTAATCCACCGACGTCACGTCCGGCAGCGACGCGCGCCGCAACCAGTTTAAGCGGATCCCGACCGCGCCGCGCTCGGCCATCGCTTCGAGCGCGGCACGATCGATGTCCGGCGCGACGATCACGGTGCCGCGCAGGCGCCCCGCCGCGCGGTCGAGCGCATCGAGCAGCAGACTGTTGTCGGTGCCGTAGAAGCTCGGCGCGGTCAGCACGCCGTGCGAGACACCGTGCGCGTCGAGCACGGTCAGGTATTCCTCGACAGTGCAATCGCGCTTCGGTCCCGAGTGCCGGTCGGACGCGAGCGGCGCGTCGCGGCGCAAGACGTGCGCGTGGCAATCGATGGCAACGACTGCGCCGCTCTGGAGCGAACGCGTCTCGGTCATGACCTGGTAGCGGTCTCTGGAACCGGTTACTTCGTGGGTGGCGGGAGCGGATTGCGCAGCGTCAGCGGATAGGTGGCGAGGCTGCGCTGCCCTCCGTTGCCGACGGCGCGCACCGAGAACAGGTAATCGTCCTTGGACAGCGGCAAGCTGGCGCGGGTGACGTTGCCGACGAACTCTGCCCCTTGCCAGAATGGAGCCGTGGTGTCGCGCCATACGATTTCGTAGCCCGCGAGATCGGCCTCGGGGTTGGCGAGCCAGGACAGCGTCGTCCGGTTTTCGAGCTGCAGCGTCTCGATCCGCACACCCGACGGCGGGGACGGCGCGCGGGCCAGCGAGGCGAGCGCGGCGGCGTTGACGCGCGCGACGCTGGCCAGATACTCGAAGTCGACAAACTCCGGCAGGTCGCCGTACTGAATGCCGTCGACCATGCGCACGTTCTGATGCTGGTGGCGAAAATCCTCGTGCGCTTCGGTGAAACGCACGGCCGTGTATCCTTGCGCGAGGAACGGAATGTGATCGCCGCCGCGCAGGTAACGGTCGCGCCGGTAGACCAGCTTGACGGTCATTTCCGGCACGTAGCGCTGCGCGGCGTCGCGGATCGTGCGCGCCAGCTCGCGCGCCGGCGAATCGTTCTCGCCGCCGGTCTCTAGGCGGCGCTGCCACTCCTCGGTCACGTCCTTGCCCGAAGGAACGCCCTCCGCGAACAGCCGCACCGTGCTCGCATCGCGATGGCCGTCCTCGTCGTGCGCGTTGCCGACAATGTCGTTGGTGATCATCGCCTCGACGTTGACATTCTTCTCGTGCGCAAGCCTGGCCCAATGCGCGGCGCCGAGCAGCCCCTGTTCCTCACCGGCTACCGCCATGAAGACCAGCGTGACGGGGAAGCGGCTCTTGGCAAACGTGCAGGCCAGCTCGATCACGACGGCGGTGCCCGAGGCATCATCGTTCGCGCCCGGCGCATCGCACTCGGAATTCATCACATTGCTGCACATCGAGTCGTAGTGACCGGACACGACCAGCACCCGCGTTCTCGCTTGCGGATCGGCGCCCTCGAGCGTCGCGACGACGTTGGCGAGCGATGTCGCCTTCGGGATTCGAGGCGTCGCCTCCTGAACGAATTCGTCGAATTCGACCTTGAGCCGCGCATCCGATTCCGCCGCGCAGCGGTCCAGCGTGTCGCGGATCCAGCGGCGCGCGGCGCCGATCCCGCGCGCCGGATCGTCGGTGGCCGATAGCGAATGTCGCGTACCGAAGCCCGCCAGCGTGCGAACGTAGGTCTCGAGGCGTGCCGGCGAAACCTCGCGGACCAGACGCGCGATGTCAGGGTCCGAAGCCGGGGGTGCGTCCGCGGCGCTTACCGAAACAGTGACGAGCGCAAACGCCGACGTGGCGGCGAGAGGGAACAACCGACGGAGCGCGCGTTCCATTTTTGTTCAAGTCCACATCGCTCACGCGTTCTGAATGATCGCGAGGATGTTGCCTTCGCTGTCCTTGAACCACGCCGCCTTCGCGCCGCCGGCGGTGACGACGCCGCTCGGGCTCTTCTCGCCGGGCATGTCGTAATCCTCGAACTCGACCCCGCGCGACTTCAACTCGGCTACCTCGCGCTCGACGTCGTCGACCTGCCAGAACGCCTGGCTCGCCTTTGAGGTACCCGCGTTCGGCGTCGGGTAGAGGAAGCACGCCGTCTTGTCGCCGAACTCGTAGACCACGCCGCCAGCCACCTCCTGCTTCGGCCGAAAGCCGAGCTTGCCTTCGTAGAACCGTCGCGCGCGAGCGACGTCCTTGGCGGGAATGTATGCGTAGAGGGGAAAATTTTTCAGCATGATCAGAGCTCCACGAGACTCTTGAATCCGCCCCAGAACATGCGCATCCCATCGAAGGGCATGCTCTTCGGGTCCATCATGTCTTTCATGCGCGGGTCTGCCATCGCCTTGGTATTGACGCTGTCACGCTGCTCGCGCGAGTTATAGAGGATCCATGCAAACACGACGACTTCGTCGTCCTTGAGTTGCACGCTTTGCGGAAACGACGTGACCTTGCCGGGCTTCACGTCGTCGCCGGTGCCTTCCCAGAACTGGAGCGCGCCGTGCTCCATCCAGATCTTGCCCCACTGCTCTGCCATGCGACGATAGGCGTCGAGGTTGCGCAGCGGCACCGGCACAACGAATCCATCAACGTAGTGCGCCATCGGGTCTCCTTTGAGTGGTGGGTTTAGCTTCGAGTTCGCCAGTGCGGCCGGGTCCCGGGTCACGCGGCTCTCAATGTCCCGGAAACTGACACAGCACGAGCACCGGATAACCGAGTCTTTCTATTCTTTCGCGGCCGCCCAGATCAGGCAGGTCGATCACGAAAGCGCAGCCGACGACCGATCCGCCGGCGATGCCAATCAGCCTGAGCGCCGCTTCAGCCGTGCCGCCGGTTGCAATCAAGTCGTCGACGAGCAGCACGTGCTCGCCGCGTTGAATCCCGTCGGTGTGCAGCTCGAGCCGGTCGGTGCCGTACTCGAGCTGGTAGTCGTGACCGAAGTTTTCTGCAGGGAGCTTCCCCTGTTTGCGGATCGGCACGAAACCGACATTCAATCTGTAAGCGAGCGCGGCGCCGATAATAAAGCCTCGCGATTCGATTCCCGCGATCTTGTCGATCGGGCGGCCGCGATACGCCGCAGCGAGTTTCTCGACGACCGCGTGAAAGCCGTCCGCCTGTTTGAGCAGGGTTGTGATGTCGCGAAATAGAACGCCCGGCTTGGGAAAGTCGGGGACGGTCCGAATCAGCGCCTTGATGTCGATGTCCTGCATCACGCGTGCTCCGGCGCGCCGGGGATGACTCTGCACGCGCAGCGTACGTGACGTTCGCTCACGTCCAGCAGGGGTTTCGACTCGATCCGCCCCGATAACAGTCTATTTCTTGAACTGAGAGGAAGCTTTATCCAGGGCGTTCTTCATCGACGTATATGCCGCGTCCATTCCGGCCTGCATGTTCTGCCACGCCGATTCGCTGGCCGTGCGTATTTCCTGCAATTTCTTGTACGCGGCGTCGCGGTTGGCGCGCATTGCCTTGAGCTGCTCCTCGTATTTGATACGCGCTTCGGCGCTCATCTGGGCGCTTTTGGCTCTCAGCTTGTCGACCTCGGCATCCCATTTCTTGATTTGCGATTCCATCATCGTGAAGTATTCATCTTTCTTGGTCATGGTGAGACTCCTTTGTTAGAACGCAGGCAACGCGCTGGCACAGACCGCGATGGAAAAGATCGTACGACAGCCATCTCGACAACGCTCAGTGAAAACTTGCCGAACATGGGGCGGGCCAGTACGTGGAGCAGGAAGCCGCCCGCGGATGTCCTAAGGAGCAGAGCGGCAGATTCGAAGGCGGTCCTGTTGCCTCGATTAGTTTACGCCGCCGGTATCGCGCCGCAACCGCTTGCGGTGCCCGCGCCTGATATCAACAGCTAACCGCGTTTCAGCCCCTACGAAGACCAAAGGGATGTGTCGGCTGCTGCGCAGCGGAGTTGTGGCGCTGCCGAGGCCCGAAGGGGTGCATTGGCGGGCGTACGGTAAAGTTGTGTCCATTGCGCACAGGAGGGAAGCGCCGAAAGCCTGGTGCGGACACTACGAAAACACTTGCCGGGTAAATGGCTGGACCCCACCAGAGTCCGCAACCCAACCAGGCGGGATCGCATCCCGCATACGCCGGCGGTGGCACGTCGACGGCGTATTGGATCGGCGGCGCTGCCGGTTCGACGACGTACTGGATGACCGGCGGCACCGGGGCGGATCGGTAATCCGCGCGCGGCGGCGCTTGGCGCCTGGCGAGGGCGACCTCGTCTTCGAGCTGGCGAACGCGCTCCGCAAGGGCCTGCGTCTCGGCCTGGCGAGTCGCTTCGCGGGCCGCATTTTCCCGCGCCACGACTTCCGGCGGACGCGCGTGAAGGATGTTGGTGACGCGAACCTCCTCGGGCGGCGCGATATTGCTGACGTTGATCGTTCCGGACGCATCGACCCACGTGTAGATGTCTGCGTGAGCAAGCGGCAGCCCGAACGCGCCCGCGAGAATTGCGGGCAACACTGGGCGGAAAACACCGGTGACCATTATCGTTATCCGATAACCATCACCGCGATTGTAGGCCGCCACGCTCGCGTTGGGTAGCCACGCCGAGTTGCAGTGACTTTCCATCTTCGTGAGAGTCTTGCTATTTCGAACCCGCGCCAGCGGCATGCCGTCCCGCGACAAAGCCAAAAGTCATGGCCGGCCCTAGATTGATCCCACCGGACGGATAGTGGCCGCCCATCACGCTCGCCTGATCACTTCCCGCCGCATAGAGGCCGTCGATCGGCTTGCCATCGCCGCTCAACACGCGCGCGAATGCGTCGGTTTTCAATCCGACGAAGGTACCGAAGCTGCCCGGAAGCACCTTGATTGCATAGAAAGGCGCCTTCTCGATTGGCGCCACGCAGGGATTTGGCTTGTGGTCGGGATCTCCGGAGCCGCGGTTGAAACGCGTCGTACCGCGACCGAATGCCGGGTCTTCGCCGTTTCTGGCGTGATGGTTATATTCCGTGATTGTGTCGACCAAGCCTCGAGGATCGATACCGCAAGCGAGTGCCAGCCGTTCTACCGTGCGCGCCCGTTTGAGATACCCGGAGCGCAGGTAAGGCCACACTGGCATCGGGAATGGCTTGGACATGCCGAACGGGTAGCCGCGCTGGAACGCGTGGTCGCAGATGAGCCACGATGCGACTTCGTGATCGAGTGGGACCGCCTTCACCATGGCAGATACGTAGTCGTGATAGCCGTCGGCCTCGTTGACGAAACGACGGCCATCCGCCAGGACCCCGATGACTCCGGGTTTTCCGCGATCGATGATATGCGGGTAAAGGCCAGTGCGGCCGCACCGATAGGGCACGATTGAAACCGGGCACCACGCCACTGGAGACGCAAGGCTGCGATCGAGCTGACCTCCGACCGATTCACCGAGTCTCAAGCCGTCGCCTGAAACGCATTCCGGCGGAAGCGCCCAGTGTTCCTTGCCGGTCGGTGTGCGGGGAAACAGCTCCCGTCGTCGAGCGATGTCGTGTGCGAACCCGCCGGCAGCGAGGACAACCCCGCGTGCGGCTCGGATCGTCAGCGTACCATCGGGCGTCTTGACCACCGCCCCTCGAACCGCGCCTTCGTCTGACAAGAGGCGGATGGCTGGCGACGACACCCGGATCTCCACACCGAGATTGTCGGCTGACTTCAACAGGCGCGCGATCAGGGCCGTGCCATTGACGAGCTGCATGCCGCGTCCGTGCAGGACGAGATCCAAAGCGTGCCGCGTCATGCGGCGGCTTGCATAGATAAACGCCGCAATCGAACGAGTGGCATGGATGAAGTTGTATAGATCAGGGCCCGCCATGATGCCCATGCCGAACAGCGACGTCTCATACTTCTGCGACCGCGCTTTCCGGAGCAGCACTTTACCGAGACGGCGGCCATCAAACGGTTTAGGTGCCACCGATCGCCCGCCGGTGCCGGCGCCCGGTGTTTTTCCGTGAATGTCGGCGATCCAGGTCCCGCTCACGAACTGCAGCTCGGTGTGCTTCTCGAAGAAGGCAACCATCTGCGGGCCGGCCTCGAGAAATGCGTCGATCTTTGCCGCATCGTAGTTGTTCCCGAGTTCATGCCTGAGATACGTGCGAGGGAGTTCCACATCCTCGATGATTCCGTCGGCCTGGGACAGAGGATTTCCGGGAGCCCATATCCACCCGCCCGACCACGCGGTTGCGCCTCCGCAGACAGCATCCTTTTCTGCCATGATGACTTTGAGACCATGCCAGGCAGCGGTGACAGCAGCCGAAAGCCCGGCGGCGCCTGAGCCTATGACCAGTAGGTCGCAATCGATCTCGCGCGTCCGAGACTTCGCTGGAACCACTGAAATTGGCATGGCCTCCGCTCCGGGCGAGACGCTCATGGAAATCCTTCCGGGATATATTGCCCTTTTGGAGTGTGAAACGTGCGGTCGTCGGTCGGGTGTTGGAGTGCTACACCGCTCGCCGCTCGCCCTCGCGGAATATCAGCGTCAAGCAGTACCGTCATGCGCGCTATCACCGCGATCCCGGCCATCGATGGCTGCGCGCGTGCTGTGCCGATCTGTTCGCGCAACCCGTCCGGTATTGCCGGCCGCGATGACTCGCGACGTCAACGCGCTGCTCGTGCGGCGACCATGACGCGCCGTTATGCCGCCGTTGTCATGCACAGCGGCGGAGCTCGGCTCGCGTGCCGCGGTGTCGCGAAACTTGACACGGAGCGCTTCCAGTCGAGCGTTTCGTTCTCGGAGCCGGGACTCCGTTGTCTGTTTTTGCAAGACATTTGCTCGCTGGCACGCGGTATGCATGAGAAAGCCCGTCATGGTCAAGACTCAGTTGCCCAACCACGATACGGGCTTCGAACCGGCACCCAGGTTCGCGAGCGATGCCGAAATCGAGCTCGCGGAGCAGTTGCGACGCCAACTCGAGGAACGTTACTTCGGACGAGCCGCGGCACCCTCGACTCCGCCGGTGCAATCGGGCAAAGACCACTGATTCGACCCACCGAGTACGGTTTTTCGGTCGGGCAGAACGACTACCGAGGACATCGGTTGTTCGTCTACCGGCGGCTGCTCTGCTGTGCTTGCCGCCGGCGTACTTTTCCATCTGAACGAGTACGGGGAAACGCTCGGCCAGTGCCGCGCGAGGCTCGCTCCGATTTGAGGGTCAGTACGTTACCATTATCGCCACGGACGTTGCTCCAGCGACCTTTGCCGTCTTCCACTCAATCTTGAACATGTCGGTCAGGACTTGCTAGCGTGACGCGGCGACGAGTTGGCCGCGAACAATTTCCTGGCAAAATAAACCATCGGATATGGGAGGAGCCAAAAAGATGATGAACATGGGATACAGCCTCTGGGGCGTGCTGGTGCTTATCGGCGATATCTGGGCGATCATCAATATTCTTCAAAGCTCCGCTGCCAACGACAAGAAATTGCTTTGGGTTATCGTGGTGGTGCTGCTACCGCTGATCGGCTTGATCCTGTGGTTTTTCCTCGGCCCGCGGGACCGAAAGGCGTAGCAATTTGCGCTTGCAGCCTACGATTGCGTCAACCGCGCTTCGGCGGCCGCAAGGAAGGCTTTGAAGCGTGGATGATCGCGGACGGGATCGAGATCCGGATCGGACTTCACCCAGTTCAGGACTTCGATCCCCATTGTTTCGAATCTCGGGCCGAGCATGTCGAGCGCGGCCTCGAAGTCGTGCAAGTCGGTGATCAGCGAGCACGCGAAGTTGTAGCGCAGGTTCACGTTGTCCGGATCGAGCAGTAGCGCGCGTTCGGCCCATTCCTTCGCGCGTTCCGCTTCGCCCAGCGCAGCGAGCGCCCCGACGGCGAACCCCATCGCCGATCCATTGTCGGGCTCGACGGCAACGATTCTCTCGCAGCGCTCGAGCGCGCGTCGCGCCGCTCGACGCGCACCCTCCTTGTCGCCGATCGCGGTGTGGCAGCTGACGAGCATGCCGGCCGCCGAGAAGTCCGTTTCCACGGTCGTAGCCGCCTTTTCGAAATGGAGAATTGCCTCATCGAAACGGCGCAGCTGATAATACAATTGCCCGGCCGCGAAGTTCACGTCATAGGATTCGGGGTCCAGACGAAGGGCAATCTCGATTTCGCGCAGCGCGTCGTCAAGGCGTGCATTTTGTCTCAGGACCTGCGCTTTCGCGGCGTGCGCTTCCGCCAGATTCCCATCGAGCTCGAGTGCTCGCTCGGCCGCTATCAAGCCATTGTCCCCCTCCCTCCCGAAGAAAAAACGCAAACGGATCTGCGCTCCGGCCATCAGCGCCCAGGGTCGTGCATAGTTCGGGTCGATGTCGATGGCGCGCCGACATAGGCGGATGATCGCTTCGCTGCGGCGGGCACTGCCGAAGTTGCCGGTAATACTGTACTGACGGGCCATCAGATAAAGCTTGTAGGCTTCGGGATCGTTGGTCCCTCGCTGCTCGATCGCCTTTTTTTCCTCGGGGAGGAGCCGCAGCTTCAGCGCGGCGACGATCGCCTGCGAGATTTCGTCCTGGAGCGCGAAAATGTCGTTGAGGTCGCGGTCATAGCGTTCGGCCCAGACGTGTCCGCCCGTCGCGCCATCGACGAGCTGAGCCGTGATCCGAACGCGGCCGCCCGCCTTCCGCACGCTGCCCTCGAGCACGTGACTGACTTTCAGTTGCCGCGCGACCTGCGGCACATCGACATGCTTGCCTTTGAACGTGAAGGCGGTGTTGCGCGCGGCGACCCAGAGCGCCGAGACCTTGGAGAGGTCCGTGATGATGTCCTCGCTGATGCCGTCGGAGAAGTATTCCTGCTCCGGATCGCCGCTCATGTTGGCGAACGGCAGAACGCAAACGGACAGGCGGCGCGGCGTTCCCGGCTTGGGCTCCTCACCCTCGTTACGGTCGGCCGGGTGCACGGCGAAGACACGCACCGGGCGCTCGATGTTCTTCACCGTATGCTCGCCCAGGTCCTCGAACGCGCACGGGACCTTCCCAACCACATGGTCGCGTACCGTAAGCGAGACCGCGACGCCGCCGACGGGCGCGAGCGCCTGCAGGCGCGCGGCCACGTTGACGCCTTCGCCGTAGATGTCGTCGCCTTCGACGATCACATCGCCAAGATTGATGCCGATCCGGTAGCGAATGCGCTTTGCTTCGGCGCGCTCCGGTTCGGCGCGCGCCGTCGCCTCCTGGATCGCCAGCGCGCAGTTGACCGCCGCGACCACG
>DASXQW010000075.1:0-9844 GCA_036506975.1 Casimicrobiaceae bacterium | reverse complement strand
TTTGGTCTCGCTGTCGCTGAGCGCCGCGACTGCGCGATAACCGAGCACCGCGATGAGCGCGACGATCGCCACGGCCAGAAGCACCTCGATGAGCGTAAATCCGCACGCGCGCTCGACGCGCATTTTCATCGTTGCGCCGTTCGACCGACGTAGCCGACCAGGCGCGCCAGCACGTAATCGGAGCGGGAGGCCTCGGCGACGGCGATCTCGACGCGGCGGAACGCCGGATTCGGAGTGCCAAGCACCGTCTCGTGCCATACGAAGCTCGCGCCCGCCTGCACTTCACCGCCATCGCGTTCGCCGATCGCGGGTCCCGGCATTTCCAGCTGCGCGGCGGCGAGCCGGTTCTGTGCCACCCACAATGCGAGCGTGCGCGCCTTCAGCGCGGTCGCGCTCTCCGCGCTCTGTGCGACGCTGCGAAATCCGGCGGCGAGCGCGATCGCGACGATCGCCAGCGCGACCAGGACTTCGACCAACGTGAATCCTCGGTGCGGCGCGCCGTGGCGCATCGCTAGCGCGGTATCGGGCCGATGAGCGCGACCCGGTTCAACGGATCCGCAGTGAGCAGGAGTTGCCATTCGGGAGAGGCAAGCGCGATGACGTAAGGCTCGTTGCGGCCGCTGGGAACGAGCGGCAGCACCGCTTCGCCGGGCACAGGTTGCCCGGCATAGGCCTGCGGTGCCGCGATCAACGATGAGGGCAGCGTTCGCGGCAGAAGCACGGCGTCGTCGGACAGCGCGACCCAGTGCTCGCCGTCGCTAGCGCTGACCCGGCGCCAGAACTGGTACGCACCGCCGCTCGCCGATACGCCGAGCGTTTCGTTTTTCCACTGGGCGAGCAGTGCCGCGTGCTCGAGCGCACCCGCGAACCGGCGTCCCTCGCGCTCCAGCGTCTGGCGCGGATCGCGATCCAGCTGCGCGTAGGCGAGCCCCGCGGCGATGCCGATCACGATCAGCACGACGAGGATTTCGGCGAGCGTGAAGCCGCGATACCGTTTCGGAACCAGCAGCCGGTCAGAAAACGTCACGAGCACGGCTGGAGGCCTCGTTTGCCAACTGAGGACGCAGCGAAGCATCCGGCCCGCGCAGTCGTTTTCCACCGCCTGCTAGAGGTCCCATGAGCCGATATCGGCGTCATACCCTGTTCCTCCGGGCTGACCGTCGGCGCCGAAGCTGAAGACGTCGATCTCGCCGCGCAATCCCGGGTTGAGGTACTGGTACGGATAGCCCCACGGATCCTTGGGCAATCGCTCGAGATAGCCGTTGGGTTTCCAGTTCGGCGGCGCGGGCGGCGCCGTGGGTCTCGCGACGAGTGCGGCGAGACCTTGTTCGGTGGTCGGATAGCGCTGGTTGTCGAGACGGTAGAGCTTGAGCGCCTGCATGATCGCCGCGATGTCATTCTTCGCGGCGACGACGCGCGCCTCGTCGGGGCGCTCGATGATACGCGGCACGACCAGCGCTGCGAGGATACCGAGGATGACGATGACGACGAGGATTTCGACCAGCGTGAAGCCGCGATCATTGCACGCGCGAGAAGGCGGCCAATGCATGCAGCCATTATAATCGCGCGATTCCATTTCCGCGCCGCCGCTCGCTCGTGTTGCGCCGTTTGTTTGTCTTGATCGCTGTCGCGCTCGCCGCCGGCGCGGCGGCGTGGTGGTGGGTGACGCGCTGGCCGCTGCCACTGCCGCAGGAGCCGTATGCGCTGACGGTCCGCTCGGGCGCGAGCCTGCGCGCAGTCGCGCGCGAGCTGACCGCGGCCGGCGTGCTGCCTGCGGATTGGACGCTCGTCGCCCTCGGGCGACTTGAGCGAGTCGATCGAATGATCAAAGCGGGCAACTACGAGATTCCCGGAGGCACGACGCTCGCAGGCTTGCTCGCCAAGCTGACGCAAGGCGATGTCACGCAGACGAGCATCACCATCGTCGAAGGCTGGACCGTTCGCGATCTCAAACAGGCATTACGCGCCGACGGCGATGTCGCCAAGGGCGCTGTCGATCTCGCCGATGCCGAGTTGATGCGCGCGATCGGCGCGTCCGGGCAGCGGCCGGAGGGATGGTTCTTTCCTGATACCTACTTCTTTGCATCCGGGGCCACGGACTTGTCGATCCTCATCCGCGCATACCGTACGATGCAGCAACGCTTGGATACGGCTTGGGTGGCGCGCGCGCCCGGGCTTCCTTTCGACGTGCCGTATCAGGCGCTGATCCTGGCATCGATCGTGGAAAAGGAAACCGGCCGCATCGCGGATCGCCCGCTCATCGCATCGGTGCTCGTCAATCGCCTGCAGCAGGGCATGCGGCTGCAGGCGGATCCGACGGTGATCTATGGGATAGGCGAACGCTTCGACGGCAATCTGACCAAGCGCGACCTCGATGCCGATTCCGAGTACAACACCTACATGCGCGACGGCCTGCCGCCAACGCCGATCGCTCTGCCCAGCCAGGCGTCGCTCGACGCCGTGCTGCACCCGCCCGCGACACCGTACCTGTATTTCGTCTCGCGTGGCGACGGATCGAGCGAGTTCTCGGCGAATCTCGCCGACCACAATCGCGCGGTGGCAAAATACCAGAAGAACGGGCGTTAGCTTCCTCAACCCGCCAGAAAGCCGCACCGTCATGCCCGATACCCGCCAGCGCGGCCGTTTCATAACGCTTGAAGGCATCGACGGAGCCGGCAAGAGCACGCATCTGCCGTGGCTCAAGACGGCGCTCGAGCGCGACGGCCGGTGCGTCTGGATCACGCGCGAGCCGGGCGGCACGCCGCTCGGCGAACGCCTGCGCGCCATGCTGCTGCACGAGCCGATGACACCTGTCACTGAAGCGCTGTTGATGTTCGCGGCGCGGCGCGAACATTGCGAACGCGAGATCTGGCCGCGGCTGGACGAGGGCACATGGATCGTCTGCGATCGCTTTACGGACGCGACGTACGCGTACCAGGGCGGCGGACATGGGGTGCCAGTGGAGGCGATCAGGGCAATGGAGCGCGCCGCGCTTGGCGCCTTCGGCCCCGACTTGACGCTCGTCTTCGACGTGCCGGTGGAAGTCGGGCGAGAGCGACTCGCCGACGGGCGCACACTCGACAAATTTGAGCGCGAGCAGGGTGAGTTTTTCGCGCGTGTCCGGGAAACGTATTTGCGCCGCGCGCGCGCGGATCCTCGCCGCATGCGCGTGATCGACAGCACGCTATCGCCCGCCGCGGTCCGATCCGAGCTCTCCGCGATCGTCGAGTCGCTGGTTAAGGAGGCGGCGCTGTGAGCAGCGAGAGGGGACCCGCGAACAACGTGAGCGGGGGTCGAGCGTCCGCGAATCGGCGCCGGACGCCGACGCGCAACGCTGCGACGTCGATACCGTTCAAGGAGGCGGCGCTGTGATCGAAGCTCACGAAACCGCGGCGCCGCTGTGGCAACCTTTGCCGGCGTGGCAGCGCGAGGCCACTGCGACCGCGCTGCAGGCGCGTGCGCGCTGGCCGCACGCGCTGTTGATCACCGGACGCCGCGGCATCGGCAAACGCATCCTGGCGCTGCATTTTGCCCAGGCGCTGTTATGCGAGCAGCCCAACGTGGATGGCAGCGCCTGCGGCCGCTGCCCGAGTTGCACCTATGTCGTCAATGGCACGCATCCCGATCTGCGGCTGATCGAACCGGTCGAGCGCGATGACGAGGGCAATCCGACGCCGGTGGACGAGATCGTCGTCGCGCAGGTCCGCGAGTTGATCGAATTTACGCAGCTGTCGACGCACCGGCAGCGCGCCAAAGTTGCAGTGATCGTCCCGGCCGAGGCACTGAACATCGCGGCGGAAAACGCATTGCTCAAGACACTCGAGGAGCCGCCGGCTGCGACGTACCTGATCCTCGTCAGCCATCAACCCGGCCGACTGCCGGCGACGATCGTCAGCCGCTGCCGACTGCTCGCCGCCCCCGAGCCCAACCCGGACGCGGCGGTGGCGTGGCTCTCCAATCAAGGTGTCGGGGAGCCGCAGCTCCTGCTGGCGCAGGCGGGTTGCGCGCCGCTTCTCGCGCTCACGCTGGCCGATCCCGCCGTGCAGCGCGAGCGCGAGCTCCTGCTCGATGAGCTTGCACAGCCCGAGCGCCTCACGCCGGTCGCAGTCGGTGCTCGGATCGACGCCTACGGCAGGGATGAGCGCAAGGCCCGGCTTGCCGATGTGGTGTACTGGTTGTTGACCTGGACGGCCGATCTTGCGGCGGTGGCCAGCGGCGGTGTGCCGCGCTTTAATCCGGATCGAGAGAGTACCCTTGCGCTGCTCGGCGCGCGGGTGGCGCGGCTGAAGCTGTTCCGTTATTATCAAACGCTGTTGCGCCAGCGCGCGCTGCTCGGCCATCCGCTGCAACCGCGGCTGGTCGCCGAAGCGCTGCTGTTCGAGTATCGCGCGATGTTCGCGCGCTAAAGGTGCCGATTAGTGCCATGACGGACCGCTTCAACGGCAATACGAATCCATCCACGCTGTCGCGCCCGGGCGTGCTGTCGCTCAACATCCGTGAAAAGGCCGCGCTCTACGCCGCATACATGCCGTACCTGAAAGGCGGCGGCATTTTCATCCCGACCAATCGCCAATATCAGCTGGGCGAGGAAGTCTTCATGCTGCTGTCGTTGATGGATGACCCACAGCGCATCGCGGTCCAGGGCAAGGTGGTCTGGATCACGCCCGAAGGCGTGCAGGGCAATCGCACGCAGGGCATCGGCGTCCAGTTCACGCTCGACGAAACCGGCGCCTCGGCGCGCGCCCAAATCGAGAAGATCCTCGGCGAGATGCTCGCGTCGAACCGTCCGACGCACACAATGTAGTTAGTACGTCACGCGCATGCTGCGCCGCGCAGGAATACGAACGTGCTAGCGTGCGTGACGTACTAACTTGCCGCGTTGAACACGGCGCTGCCGCGCCGGTTAACGCGGCTGAAATCCTGTAAGTGCTCGGCGTTGCTGACGCGGCTTGCGTCACACCGAGCCTCGATCGCAGATCCATGTTCGTCGATTCCCATTGCCATCTGAACTTCCCCGAGCTGGCGGCCGATCTGCCCGCCGTGCTCGAGGCGATGACGGCGAGCCACGTGACGCACGCTCTGTGCATCAGCACCAACCTCCCCGAGCTGCCTGAAGTCCTGCGCTTGGCCGCCGGCCATGAGAATCTCTATGCCACGGTCGGCGTGCATCCCGACGCGGAAGACACACCGGAGCCGTCGGCCACCGAGCTCGTCGCGCTCGCGGCGCGGCCCAAAGTCGTCGCGATCGGGGAGACCGGGCTCGACTATTACCGGCTGACTGGCGATCTGACCTGGCAGCGCGCGCGTTTTCGCGCTCACATCCGGGCCGCGCGCGAATGCCGGAAGCCTCTGGTGATCCATACGCGCGCGGCTGCAGCGGATACGCTCGCCATCATGCGCGAGGAGCGCGCGGCGGAGGCGGGCGGGGTGATGCATTGCTTCACCGAGAGCTGGGAGGTCGCGGCCGCGGCGCTCGATCTCGGCTTTCACATCTCGTTCTCGGGCATCGTTACCTTCAAGAACGCGGGCGGCCTGAGGGAGGTGGCGCGCCGCGTACCGCTTGACCGGATGCTCATCGAGACCGACGCACCGTACCTTGCGCCGGTGCCGTTCCGTGGCAAGACCAATCAACCCGCGTACGTACGCTACGTAGGCCAGGAGATCGCGCGGCTGCGCGACATCGGCGTCGAGGAAGTGGCGGCGGCGACTTCGGAGAATTTCTTTAGCCTCTTTGGAGTGGCGCCGCATGCGCATTGACGCTCTTCGCTTCGGGCGGTACGCGCTGTTTGCGGCGGCGCTGCTTGCTTTTCCGCCGACCGCGCCGCGTGCACAGGCGCTCTACGACGCTTTCGTGGAGGCAGTCGCGACCGATCGCAGCGACGAGGTGCGTGCGCTGCTCGCCCGCGGCATGGACCCGAACACCGTCGATCCCCGTGGCGAGCCGGTATTGCTGGTCGCCGCGCGCGCCGGTTGGCAGCCGACCGTCGATGCCTTGCTCGCAGCCGGGGCCAAGGTCGATGCCAAG
Organism: Casimicrobiaceae bacterium; assembly: GCA_036506975.1. Lineage (GTDB taxonomy): Bacteria > Pseudomonadota > Gammaproteobacteria > Burkholderiales > Casimicrobiaceae > PALSA-1003. The sequence goes on along the minus strand of DASXQW010000075.1, from coordinate 3,819 downwards.
AGCCAATTCGGCGACCGCGCGATCATGGTCGCCGCGCTCGGTGGCCATCTCGCGATCGTCAAGACATTGCTCAGGCGCGGCGCGGCGCTCGACACACCCGGGTGGACGCCGCTCATCTACGCCGCGACCAACGGGCACACCGAGGTCGCGCGGTATCTTCTCGACGTCGGCGCCGACATCAACGCCGTCGCACCGAACGGCACGACTGCGCTCATGATGGCGGTGCGTGGCGGGCACGGTGCAACTGTCGATTTGTTGCTCACCCGAGGTGCGGACGTGAACCAGCGCAATCAGAATGGCGCGACGGCGCTGGGGTGGGCGACTCGCGGCGGGTTCGAGGCGATCGAACAGGCGCTGCGCGCGCGCGGTGCAAGAAACTGAGCATCCCTCTGATGCGAACGGGTCACACAAGCGACCGGTGCGACATATTTATTACTATTCAAAGGCTTGTGATAGATATCTCAAGTTAATTCAGGCGACCTGAAAGCTAACCAGCGCGTGGCGAGGCGGCCCGCCGCCGTCGCTTGGCCTTCGGATCGGCGATGAGCCGCCTGTAGAGCTCGACTCGGTCGCCGTCATCAAGCGTCGTGTCGCGACGGACGCGCTTGCCGAAAATGCCGACCGGCGCCCCGGCGATATCCGCGCCCGAAAGCCTCGCAGCAATGCCGGAGCGCTCGATCGCTTCGGCGACGCTGGCGCCTGCGGCGAGGCGGACCTCGATTTCCGTCACCGCGCCGGGCAGTGCATAGACGACGGTGACGGTGATCTCGCTCACTTGGCGTAGACGGTCTCGGCGCGGCGCACGAACGCGTCGATGAACGTGTTCGCGATGTGGTTGAACACGGGGCCGATCAGCCGTTCGAGCACCGCGCCGGCAAACTCGTAATGGAGCTCGAGCTCCACCTTGCTCGCGGCCGGCGCCAGTGCGCGAAACCGCCACGCGCCGTCGAGATGCCGAAACGGCCCGTCGCGCAGCTCGATGACGATCAGGCCGGGCGGCTGACTGCGATTCGCCGTCGTGAAATGTGCCCGCACGCCGTGGTAGTTGATATCGATGCGCACCAGCGCCTCCCCGGTCCTGCGCTCGAGCGTTTTCGCTCCCGCGCACCAGGGCAGGAACAGCGGATAATTCTCGACATGTTCGACCAGCTCGAACATTCGAGTCGCGCTGTAGGGAACGAGCACCGACTTCTGCACGGTGGCCATTGTTACAATACGATTCCTGGTAAATGGCGCACGAAAAGCGCTGTAATGAGCATCGTCGACAACAAAAAAGCCTATCACGACTATTTCGTCGAAGAGAAATTCGAGGCGGGGCTCGCGCTCGAAGGCTGGGAAGTGAAGGCGATCCGCGCCGGACGCGCTCAGCTCAAGGAAGCGTACGTGGTCGTGAAGAACGGCGAGATCGTGCTGCTCGGCGCACACGTGACTCCGCTGCCGACCGCGTCGACGCACGTCCGCGCGGACCCGACCCGCACGCGCAAGCTGCTGCTGCACCGGACGGAGATCAATCGCCTGATCGGCAAGGTCGAGCGCGCGGGTTACACGCTCACACCGTTGAATCTGCACTTCGCCAAGGGCCGGATCAAGCTCGAGATCGGCCTGGCTCGCGGCAAGAAGCAGTACGACAAGCGCGCGGCGATCAAAGAGCGCGAATGGAACCGCGAAAAGCAGCGCATGCTGCGCGGCCGCCCCGGCAGCAGCCGGTCGCCACGCGCGCGATGATGTCGCGGGCTGCCCTGCCGGTGTCGCTTCGGATCGCGGCGGCGGCCGACGTTCCTGCGATCGCGGATATCTATGCCGAGCAGGTCGCCACTGGAACGGCCAGCTTCGAATACGAGCCCCCCACGCTTGCCGAAATGCGGCGCAGATATGAGGCTATCGTGGCCGCAGGGTATCCCTATTTCGTCGCCGAGGATGGCGATGGGACCGTCGTCGGCTACAGTCACGCCAGCGCGTATCGCCCGCGACCCGGGTATCGCTATACGGTCGAGGATTCCGTGTACGTGGCGCCCGCCGCGAGCGGTTGCGGCACCGGCCGAGCCCTCTTGTCACGTCTGATCGAAGCGTGCGGCGAACGCGGCGACCGGCTGATGGTCGCGGTGATCGGCGACGTCGAAAACGCGGCGTCGATCGCCCTGCACCGCGCGCTCGGCTTCACCGAAGTCGGAAGGATGCCCGGCGTCGGCTGGAAGTTCGGACGCTGGATCGAAAGCGTGTTGATGCAGCGGGCGCTGGGCGCGGGCACGACGCATCCTCCCCGATCGGGTGATGTCCGTTAGATACGCCGATGCCTGACTCCGACCTTCGCGGACATTCGGCGTTCGGCGACGCGCTCGGCAAAGAGCGCGCGAATTATGTCCCACTTTCGCCGGTACAGTTTCTCGTGCGCAGCGCGCTCATCTGGCCGCACAAGATCGCCGTGCGCCACGGTGCTCAGGCGTATACGTATCGCGAATTCGAGGCGCGTTGCCGGCGGCTTGCCTCGGCACTGGCAAAGCGCGGCATCGGCCGGGGCGATACCGTCGCGGTGATGGCGCCCAATGTCCCGGCGCTGCTCGAAGCCCATTACGCCGTGCCGGCATTGGGTGCAGTGTTGAACGCGTTGAACTACCGGCTCGACGCCAGAACGATTGCCTTCTGCCTCGCGCACGGCGGGGCGAAGGTTCTCGTTACCGACGCCGAATTCGCCCCGACGATCAAGGTGGCTCTGGCCGAGCTCGCCACCGGCGTGCTGGTCATCGACATCGCCGACCCTGAGGGGCCATCCGGCGAGTGCCTCGGCACGGTCGATTACGCAACGCTCCTCGCCGAGGGCGATCCCGACTTTGCCTGGCCCGGACCGACCGACGAATGGGAAGCGCTGGCGCTGCTCTACACATCGGGTACGACCGGCGATCCCAAGGGTGTCGTCTACCATCATCGCGGCGCGTATCTCAACGCGCTCGCCAATGCGCTCGCCTTCGGCCTCAAACCCGAGAGCGTCTACCTGTGGACGCTACCGATGTTCCACTGCAGCGGCTGGACCTATACCTGGGCGGTGACCGCCGCCGGGGGCACGCATGTTTGCCTGCGCCGCGTCGATCCGGCGCTGATCTTTGCGGCCATCCGCGACCACCGCGTCACGCATCTCTGCGGGGCGCCGATCGTGCTCAATATGCTGGTGCATGCTCCGGCCGCGGAGAAGCTCTCCTTCGATCACATCGTCGAGGTGGCGACTGGAGGCGCCGCGCCGCCTTCGGCGGTCATCGAGGCCATGGAGCAGATGGGCTTTCGCGTGACGCATCTCTATGGCCTGACCGAATCGTACGGGCCGGCGACGTTGTGCGCGCCGCAGGAGCGCTGGAGCGAGCTTCCGCTGCCCGAGCGCGCGCGGCAGATGGCGCGACAAGGCGTGCCGATGCCGGCGCTCGCGGAGCTGACGGTCGCCGACCCCGAGACGCATGTGCCGGTGCCGCGCGATGCGACGACGGTGGGCGAGGTCATGCTTCGCGGCAACACGGTGATGAAAGGCTATCTCAAGAACGAGCCTGCCACGACGGCCGCATTTCGCGGCGGCTGGTACCACACCGGCGACCTCGCCGTGTGGCATCCCGACAACTACATCGAGATCAAGGATCGCGCCAAGGACATCATCATCTCGGGCGGCGAAAACATCAGCTCGCTGGAAATCGAAGAATGCCTTTACCGCCATCCGCAGGTAATGGAAGCCGCGGTCGTCGCCAGGCCGGACGAGAAATGGGGCGAAACGCCCTGTGCGTTCGTACTGCTCAAGCCGGATGCTGTGGACATCACCGAGGTCGAGCTTATCGCCTGGTG
>DASXQW010000074.1:0-24969 GCA_036506975.1 Casimicrobiaceae bacterium | reverse complement strand
GCAAGGGAAAACGTGGAAGCGCGCACGTTGAAGCAGCCCTCCAACACGCCGCGCGCCGGCGCCAATTCGGCGCCACGCGGGGCCTCATCGGCCCGCGTATCCGACTAGATCGTCATGGCCGAATAAATTCGGCCCTACCAGACTCGCGCTTTTCGTAGGTGCGAATTCATTCGCACACAGCGGGTTACGCGCGGCGGAGTCCTGCCGGGACCATCCACCGCTCGCCGAAGCGGAAGCCGCCTTCGATCAGCAGTGCGAGAACGGCCGCGGGGATTGCCCCGGCAAGCAACATCGCGTGGTCGTTGAGCGCGAGGCCGGTGACGATTCGCTCGCCGTAGCCGCCGGCGCCGATGAATGCGGCGATGGTTGCCGTCCCGACGTTGATCACCGCCGAGGTCTTGATCCCTGCCAGTATCGTCGGCGCAGCGAGCGGCAGTTCGATCTTGGTGAGAATCGTTCCCGCGCGCATGCCAAGCGACTGTGCGGCCTGCCTCATGCCCACCGTGATCTGCGTGAGAGCGGTGTGCGTGTTGCGCACGATCGGCAGCAGCGCGTAGACCGCGAGGGCGATGAATGCCGGCACTGCGCCGATGCGTCCGGTCAGGGGAATCAGCACGGCGAGGAGGGCGAGCGACGGAATCGTTTGCGCGACTCCGGTGGCGCCGAGGATCAGACCCTCGGTCGCGGGACGCTTGGCGGCGAGGATGCCGAGCGGAATGCCGATGACGATACTCGCGGCGAGCGATATAAACACGAGTCCCAGATGCTCGAACGTCAGGCGCGCGAAGTCCGGCCCGAAGAGCTTGCTCCAGAAATCGCCTGCCGGCGCTGTCTTGGCGCTCGGCGATGCGGTGGCGGCGGCCGCGCCTGGGCGCTGCGCGAGAAAACCCGCCGCGACCGTCGCGAAGTCCTTGCCTTCCAGCTCGGCGGCAGCGTTCATCTTGCGCATGGCAGCGTCGTCGATCCTGCCTTCGAGTTGCTTGAGTGCAGCCCAGGTCTTCGGCAATCGCTGCGGCAGATCGGCCCGGTAAAGGAGCACCGCATCGTAGCGCGGAAAGTAGCTGCGATCGTCATCGAGGACCGTCAAGCCGTACTTGTCGATCTTGGCGTCGGTCGAGTAGATGTCGATCGCGTCGACCTGGTGTTGCGCGATTGCCTCGTACGCGAGGCCGTGATCGAGCCCGCGCGGCGTGTCGAACGGCAGATCATAAGCGCGCTTCAACCCGGGCCAGCCGTCGGCGCGGCCGATGAATTCCTGAGAGAGTCCCAGCTTGAGCTCCGGATGCGCCTTGAGATCGGAGAGCTTGGCGATGGCCTTGGCGCGCGCGTCGTCGCCACGAAGCGCGATCGCGTAGGTGTTGTTGAAGCCCAGCGGCACGCCGACGGCAAGGCCCATCGGAGCGAGCTTGGCGTTGAGCTCCGGCAGGGGAGGAACCGCATCGAGCTTGAGGATTTCCTTGGCGATCGTGCCGGTGTACTCGGGGTAGACGTCGATGCTGCCGGTGGTCAGCGCGTTCAACACGATGGCGGTGTTGCCGAGTCCCTGGCTGTGCGTCGCGGTTGCCTCGCCGCCGGCTTGCGCGCTCTGCTTGATGATCTCGCCCAGGATGTACGACTCGGTGAAGCGCTTGGAGCCGACGTTGAGCGTCGATGCCGCGATCGCGGCGGCGCATGCCGCGAACGCGACGGTCCCCGATAAGATGCCGATCGGAATCTTCGCCCACATAAACTTCCCCCGAAGTCGTAGGTGCGAATTCATTCGCACGCTTCCGTGCATGATACGCCGCGGCCGAATGAATTCGGCCCTACGAACATCCGACCAATCTCGGGCACGGCTCGTGAGAATCGACTAAGCTTGCAAGTCTTCGCTGGCAATTTCCCCTGATGCCGTCCTACCCCCACCTTCTCGCGCCGCTGAACCTGGGCTTCACGACGCTCGCCAATCGCGTCCTCATGGGCTCGATGCATACCGGCCTCGAGGAGTCACCGGATGGGTTCAACAAGCTCGCGGCGTTCTACGCCGCGCGGGCGAAGGGCGGCGTGGGACTTATCGTCACCGGCGGCATCGCGCCGAACTTCGCCGGCCGGCTCGAGCCGCGAGCGCTGCAGCTCTCGTTTCCGTGGCAGCTTAGCAAGCATCGCATCGTCACCGACGCGGTACACGCCTCCGGCAGCAAGATCGCGCTGCAGATCCTCCACGCCGGGCGCTACGCGTATCACCCGCTTTCGGTCGCGCCGTCGCGGGTGAAATCTCCGATCACTCCGTTTCGCCCGCGTGCGCTGACACGCTGGGGCATCCAGAGGACGATCGGCGCGTACGTCCGCTGCGCGAAGCTCGCGCAAAAGGCGGGCTACGACGGCGTCGAGATCATGGGCTCCGAGGGCTACCTCATCAACCAGTTCGTCGCGCCGCAGACCAATTTTCGCGACGACGAGTGGGGCGGCTCATTTCTGAACCGCATCCGCTTTCCGATCGCGATCGTGCGCCGCACGCGCGAAGCGGTCGGCCCGAAGTTCATCATCATTTACCGGTTGTCGATGCTCGATCTCGTCGAGGGCGGCAGCACCTGGGACGAGGTCGTCTCGCTCGCGCAGGCGGTCGAGGCGGCAGGCGCGACGATCATCAACACCGGCATCGGCTGGCACGAGGCGCGCATCCCGACCATTGCGACCATGGTGCCGCGCGCGGCTTTCGCGTGGGTGACACGGCGGCTGAAGGGCGAGGTGAAGATCCCGCTGATCACGACCAACCGCATCAACGACCCCGCGACGGCCGAGACCTTGCTCGCGCGCGGCGACGCGGACATGGTGTCGATGGCGCGGCCGTTCCTCGCCGATCCGGACTTCGTCCGCAAGGCCGCGCTCGATCGCGCCGATGAGATCAACACCTGCATCGGCTGCAACCAGGCCTGCCTCGATCAGATCTTCGAGCGGCAGACGGCGACCTGCTTGGTGAATCCCTACGCCTGCCGCGAGACGGAATTGAAGCTCACGCCGGCTGCCAAGATAAGGAAGGTCGCCGTCGTCGGCGCGGGCCCCGCCGGGATGGCGTGCGCGGTGACGGCCGCGGAGCGCGGGCACGACGTGACGCTCTTCGACGCGGCCGCCGAAATCGGCGGCCAGTTCAATCTCGCGCGCCGCATTCCCGGCAAGGAGGAATTCGCCGAGACGCTGCGGTATTTCCGCACGCGGCTGGCGAAATTCGGGGTGAAGGTCGAGCTCAATCGCCGCGTCGGTGCCGAAGACTTGCGCGGCTTCGACGATGTGATCCTCTCCACCGGCATCGTGCCGCGGCGTCCCCTCATTCCCGGGCTTGATCATCCGAAGGTCGCGAGCTACGTCGAGATCGTCGAGGGCCGCAAGGTCGCGGGCAAACGCGTTGCCTTGGTCGGCGCGGGCGGTATCGGTTTCGACGTGGCGGAGTTGCTCACCGCGGGCGGAGCGGCCGACGGACACTTGAGCGATGGGCATGGGGACGATCCGGCGATCGCGGCGTTTCGCGATGAGTGGGGGATCGATAGCGCCTACGCGCGCCGCGGCGGGCTTAAGCCCTCGCGCGAGGACTCTTCGCCGCGGCAGCTCTGGCTTCTGCAACGCAAGGCGGCCAAAGTCGGCGAAGGGCTCGCGAAGACGACGGGCTGGATCCGCCGCACGCTGCTGCGCCGGCGCGGCGTCACGATGCTCTCCGGCGTGGAGTACGTGAAGATCGACGATGCGGGTCTGCACATCGTCGTGGACGGCAAGCCGCAGCTGCTCGACGTCGACACGGTGGTGATCTGCGCGGGCCAGGAGCCGCGCCGCGAGCTCGTCGCGGGCCTCGAAGCGGCAGGTATCGCGCCGACGTTGATCGGCGGCGCCGATGTCGCGCTCGAGCTCGATGCCAAGCGCGCGATCGATCAGGGAACGCGCGTCGCGCTCGCGCTGTAGGTGCGAATTAATTCGCCGGAGTTTCGTAGGTGCGAATTTATTCGCACGCGGTGCCCCGATGGGATGGTGCAGGCCGAATGAATTCGGCCCTACAAGAATCGGACCGGGGCGGCTACTCCATCACGGCTCGAATGCCGATGGTCTCGAGCTGCGCCATGCCGGCTTCGCCGTCAACAGCGGCATAGCCCACGATGGAGAGCAGCAACGCGATCCAGAGCGCGATGATTAGCGCGCGCAGTCGGTCGCGATAACGCCTGACGCCTTCGGGCCGAGTTGACGCCGACGCTCTGCGAATCTGTGCGTGCGCCTGTCGCGCACGGTAGCGGGTGCGCCGTGCGAGCCTTTGGCGCGCCCGAGTCCATCCACCGCCGCGTCCAATCTTGAATGAGGCGAGCAACGATATTGCTCCGGCGAGTCGAGCGAAACTTTCGATAGTGTCGGCGCCTGTCAAATCCCCTTGCCCAGCGAAATAGATGACCATGGTTTCGCAAACGCCGTGCCAGAGCCGTGATTTCACCCATGCCCAGCATAAACAGTCTCTTAACAAATCGGCCGCACGCCGAGCACGGGGGCGAGTGCACTATTGCAATGCAAAAATGAGAAAACCGCACCAACGCGGCTCGATCGTAGAGACGCGCCTGTGATGCCCCCGGGTCGAGTCCGGGATCAGCGCAGGCTACGAGCTCCACGCCGAAAGGTCGGGCCTGCGCCGATGCCAATCGGTCGCGCGCTGAAAGGCGCGCCCGATGCGAACCAGCGTCGCGTCCGCGAACGGCGCGCCCATGAGCTGCACGCCGATCGGCAGGCCTTCCGGCGAAAATCCCGCCGGCAGCGAAAGCGCGCAGATGCCGAGGTAGTTGGCCGCGCGCATGAAGGTGGCGAGTGGCGTCATGGCTTCATCGATTTCGGTCAAGGGCATGGCGGTGATCGGTAGCGTCGGCGTCAGCAGCGCGTCGCGCCCGCGCATCCAGTCGGCGAATGCGGCGGCAATTTTCCTGCGCATCGCCAGCTCATCGATGTAATCCGCGGCGCTGATGGCCTTGGCGGCGAGCAGGCGCGAGCGCACGCCGGGATCGAAGGGCTGCGTATGGTCCTCGATATAGCCGCGATGCAGGGCCCAGGCTTCGGCGGCGATGATGCGTCCGCTGCGCAACATGACGTCCTCGAGGTCGAAGGGCACGCGCGCTTCATCGACGCTGGCGCCGAGCGCGCGCAGCGTCGCGAGCGCCGCCTCGCGCGCCGCCAGCACAGCGGGCGTTGCGGGCCAGTGGAACTGGTCGACCGCGAGCGCCGTGATGCGCATGCCGCCGATGTCGGGTTCGGCCGCCAGCGCGCCGGCAAAATCGATCGCCGGCGCGGTAAGCGTGGCCGGATCGCGCGGATCGGGGCCGCCCATGACGGCGGTCAAGAGCGCCGCATCGTCGACGTTGCGCGCGAGCGGGCCCAGCGAATCGAGCGTCGTCGCGAGCGGCACGACGCCGGCCAGGCTGATCACGCCGTAGGTGGGCTTGAGTCCCGTCAGCCCGCACAGCCCCGAAGGAATGCGGATCGAGCCGCCGGTGTCCGAGCCGACCGCTGCGGGCGCGAGGCCGGCCGCAACCGCGACCGCGGATCCGCTGCTCGAGCCGCCGGCGACGCGATGCGTCTTCGTGTCCCACGGGTTCCACGGCGCGCCCATCGGCGCATTGCGGCCCCAGGCGCCGTAAGCGAATTCGACCAGATGCGTCTTGCCCAGCGGAATCATGCCCGCGGAGAGCAGGTGTTCGACGACGGTCGCGTTCTCGGCTGCGATGCCGTGGGGGCGCGCCTTCGATCCGGCCGTGGTCATCCGGCCGTGGATATGCACGAGGTCCTTGATCGCGATCGGCAGGCCGTGCAGCGGTCCGCGCGCCGCGCCGGATTGGCGCTGGCGATCGGCCGCTGTCGCCGCGGCCAGCGCGTCGTCCCGATAGACCTCGATGAAGGCGTGCAGGCAGCCGTCGAGTGTCGCGATGCGGTCGAGATACGTCGCGACGATCTCGCGCGACGAAGCCGCGCCGCTCACGAGCAGCTGCGCGAGCTCGGTGAGGGAGAGCCAATGCAAATCGATCAGCATTGCTGTAGGTGCGAATTCATTCGCACTCAATACCGCCCGCGTCCCTCCGCGCCCGGCGCGCGTCGCACTTTCACCTCGCGCTTGAGCTTGAGCTGCCAGGCGACGTCCGCGCGGCCGGGCCGCGATGCGTCTACATTCTTTCGCGTCGTCTCTTCGGCGGCTTCGAGCTGCGGATGCCAGACGCGCACCGCGTATTCCCGCGGCGGCAGCTCGGCGATGATCGCCTTGCCGTCCTTGCCGGTCTTGGCGAAATACGGTGATTCCGAAACATAAATGTAGCCGACCATCCAGTCGTGGATGTTGCAGCCGAGCACCACGACGCCGGGCTTGTCGAATACGACCGGTCCCGCGGGAACGCCGGCATAGAGCGGCAACTCGAAACGCTTCGCCGGCGAGAAGGAATAAACCTGGTGGCGCACGTCGTCGTGATTGGGAAACGTCACGGCGGTGCCGGCGAGGATCGCGGTCACTTTCGGCGTGAATTCCTTGTTGACCTGATCGACGACGCCCGCGCGCGGGCGCTCGCCAGCCTTGGCCGGCGGCCGCGCTCCCGCGTCCACCGGCACGGCGACCGCGACCGCGTCCGCGATGGGCAGGCCCTGGTCGTCGGTCACTGTGACGGAGATCTCTGTGGTCTGCGCCTGCGCCGCACCGATCGCGAACGCGAGCATTGCGATGAGCCCTGAGCTGCGTAAGTTCTTCATCGATGACGAACGCCCCTCACCCTGGCCCTCTCCTCGCAAGCGGGGCGAGGGATAACCCCCTCTCGCGCCTGGGCCGAAGAGAGTTGGGTGAGGGTGGGATGAAATGTCGAGACAGTTCGGCAAGCGAGGAACCCTCCGACGTTGCTAATAGTAGCGCCACGCGTAGACCAGGTTCGTGCTATGGCTGCGGTAGATGATGCCGCCGGCGGCGTCGGTGCGCTCGTCGGTGTACGCGAGGTTGAGCGAAGACCGGTCGTCGAGCGCCCAGCTCGCGGTCAGCTTCGCGGTGTCGGTCGTTCCGCGCAGGCGGTAGGCAAAGAAGTCGGAGCCGAACGTCGGATCGGCAGCGATCGCGTCGGAGACGACAAAGATTTCGAAATCGCGCCGTGTCGTCGCGACAACGTCGCCGCGGCGCACGGCAAGCTCGGCGCCGAGGAGCAGCTGATCGGAGACCGCGTAACCGGCCCGGACGTATGCGTTCCGACCGCGCAAATCGAACACCTTGCCGGAGATGCCGGGCACGACCGGTGCATCATTTTGGGCGTAGCGGCGCTCGAATCGTCCGCCGAATGCCGCGTCGAAGGTCTCGGTAAAGCGCTTTCCCAGCTCGGCGCGAAGCTCGACACGATCGCTGTCGCGGATGTCGTCGCGGTAGTTGTCGTGGGAAGCCGATGCGGCAAGCAGAATCCACGGCGCCGCATAGCCGAGTCCGAACTTGTGCCGGTAGAGCGCGGTGCCGCCCAAACCCAGCAGATTAAGCCCGTGGAAACGGTGATAGAGCTCGCCGCGCGCGTCTGCGGTGAGCGTGAGCCCGTCTGCGCCGCTCAACGCGAAGTACGATCCACCCGCGGCGCTCAGCATGATCGCGCTGTCGGCGCGAATGTCCGCAGACTCGTAAGCACGATTGAGGTTGCTGTCGTACAGAACGCCCGCGTTGGCATCGAGCAACCATTCCGCCGTTGCCGGAGCACTGATCCCCGCGACGAGCATCGCGCACGCGAAATGGAGCCCATGGAGCTTCGATCGCAGGGACGAGCGGTTCATGTCTCGATGACAGTCCAGAGTTCAGCCGCGCAGTCTATATCACGCGGCAAGGAACTTGCTTTACCGGAAGTCCGGTACAGGCCGAGGCGCACAAGCAGGTGTTGCTGCGGCGAGACGGGAGAATCTGTTCGTGGTTGATATGCTGCAACTCGCTGATTTATCGAGATCAAGTTCGAGTGTCTGCCTTTTCGCCTGTGGTGGGCTGCCCCTCGAGCGCGGCTCGGAGCCCGCCATTGTTTCGGCTTCCGCAGGCCGATGTGCCGATCCACGGCACCGGCGCCAACACCACCGAGGACGGTTTCCTTCCCATGCCCGCGCGTAGCCTCCAGACCCGCATCATCGCCCTCTTTCTGCTGCTCATGGTTGTGGTGCAGGTCGGCGGCTTCGTGCTCGTCAACACCGTGGGCATGGCGGCCGCGCGCAAGACCGCGGGAGACGAGCTCGTAGCGGGGGCGCGCGTGTTCGACCGGCTGCTCGAGCAGGACACGCAGCGCCTGGTGCAGGGTGCGCGGCTCATGTCGGCCGATTACGCGTTCCGCGAGGCGATCGCCACGGGCGACGCCGACACCATCACATCGGTGCTGGCGAACCACGGCCGGCGGATCGACGCGGACGTGATGATGCTCGTCGGGCTCGACCAGCACGTGATCGCCGACACGCTCGGTGCGACAACGGGCGCTGCGTTTCCCTTTCCGGCGCTGCTGGCGAAGGCCGAAGCCGCGCAACAGAGCGCCGCGATGGTGCTGCTGCGCGGGCGTCTGTACGAGCTCGTACTGGTGCCGGTGCTGGCACCCCTGCCGATCGCCTGGGTTGCGCTCGGGTTCGGCGTGAACGACGCGCTGGCGCAGGATCTCAATCGCTTGACCGGACAGCAGGTATCGTTCCTGAGCCGCCAGGGCAACGATCCCTGGCGCCTGCAGGCGAGCACGCTGCTCGAGCTCGATCGCGCAACGTTGCTGCGCGATGTTGAGGCCGATCGTTTCGCGGGCAGCGACGACGCGGGCAACTCGCTGCACAGCGACGCCGCCTTGACGCGCATCCTGCCGCTTCCCGCGCGCGCCGGCGGAGCCGTGACCGCGGTCCTGCAACAACCGCTATCGTCCGCGCTCGAGCCATTCCGCCGCCTGCAGCGCCAGCTCGCGCTGATCTCCGTGCTCGCGGTCGCGATTTCGATTGTCGCGAGCCTGATGATTGCGCGCGGCATCGTCCGGCCGCTGCGCGAGCTCGCGCGGGTCGCCCGCCGCATCGCCGCCGGCAATTATTCGACGGTTCCCGCCATGCCGCGCGCGGACGAGATCGGTGCGCTCGCCAGCGCCTTCCGCACCATGCAGGAAGGTCTGATCGCGCGCGAGTCGCGCATCATGGATCTCGCGTACCGTGACACCTTGACCGCGCTGCCGAATCGCGCGTTGTACGCGGAGCGGCTCGACCAGGCGATCGAGGCGGGAGCACGCATGGACTCCCCTCTCGCGGTGCTGCTGATCGACCTCGACCACTTCAAGGACGTCAACGATTCGCTCGGACATCCGATCGGCGACATGCTGCTCTGCGAAGTCTCGGCGCGCGTGCAGAGCGTCGTCAGGCGATCGACCGAGACCATCGCGCGCCTCGGCGGCGACGAGTTCGCGATCCTGCTGCCCGATGCGACGGTCGCCGACGCGCAGCATGTTGCCGCCGAGGTCATGGGCGCGCTCGAGGCGCCGATGACGCTCGACGGCCATCTGGTCGACGTGCGCGCGAGTATCGGCATCGCCGCGTTCCCCGCCCATGGCCGCGAAAGCGCGACGCTGCTCCGCCGCGCCGACGTCGCGATGTATGCGGCCAAGCGCAAGAACCTGGGTGTGGTCGTGTGGGACGACCAATACGACCAGCACAGCAGCGATCGCCTGTCGCTGATGACCGATCTGCGTAAGGCGGTCGACAACGACGAGCTGACGCTGGTCTACCAGCCCAAGGTGCCGCTGGGGAGCACCAGCGAGAATTACGTCGAAGCGCTGGTCCGCTGGCGGCATCCGACGCGAGGCGTCGTGCCGCCGCTGGAGTTCATCCCCTTCGCCGAGCAAACCGGCTACATCCGCGCGATCACGCAATGGGTTCTTGCGCACGCCGTCGCGCAATGCGCGGCGTGGCGCGCCGAAGGGCTGGCGATGAACGTGTCGATCAACCTGTCGGCGCGCGACCTCATGGATTCCGAGTTGCCCGAGCGCTTCGCGCTGATCCTGCAGCAGAACTTCTGCGCTGCGCGCTGGTTCACGCTCGAGATCACCGAAAGCGCGATCCTCGACGATCCTGCCCACGCGATCGAGAACCTCAAGCGCCTTCACGCGCTCGGCTGCCGGCTTGCCATCGACGACTATGGCACCGGCTACTCGTCGCTTGCTTATCTGCGCCACCTGCCGGTGCACGAGCTCAAGATCGACAAGACCTTCGTGATCGGCATGGCGCACGACCGAAGCGATGTGGTGATCGTGCGCTCGACGATCGATCTCGCGCATAACATGGGACTTGCGGTGGTCGCCGAAGGCGTCGAAGACGAAGCGACGTTCGATCGGCTGCGCGCGCTGGGCTGCGACATGGTGCAGGGCTATTGGCTCAGCCGGCCCCTGGGTGCGGCCGAGATCCCGGCCTGGATGCGCGGGTCCGCCTGGACCCGATCGCTTCCGGTTGAGACGAAGGGTTTGCTGCGGGTAGTGTAGGACCGGACGCCGCCCCGCGGTCGCGGCCAGCGTCATCCCCGAATCGTTGTATTACCTGGCTTGTGTCGTCGTCCTTCGGCCATTGCTCATAATTTTGTAGGCTTCAACAATGGATGGTGCTTTGCACCATTTAGAACAAAGTTCCATAATAGAAACTGATCCTAACCTTAGGAATATATGATTGGATTGCCACGTATTTCCGAGATATCGTTCCGTTGCGCAGTGCAGCAATTGTACAAGCGTTCGACAGAAAATAACCATTTCGCCGAGGTGCCTTACCTGATAGTTCGATTATTGGAGACGTAGCCGGCCGGTGCCAAAAGCGCCGAGGCCGCGTGCCGTTAGTGGCACTCACACTGATAGAGGCCGTCGACCCAGGCCAACCCCGGGCCGACCGAACACCTATGAAAACTTCAATCGCACCGCGCCAGCCCCGAAGCCCCCCGTCACGCAAGCCGATCGGCCTCGCGCTACAGGGGGGAGGCTCGTGGGGCGCATACACTTGGGGTGTCCTCGATTCGCTGCTGGCGAGTCGCAGTGTAGCCATCGCCCAACTCTCCGGCACCAGCGCCGGCGCGATCAACGCGGCGATTGTCGCGAGCGCCCTGGCGAAGGGATCGCCGGCACAGGCGCGGGAGGCATTGCGCGCGTTCTGGATGCAGATCGCGCTCCCGGCGTCACACGATTTCGGCCGCGAAGTATGGGGGCCGGTCGAGCGCAAGTGGCGCGAATCGATGGGAGCATGGCTGATGTCGACCGGCGCGCTTTCGCCGTACAACACCAATCCTCTCGGGATCAACCCGCTGCGCGACGCGATCACGGCGCACGTCGACATCGAGGCGATCCGCAGCAAGTCGGCGCCGGCGCTTTTCGTCACGGTTACCAACGTCAAGACAGGTTTGCCGCGGGTCATTTCCAACGACGCGATGACCATCGACGCGGTGCTCGCCTCCGCCTGCCTGCCGCAACTGTTCCAGGCCGTCGAGATCGATGGCGAGCCGTACTGGGACGGCGGCTACGCCGGCAACCCGACGCTATGGCCGATGATCCACAGCGGCGTCGTGCACGACCTGATCGTGGTGCAGCTCGTGCCGGATACGACCGACGACGTGCCTACCAACGCGCCGGCCATCCGACAACGCGTCGGCGAAATCGTGTTCAATTCCAGCCTGGTCGCCGAAATGCAGGCGATCGCGGCGATGCGCTCGGTCGCGGCGCGCGGCGACAGCGGGTCGAGCGTGCTCGATCTGCGCCTGCATCGGATTGGACCGCCGCCGCGCGAGCTGCTCGAGCAGGAGTCCTCGATGGAACGCTCCCGGGCGTGGCTGCAGCGTCTGCATCGCGAAGGGCGCACCGCGGCAAAGCGCTTCGTCGTCCGCCACGGCGCCGACCTGGGCGTACGCGAGACGCTGGATATCGCCAGCGTGTTCGCCGACTCGCACAAGCCCAAGGTGCGCGTGCCCGCGAACGAAGCGCTTTACGACGGCGCGCGGCTGACGTAACGCGTCGTTTGGCCGAATAAATTCGGCCCTACGAAGCGCGCGACTCATCGCCTGGTGTTCGTAGGTGCGAATTCATTCGCACGCGGCGCACCGCCTGAACGTCGCTGGCCGAATGAATTCGGCCCTACGAAAATCGGCTACGGCGTTTCAATCGGAGGCGCTCCGCGCCCTACAAAACGCCTTTGCACCGTGAGGCGCGCCGCATCGCTCAGTGTCTTTTGCAGCTCGGGGGTCAGCGCTAGCGCCGGTGCGGTAAGCGCGCGCATCGGTGCTCCCGCCTTGGCGGCTTCGGCCGCTGCGGGGATCGGAACCGAAGTCGTGAGCAACGTCACGAAGACGTCGGTCAGGTTGGCCGGGCTGTTGGGGTTCGTCGTCACATAGAAAGGCACGAACGTGTTTCCGATGCTCGTCAGAGCCTGGTAGTCGCCGAGGAACAGGCCTTCGGCAAACGGCGCCGTCGCGAAGTCGAACGGACCCGCGACATGGCTTTCGTTCCAGTTGACGCCATCGGCCGAGGTCGTCAGCCAATAGTCGGTGAGCAGCGTCGCGGCGCCGGGAGCGTGATTGCGAAAGTCGTAGTACGTGACGCCGATCAGGTTGTCGTCGCGGATCGTCACTGTGGGCAGCAGCGCCTGGACGCTCGGGACGCTGTTGATCTGCACCGGCGCGCTCCAGCTCAAGCCGCCGTCGAACGAGCGCGAGAAGGCGATGCCGTCGCGCGCGCCGCCCGAGAAGCGCGAGTCCTGCCACGCGATTACAAGCGCGCCGCTCTTATCCACGGCAACCGAACCCAGATTCGAACCGTCGCGAATCGGCGTTCCGGTCTCCGGGATTCGCGTGCCTCTCGACAGCGATTGGGCGATGGTGACCGGGGCGGACCAGGTCGCGCCCTTGTCCTGCGAGCGGATCACGCGCAGAAGAACCGTCGTGAGATCACCGACGTTGTCGAACTCGGAGAAGAAAAGCAGCAAGGCCCCGTCCGGCAGGACGACGACCTGGTTGTTTAGCGTCGAGTTCGTTCCGCCGGGATCGTAGATCGGGTGCGCGGGTTCCCAGGTCGCGCCGCCGTTGGTCGTACGCGCGAGCCACGTCGGGGCGGGGCCTTGTTCGCTGCCCACGAAGCGTTCCCAGGTCGCATAGACAAGACTTGCGTTCGTGGGATCAGCGGTGATCGATTCCTTGTCGTTGAACGCTGTGCTCCCGTCCTGGATGAGCGTCGTCGCCGGCCCCCAGGTCCGGCCGCCGTCGGCCGAACGGCTTACCAGCACCGCACCGAACGCGTTGGGCTCGAACAAGCCGCCGCCGAACGTGATGCCTATCTGATACGCGGCGCCATCGGGCGCTATGGTGACCCAGGGGTCGCTCACGCGAGGGTAATCGCCGCCATTGGCCGCGTTGCCCCCCGTGCAGCGCGATAGCGGCGCCTGCGTGCGAAACCACGTGCGTCCCCCGTCGAAGGACGCGGCGGTCCCTTGCCCGGCAGCGCCGCCATTCGACCAGCGATCCTGTTGCCAGACGCCGATGAGATGATTTGGATCGGCGGGATTGCGCGCGAGCATCGGCTCGACTTCGGCGCCGCGGTACAACACGCCGCTCGCGGGGACGCCGTCGCATCCGGGTGCGAGCGGCGAAAGGCCGGAGACGCGAACGGTCGTGTCGGCCTTCGCGGCGCCGGGTGTGCACATGGCGACCGCGTCCGGACCGTTGCCTTCGGCGACGTAGCCCTTGGCGAGCATCTGCGCCTTGGTTGCGGGGTCCGCCGTGTAGCGATGATTCGAATCGGCGCGCTGGTTCCAGAGCCGGTACACGGGGATAGTTCCCGCAGGACACGCGCCCGTCGCGTCGGGAACTGCGATATAGAACGCATTGGGCGTCTCGTAGACGAAGCCGCGATAGTTGGGATCGATCGGGATCTTGGCCAGCACCGCCGCGCATTCCGCCGGCGAGGCCGAGAAGAAATGCGAGTCCGCCGGCGGTGGAATCAGGAAACGGCAGACGGGGTTCACGCCGGGGCCGCCGCTCGCCTGATCGGCGAATGCCTGGAACGTGAGGCCGGTGCGCGACCAACCGAAGAAGTGTCCCGAATCAAGCGCGTCGATGTCCGGTTGGAGCGAGGTGATGAAGTAGTGATCGAGCGCGACGTTGTAATACTCGATGACCGTCACCGCTTGCGCCCGGGCTGACGGCACCGCCGCGACGAATGCCAGCGCGAGGGCAATCGCGTGAATAGCCCGCAGAGCGGCTTGGCGCATCGGTTCGATGCCTTTTTCAGGTCAGCCGGCTTGGCGCATGACGTCGATCGTCAGGCGAATGAGCTTCGCCAGCGCCTCGGTATCCGGCAGCGTTCGCTCTGTGACTCCGATCGCGCGCAGGTAGTTCGCCCCGGCGCGCATGGCGCGGGCCCGCGTTTCGATGGGAAGTGTCGCGTAACGGGCCCCGTAGGCCGCACGCAGCGCGTCCGCCAGCGCAAGGCTGATCTTCTCCTGCAGCAGGGACGCGTCGGACTCGCCGACGCGCATCGGACCGTGGCCGGTCAGCAGCCAGTGCAGATTGATGTTGCGTGCTTCGGCAAGCTTCAGCAGGTATTCCTGTGTCGCCGAGTTGCGCCTTTCGGCGTTGGAGACCGTGTTCTCGTGAATGCGCAACTCCGCCGCGAACACCTTCTGGCTGGTCGCGCCGCGCACGAGCTTGAGGCGCTCGCCCAGCGTCATGCGTACGCCGCGCGGCGCACCGGCCACGCCGGTCCTCGCCAGCTCATGTGTGTTGCATTTTTGCCAACTTGTGGCGGCCGCATGTCGTGCAATCCTTGCTTTCTGCATCAGCCGAAGTTAACATTGCCTCAACTCAAGTCATCGAGCAACCGGATCTAACCGTTACACAGGAAATTCATGCAGATCGCGATGTACAACAGCCTTAAGCCAACCCGGGTGCTCTGCGCCTCGGATGCAGGCAAACGGGCGGTGCCCGGGACGATGCGGAATTTTCAAAGTTTGGCGCCGGGTGACCCCGGCGTGACGGCAACGCAGTAGCCTCGTCTGACCGGAAGACATTCCGCCGGGCGGGTCGGCGGGACTGTCGGAAGGTCGCAATATCCTCCCCGGCAGTCCTTGTGGAAGTCGCTTCGGCGTCGAGGTCGTTCTCTTGCCGAGAGCGATGGCAACCGCATTCGCGCCTGTTCGCGTTTGTGCGTTTCAGGCATGCGGGCACGTGACGAAGAAAGGAAAGCGCGCCTCATGGGCACCATGACCAAACGCCAGGCTTGTCTGCCACGCCGGAATGCTGCCGCCCCTGCGGGCGTGCAGAAGCGCGAGTGGCCGCACGCTGCCTCAGCGTTTGCGCGCGCCATGCCGTGCGTCATGGCGCCCTCCGACGGCACGACCGGCATTGGCGGCAACGGCGAGGCGGGCAGGGCTTTCTTTGCGGGAGATGACATCTAGCGCGGTCACTCCTCCACAGCGAAGGCCCGGCTTGCCGAAAACGGCACCGGGCTTTTTTGTTGCCCGAGGCCAGCTGAATTGACGATGACGAGGAACGCAAAATGACGAGGCATCTGGAAGAACTGGCGCGGCCCAGCGTGCGGGACGATCTAATGCTCGTGCGCGCCGGCCGCGAAGGAACATATTGGCAGGCCGCCGACGGACTCGTCGTTCGTCTGGCGGCGCCGGAAGCGTCTGGCGTTGCGGATCGCGACGCGGAAGCGACGCAGCGCGAGCTGCTGTCGCTCGCCTGTCGCGATGCAGCAGGGCAGTAGGACGTAGGGCCGAATTCATTCGGCCAAGCGCTTTCCCTTGCCGTGAGGCGAGAGAAAAGACGGCGATTGCGAGGACTGTGCGCGGTCCTCCTAACCGGGATTGCGGGATCGCCGCCGCGCCCTCAAGGCGCGGTCAGCAGTCGCGGCAGCCCGGCGGGGATCTTCCCGCCGGGGCCGTGGCGAAATGCCGTTCGCCAGCGGGTTGGGGGAGGCACATGTTTTCGGAGGGCCGAATTCATTCGGCCCGCGACGTTCACGCGCAGCGCATGCGAATGAATTCGCACCTACAATACTGCGTGCGAATGAATTCGCACCTACGACAAATATGGACAACGTGAAGCTTTGGACGCAAGGCGTTCCGGTCGAGGAAGCCGCGTACCGGCAGATTCGCAACATCGCCTCGCTGCCGATTCTCGGCGGGCACGTCGCGATCATGCCCGACGTGCATCTCGGCAAGGGCGCCGCGGTCGGCGCGGTGATTCCCACGCGCGGCGCGATCATTCCGGCCGCCGTCGGCGTCGACATCGGCTGCGGTATGGTCGCGGTGCGCACGACGCTCAAGGCTTCCGATCTCCCCGATTCGCTCGCGGCAATTCGCGCGCAGATCGAGCGCGACGTTCCGGTCGGTTTTCATTCGCACAAAGCCCCGCTGCAGCCGCTTGAGCACGGCGCTGCGGGTTCGCTGCAGCGACGCATCGATGGCCTGGTACGGCGCTACGACACGCTGCGCATCATGGATCGCGTCGGCAAGTTCGATCACGCGCGCGTCTGGCGCCAGCTCGGCACGCTCGGCGGCGGCAATCATTTCATCGAGCTCTGCCTCGATGAGAACGACGCAGTCTGGGTGATGCTGCATTCGGGAAGCCGCAACGTGGGCAACACCATCGGCGAGGTCGCGATCGGGACTGCACGGCGCGCCGCCGAACGCGAACAGCGGCACCTCCCGGATCGAGATCTGGCCTGGCTCTCCGAGGGGACAAAGGAGTTCGACGAATACGTCGCGGGCCTGACCTGGGCGCAGGACTATGCGGCGCTCAATCGCGATCTGATGGTCGACCTGATCGTACGCGCGCTGCAGCGGTTCTTTCCCGGCGAGGTCGTCGTCCGCGAGTCGGCGGTCAACTGCCATCACAACTACGCCAGCCTCGAGGAGCATTTCGGCGCCACGGTGTGGGTGACCCGCAAGGGGGCCGTATCGGCCCGCTCTGGACAGCTTGGGATCATCCCCGGTAGCATGGGCACGAAATCGTTTATCGTGCGTGGCAAGGGCAACCCGGCGGCCTATCATTCATGCAGTCACGGGGCCGGGCGCCGGATGTCGCGCAGCGAGGCCAGGCGGCAGTTCACGCGGGCTGACCTGGCCGAGCAGACGGCGGGCGTCGAATGCCGCAAGGACGCGGGCGTGATCGACGAGCTGCCGGCGGCTTACAAAGACGTCGACGCGGTGCTCTCGGCACAGCGCGATCTGGTCGACGTCGTGCACACCTTGAAACAGGTGCTTTGCGTGAAAGGATGACCGCTGCGCCATTGCGCAGCGCATCGCAAGCTCGGAGAGAAGGGTAGTGGAACCGCTGGTACTGACCGTCGATATGTCCGGACTGCCGCAGGCGTGGGTCGCGCTCGAGGACGCGATCACTTACCACGCCAAGCAGCTCGTCGCCTGGTCGGTGGGCGACATCGTGCGCGAGTTCCGCGGCGGCTGGCAACGGAACGGTACGCGATCGCGCATCGCGACCAAATCGATTCTCGCCATCAAGGGCACGATCCCCGGCGGGCATTTCCATACTCCGGGGCTTACCAACGCGCTGCTGTTCGCGCGGGACCGGCAGTTGTGCGCGTATTGCGGCCAGCGTTACATGCTGCGCGATCTTTCGCGCGACCACGTGATTCCGGTCTCGCGCGGCGGCCGGGACGTATGGACCAACTCGGTGACGGCGTGCCGGCGCTGCAACACCAAGAAGGCCAACCGCTCGCCGGAGATCGCGGGCATGCCGCTGCTCTACGTCCCCTACGTGCCCAACCGGCACGAGCATTTCATCCTGCGCAACCGCCGCATCCTCGCCGACCAGATGGAATATCTGCTGGCCGGCGTGCCGCGGACCAGCCGTTTGTACGCCGGCGCGCGCGAATCAGCCAGATTTTCGTAGGTGCGAATTTATTCGCACACCGCGACGCCAATTCAGCGCCGCGGCCCGGGCTCAGCCGCGGCCCTGGGTCAGCCCGGGCTACGGACCCTTCACTGTGGCACGCACGCGAAGACCTTCGTATCGCCGTTGCCTTCGAACACCCATCCGGCGGCGAGCATCTGATTCAAGATCGTCAGACTCGTCGTGTAGCGATGATTGGGCGCCCCGCCCATGCCATTGTTGTAGGCCCGATAGAGCGGGATCGTGCCGCCGCCGCACAGACCGTTGGCGTCGGCAAGCTGGATGTAGAAGGCGATCGCCTCGTACTCCCAAGCTGCATGCAAAGCCGGGTCCGTCTGGACCAACGCACATTCGGTGGCGAACGGCGTGTAGAAGTGCGAGCTCCTCGGTGCAAAGGCGATGCTGAAGAAGCGACAGGTCGGAACCGCGGAAGCATTGGTTGCTGACGGCCATACGTTGAACGTCTGTCCGGTGCGTTTCCACGCGCCGCCAAAGGCGCCACCGTCCAACGCGGCGATCTCGGCCGCGAATGAAGTCATAAAGTAGAAGTTCCAGACATCGTAGTAATATTCCACCGCGATTCCCGCCTGAGGTGGTGGCGGAGCCGCAGTCACGGAGGCGGAGGCGCCGGCGAAGTTGATCGCCAGATTCTGGACGACCACTCGGTCGTGATCGATCGCGCTCGTGCCGTCGGTCGGCAGTGCCGCGTAACTCACCTGATCGACCCCGGCGTAATTGATCGTGCCGTTCGTCAGCGGAAGGAAGCCGTTCGGGATCACGTAGTCCGGCGTGACCAGGCCAAGCGCCGCGAAGCCCTGCGTGGCGATGAGAACATACGTGAACGCGGTGGGCGTGGGCGTGCCGCCATAGCCTCCCATCGACGCGCCCGGCAGATCGTGGTTGAAGACATAGGTCTGGGTCGTGCCGCCTTGCGTGCTGGTTAAGGTATGGCCTCCCAGAAAATGCTCGTTGTTGTTGCCCGCAACTTCGTGCAGAACGACGAACTGGATCGTACCGTCGGCGTTGGAATAGATCTGGTTGATCTGGTAGGTGTGGAAGCTCGCGCCCGCGTTGGGCGCACAAAGACAAAGCCCGAGCGACAATGCGCCGCCGAGGAGCCCGCGCAGGCACTTATTCATGGGATCCTCCTCTGAAGGTTGAAAGCGGACGTTCGCCGCAGCGCCACGCGCCGCGGCTCAATAACGGCAAACATGCACCGCAGGAAGCCTATTCCGGCACGCGGCGTTTTGCTGCCGCCCCGCGCGCCACTCCGGCGCCACGGGACGCAGTCGCGTCCGTCGCCGTTTGTCGTGCGCACTCGCTCGCCACCGCCTCGCGGATGATCTCGGCGAGGCGCAGCGTGTCATGAGCGGCGTAATCGCGCTCCGCGAACACGAGGTAGAGCTCTGCCCACTTTTCGGCGCCTTCCTTGAGCGGCAGCGGCTTGAGCACGCCGCTTGCGAGCTCGTCGCGGATATTCTCTTCCGGATACCACGCAAAGCCTAGCCCCATGGTCGCGGCGCGAATCGAGGTGGCCTTGTTGCTGACCGTCCAGCGCTGCTCCGCGCCGAGCCAGCCGCCCGCGCGGGTGCGTTGCGTGCCCGAATCTCGAATCACCAGTTGGCGGTGTCGCGAGAGGTCGCGTTGGGTGAGCTCGCGCCCGAGGCGATGCAGCGGATGCTCGGGGTGCGCGACTGCGATGAAGCGCAGCCGCATCAGCGGATCGCCAAGAAACCCCGCGGGGACCTGCGATCCGATCGCGATATCCACCTTGCCTTGCAGGAGCGCTTCGTCGGTGCCGCCGAGCACGGTTTCGTAGAGCTCGATTCGCGTCTCCGGACGCTCGTTCGCGAAAGCCGCAAGGCATTGCAATAGCAGCCAAGTCGGGAAGATGACCTCGACGGCAAGGCGTATTTCCGGCTTCCAGTCCGCCGTCATGCCCGCTGCGCCGCGCTCGAGCGCGACGGCTTCCTCGATGAGCGTGCGCGCGCGCCGGTAAAGCACCTGCCCGGCCTCGGTCAACACGGCCTTGCGGCCGCGCATCTCGAAGGCCTTCACGCCCAGCAGCGATTCGACCTTTTGCACCGCATAAGTGACCGCTGACTGACTCTTGTGCAGGGCTTCGGCCGCGCGGGCATAGCTGCCATGGTCGACGACGGCCTGCAGCGCCTGCCACTGCTCCAGCGTGATGCGGAGATTGGCGGGAAGGTTGCCGAGCGGCGCCTCGGCCATGGGCAATTGATCGAATAATTGAATGGTTTTGACGGAGATTTTATGCTTTTTTATCGATTGAGTAAATGATTCAATAGCAGCATCTAAAACGTGGAGGTGAACCATGACATTGCTGCAAATCAACGCCAGTATCTTTTCCAAGCATGGCCAGTCGACCCGGCTTGCCGATGAGTTCGTCGCTGCGTGGAGCGCGAGCAACCCGGGCGCGAAAATTCTGGTCCGCGATCTCGCGGAAGACACGGTGCCGCACCTCGACGCCGAACGCTTCGACGCCTTCCTGGCCAAGCCAGGCGAGCGCACTCCCGGGCAGCAGGCCGTGGTCAACTACTCCGACGCCTTGATCGACGAGCTGAAGCAGGCCGACATCCTGGTGCTCGGATTGCCGATGTACAACTTCGGGGTGCCGTCGACCCTCAAGGCATATATCGACCACATTGCCCGCGCCGGCGCAACCTTCAAGTACACCGACAAGGGTCCGGTTGGCCTCTTGACCGGCAAGAAGGCCTACGTGTTCGCGACGCGCGGTGGACTCTACGCAGGTACGCCGCTCGATACCCAGACCACGTATGTGCGCGACATGTTGCGCTTCCTGGGCATCGACGACGTGGAATTCGTTTATGCCGAGGGTCTTGCGATCGGCACGGAGCGGAAAGCAGCGGCGTTGTCCGAAGCGCAGCGCGTGATCGAACGCCTTGCCGCGCCCGAGGCGATTGCAGCTTGAGGACCCCGGGGCTTGACCGCCAGACCTCTTGACCACACATGGAAGACATCATGAAGACACGTACCCTGCAGCGCGCGATCGAAGCGATTCCTACCTCAGATGGGGCGGGTGTCAAATTGCGTCGCAGCCTCGGCCAGACGGCCTGGGCGCGGCTCGACCCGTTCCTGATGCTCGACCATTTCTCCACCGAGAACCCCGACGATTACATCGCCGGCTTCCCGGCGCATCCGCACCGCGGTTTCGAGACGGTGACCTACATGCTCGATGGGCACCTGCGGCACGAAGACCATCTCGGCCACACCGGAGATCTCAAGAGTGGTGGCGTGCAATGGATGACCGCGGGACGCGGCATCGTGCATTCCGAAATGCCGCAGCAGGAAGCCGGCCGCATGCGCGGTTTCCAGCTCTGGATCAACCTGCCGGCGAAGGAAAAGATGAAACCGGCGGGTTATCGCGACATTCAGGCCGATGAGATTCCGGTCGTGACCTTGCCCGGTGGCGGACGCGTCAAGGTGATCGCCGGGACGCTCGTGCAGGACGGCCGCGCCACGCCGGGCCCGATCCAGGGGCTCACCACGGATCCGTTGTACTTCGACGTCGAGCTCCCTGCCGGCGCGACGTTCGCGCACTCCGTGCCTGCCGGCTATCACGCGTTCGTGTATCCGTTCGAGGGTAGCGTCGAAATCGGTCCCGAAGGCTCGCGGCGCTTGCTCAAGACGCACAGCGCGGGCGTGTTGTCCGACGGCGAGAGCGTCGAGCTGGCGGGCGGACCCGACGGCGGCCGGGTCATCCTGCTCGCGGGCCGTCCGCTGCTCGAACCGATCGTGCAGTACGGGCCGTTCGTGATGAATACCCGCGAAGAAATCGAGCAGGCAATCCGCGATTATCAAAGCGGTGCGCTCACGACCGCCTGATTCAAACACGCTCTTCACGCAAATCTGATCGAGCCGGCACGTCCGGCTCGACGTGTTTTCGCGCGGCGCAAGGAGGCGCGCGGTGCCTCTGCAATGCGCCGTGGAAGTGGCATTAGCTGCCGCTGATCGGCACCCCACGCATGCGGCCCGACTGCTCTGCGCGAGATTCGCCCTGTCTCAGACGCCAAGAACCATCGATGCGCGAGGGTGTGCACCACAGCGTGGCATAACAATTGCACATGCCTTGAGTTCGAGGACCAGGGATTCAACCGATCGCAGCGCCCCAGCCTGGAGTTCAGGCGGCGAGGGCTCGCGCTTGGTGCATAACCATAAGACTCAGGGCGGGCGATGAAAAGTTTAATTCCAGCGTACGGAATCGACTCACACGTGGCATTCGCGAGACGTCGCGCATGAGACGTTGGGCAGTTCGCCTCGCGACCGCGGCGCTGTCGATCCTCGCGGTCGTGAGCAACACCGCGCATCCCGATCCCTATCCGCCGTATTGGGGCTCGGCCGCGGTGCATTTCCCGCCGGTGCTCTGGCCCGCGGAACCCGCCGACCCCAAGCAATGCGGCGCAGCTTGCGGCGAATGGCTTCCGTACACCCGCTTCCAGAACGACATCGCCGACCCGCGCACGCAGGATCCCTCCAATGGCGGCACCGCGCCGCAGAATTACGTCAACGTCTCGTCCTCGTGCATCGACAAGACTTTCCCCAGCATTTATTACTCGCTGCGGCAGGGAGCAGCGCTCGACGGCAGCCAGGACACGATCATGTTCCGCTGGCGCGTGGAGCAGATCGCCAACACCTACGCGACCGGCCCTTCCGCCGGAACGTTCGGCGCGACCGATCCATGGAATTCCGCGCTGTGGAGTGTGCTCTTCGACGTCGATGGCGACGGCTATGCCGATCTCGCGGCGCATCTCGACGGGTCGTCGGGCTCTCCCTCCGCGGCCATCGATCGCATCGCCGGCATCTGGAGCAAGCTGCCGACGCAATCGCTCGATTACATCGGCGATCCGACCAACGTCAAGCTGATCGCGCACAACCCGACCGCATTCATCGATTCGGGAACCAACAAGATACTCAATTTCCAGGGAACCAACACACCCGCCGCGTCGTGGCCCAACGGCGCGGCCGAAACCAGGTGGGACTACGGCACGACGCGCTCGAAGGTCGTGACCACCAGTCCTTGCAACGAGTACTTCATCGATTACCAGATTCCGGTCGCGATGCTCGATGCATCCAGCCTCGGCGGACCGAAGATCACGCGCAGCACGCCGATCTCGATGATCTTCTGCACGGCCAACAGCCTCAACAATCCGTTCCAGAAGGACTGCGCGATCAACAGGGCGTGGATCGGCGCCAGCGGGCAGCCGGCGCCGTTCGGCGACTACATCTCGTTCGATCAGAGCGCGCCGTACTCGCAGCCGATTGTCTCCGCGGTCACCGCAACCGGACCGAACACCTGTCCGGGTAATTACACGTTGACGGCGACGGTGCAGGACACGTTGGCCGTGATCAACGGCAAAGTTGTGCCCTCCGTCAAATCGGTGCGGTTCTATTACTACTACGACACCGACGGCAACGGCCAGGCCGACGACGGCAACGCGTGGACGCTCGCGGCCGACGCGGCGCTCAAGACGGGCTCGTTCAACACCTGGACGGCGAGCTGGAATGCGACGAGCCTTGCCAAGGGTCAATACCTGATCGGCGTGCAGGCGGTCGACGACAACACCAAGGTTGACGATGGCATGACGCCTTCGGGCATCGACAACCGCACGTTCTCCTATGTGACGGGTGACGGCCAGAATCGCATCTACGTCGGCGGGACTTCGTATGCCGTCGTGCCTGCGCACTCGCCGCCGATCGCGCCTTCGGCGAGCGAAGACTGGTGGGGCAACCCGAGCGTCACCGGAACGCAGACCGCGTTGGTCGGCGTTGCGCTCAATACCTGCGGCGTCGCGCCGACAATCTCGAAGTCGGCAAGCGCGAGCAGCGTTGTAACGGGCGGGAGCGTCGACTTCACATTGACGATCGCGAATCCGCTGGGCTCGTCGATCACGCTGACCGAGATCGACGACACGCTGCCCGCAGGTTTCACGTTCACGAGCAACCTTGGCGGAACGCTGGCGCCGACAACCTCCCCCGCCGGCGGCGCGAGCGGCGTGTTGGCCTGGACTTTCTCGCCGGCGGTGAGTATCGCGAGCGGCGGCAACGCGACGCTCGTCTTCCGCGCGACCGCGCCCGCGACGTCGGGCAACTACAGCAATACGGCGACGGCGAACACGAGCTTCGGGATGCTGACCAGCGCCCCGATCGCCATCGCGGTCGATTCGGCGCGCGTCTCACTCGCCAAGACGCCCAGCACCTACAGCATCGCGCCCGACGGCGCGACGCAGCTCGTCTACACGCTCGCGTATTCGAACGATTCGACAGTTCAGTTGAGTAGCGCAGCGATTAGCGACACGCTGCCCGCCGGCGTGACCTTTGTCGGTTGCGGCGGCGCCACTTGCGCTAACACGAGCGGCACCGTGACCTGGACGCTCGGGACGCTCGCCGGAGGCGCGACGGGCAGCGTCACGCTCACGGTCAACACCAACTACGCGAGCTCGTCGCTCACCAACAGCGCGACGATTTCCGCAGTCGATCCAGCAGGCAATCCGGTCAACAAGACGGCGTCGAGCACGATCGCGGTGGCGATTCCGCCCCCGACGGCGCCGGCGTTTACCCTGATCAAGACCTCGAACCTGACGCAGATCGCGCCGGCGGGTTCGGTGACCTGGACGCTCGCCTATCACAACTACGGCACCGCAGGCGCGACGGGTGTAACGATCACCGACACGCTGCCCGCGGGCTTCGCGTTCAGCAGTTGTACCGGCGGCTGCAGCAACATCAACGGCACCGTGAGTTGGACGATCGGCAGCGTGGCAGCGAGCGCGAGTGGCTCGGTGACGCTCACGGCGACGGCGACCAATCCCTTCATCGCGCCCAATCCCGGCACGAACAACGCCAGCATCAACTGGACCGAGAACAGCGGATCGGCGGTGCAGGCGAGCTCGCAGGTCGGCGTGACGGGCAACGCCTGCAGCACGTATTACTTCCGCAAGACGACGGGCTCGGTCGGTTTCGACGGCACCCGGCAGCTTGCGACAAGCTCGCCGGTTCCGCAGGCGTCGGACATCGGCGGCAGCACGACGATCACGGTGCCGGGCGGCGCTGAAAACTATTCGTCG
>DASXQW010000073.1:0-5006 GCA_036506975.1 Casimicrobiaceae bacterium | reverse complement strand
AAACGGACAAGGTGATGCGCGATCCGAAGAGCGGACCAGCGGAGCTCGGAGTGCGGGCGCGCCCGCTCAGTGGCTTTCTGTCGGAACTCGCTGAGTCATCGATTTGAGGGCCGGCTTCATAGCCGCTACGAACACCCTGGATTTCATCGTCAATAACGATGAGAGCTCAACCGCGCTTCGAGTGGAAGTCACTGGGACAGCTAGTCAGGTGCCCGAACCCGGTACCCTCGCCCTTCTCGGCCTCGGCTTCGCAGCACTTGGTTTGTCCCGCCGGAGGCACTAACTGATCCAGCGCCAACTAAGGCCCCGCTCCGGCGGGGCTTGCTGTTTCTGGCATCATGCCGCGTCCATCGTAACTGCTCGCGCGCCGCCTGTGAGTACATGTCCGATTTCCTGACCGGTGCTACAGCCGCTTCCCGGACTGCGCTGGCGCCATCCGCTCGAGTAAGCCGCGCGACCAGCATCGGACGAAGCCTACAGCGCGAATATCACGATCGTCGTGCTGCCCGTCAGCGGAATCGAGCCGCCGCTGTGCCCCGACGCCACGGCCACGTACTGCTTGCCCTTCACCTCGTAGGTGATGACGCCGCCGGCGATCGGGCCACCGGTGTCGAAGCTGTAGAGCTGCTTACCGGTGCGCGCGTCCAGCACCAGGAAGTTGCCGCTCAAGTCGCCGGTGAAGATCACGGTACCCGCCGTGGGCGTGAGCGCGGCGTACATCGGCGTCGGCCGCTTGACGCGCCATGCCATCTTTCCCGTCTTGGGATCAACCGCATTGATCCAACCGGACCACTTGCTGATCGGGTCGTTCGTGCCCCACCCGTTCGCAAGGCCCGTATAGGGTACCGTCGCCACCCACTTCGGCGCCGGCCCTTGCTTGAACACCGTGCACCAGTCGATCGCGTTCACGTACAAGAGGCCGGTGATCGGACTGTAGGCCGGGCCGTTCCATTGCACGCCCGCCACCGGACACACGCGCACGCCCTCCGGCGTGATCGGCACGTCGTGGTTGAGAATGGTCGTCATCGGCAGCTTGAACACGAGCTTGCCGTCGTCGCGATTGACCACATGCAGGATGCCCTCCTTGCCTGCGGTGGCGACGAGCTTCCTGCCGCCCGCGTCGAACATCATCGCCACGGTCGCGTCCCAATCGTGCTCGTCGTTCGGCCGCAGCTGGTACCACCACTTGAGCTTGCCGGTGCGCGCATCGAGCGCCACCGTCGAGATCGTGAACAGGTTCGCGCCGGGGCGCATCTTGTTGTTGTAATCGGGACCGGGATTACCCACCGGCACGAACAGCGTCCCGGTATCGCGATCAAGCGCGTACGTGACCCACGCGGCGCCGCCGCCGTGTTCCATCGATTCGGGGTTGTCCCACGTCGTGGCGCCCGGATCGCCTGGCCTCGGAATCAGATCGAACGTCCAAGCGAGCGAGCCGTCCTCGACCTTGAAAGCCATCATTCGTCCCTTGATGCCCCAATCGCCGCCCGCCTTCGCGACGTATGCGATGTCGTTCCATACGATCGGCGCGGCGCCTACACCTTCCCCAACACTCCAATCGGCAACTTGCCGCTCCCATAGCTGCTCGCCGCTCTTGGCGTCGAGCGCGTAGAGGAAGCCATCCTGCGAGCCGCGGATCACGCGACCGCCGGCGATGGCCACGCCCTTGTTGGTGGCATTCATTTCCGGTCCCTGCGCCACGTGATGCTGTGTCCAGATCCGCTTGCAGGTCGTCGCATCGATCGCATACGTACCGAGGTGCGTCGTCGCATAGAGAATGCCGTCGTACATCACCGGTCCGGTCGAGAACGTGCCGAGCTCGCCCAGTTGAAACATGCAGGTCGGGCGCAGCTTGCTGGCGTTTTGCGTATTGATTTGCTTCAGCCGCGAATAACGTTCGCCGCGATAGCCTTTGTTGTACATCAGCCAGTTCGTGGTCGCGGTGTCGGCGGCATCGAGCTCGGCTTGCGTGGGCTTGTTGGTCGTCGGCTGGGCCAGCGCTCCGAACAGCGCGCCAATCTTGACTTGCCCGGGAACCATGCTTCCGGCCGCGGCGGCGGATGCGGATGTCCCCGGCAATTCGAGCACGCGGTCCATCGGCGTTCTCGGGGTGAACATCTCGTTGCCTGCGGGCAGTCCGCTCTGCGCGAGGATGTAGGCAACGATGTCCGCATACTCCTGTGCCGGCGACGACGCCCCAAGGCCGAGCGGCATGTTGTTATGCACGTACTCGTAGAGCTCGGCTAGCTTTCGGCCGTTCCATTGCAACTCGAACGGCTTTCCCTTTAGCGGTGGCGCGCCCGTTCCCTGCAGCTGTGCGCCGTGGCATACCGCGCACTTCTGCGAATATTCGAAACGGCCCTTCGCGATCTGCGAAGAGTTATACCAACCAGTGCCGTCGGCGAAGGCGAGCGACGAGCTTAACGCGAACGCGATCGGAGCAAACAAGGAGACGAGCGAACAGCGGCGAGGCGCAAATGAAGCAGCGAACATCGGGTTCTCCCTATTTAGAATCTCAGTCGATTGGAAAATCGCCCAACTAATCATTTCGCAAATCGAAACGCGACGACCGTAGAGGATCGCTTAGCTACTCTGATTCGGGGCGCAACCTTGTAGGAGAGTGCAGAGGAAATGGCTGGGTTGACCATACGGTGGTGCAAAAGGTCGGCTGTTCACGCAATTGTCGGCAAGTGGCCCCTGTTGAACTGCTAGGATAAGCTGGAGAGCCGACGAAGCGCTGGCGCGAAATGTTTTTGAAGTTGAACACGTTCTCCCGCGCAAAGGCCACTACAAGTTCCACCGACAACGCGACCGGACCGGTCCTGATGTCTGAGATGATCACGCGGGCACAAATAACTCTCCCGGGAACGCGAGCTTGAGGTCGGAGCAGACCGCTACCGCCGCATTGCGGCCGGGGCACATGGTGATGCCCGAACCGGGATGGCTGCCTGCCCCGCACAGATAGACGTTGGCGACCGGCGAGCGATACCGGCTCATCTCCGGCGTCGGACGGAATGCGCCGACCTGGTACGGCAGGAACGCGCCGTGCTGGTGGGTGCCGCGGACCGCGCTCGGCATCCGCCGCTCGTAGTCGACCGGCGACTGGATGCTGCGGGCAACGATGCAGCGGCGGAGCCCTGGCAGGAAGGCGTCGTCGAGCCAATCGAGAATGCTGTCGGCATAGACGTCTTTGATCGCGTCCCAAGCCCCGCCGCTGATCCGGCCCGCCGCGTCGCCGGTGACGCGGTAGGGCACGAAATGGACGATGAATTTCATCAGGCTCTTGCCGGCAGGCGCGCGGCTCGGATCCATGGCCGCCTCATTGATGATGCCGACCATGGGATGGGCGGGAAGCCGGCTCGCGCGGATGTCGACGAAACTCTCGGCGAGATGGTCGAGTGAGAGCTCCGATGCATGGACGTAGCCGACCTTGCCTGGCTCCGGCCCTGCCTTGAAGGCGACAGGGCGATCGAGCGCGGCGTAGATGCCGAAGAAGGATGGGCCCCACTCATAGTGCCGGATCTGGCCCGCGATCTCCTCGCCGACCACGGCTTCGCCGAGGAGATCGAGGACGAGGTGGCGCGGGTCGGCGTTTGAGACGATTGGCCCGTCGACGGCGATCCGCTCCCCATTTGTGAGACGCACGCCGACGGCGCGGCCTTTCGCCATCTCAATCGCCGTAACCTCGGCCCCGGTGCGAATGGCGCCGCCGTGGGCCGCCAACACCTTGCCGAGCGCCTGTGTCACCTGGTGCATGCCGCCTTCGACGATGCTGACGCCGACATCCTGGATGGCCGAGACAAACAGCCAGCCGAAATTGCCGCCGAGCGCATCGTCGGGGGCGAGGCCGGCATGGAGCCCGGCCGAGGCGAAGAAGAGGCGCATCTCCGGACTCTCGAAGGTCTCCTCGACCCAAGACCGGGCGCTTTGCATGAGGAAGCGATAGCCGTTCGCGCCATGCGAGACGCTCAGCTCGGCGGCCAGGCTCTCCGGGGCGCTGTTCATGGCGGCGACGATTGCCGGCTTGGCCGCGACATAGCGGGCGTAGAGCAAGCGCCAAGTGTCGGCGTCGCGGGCGGAAAATTTAGCGATGCTCGCCACCGTCGACTCAACGTCGCGCGCGATGGTGAAGAAGCGCCCGTCGGGAAAGACCTGAGCCCAGTTGGGGTCGGGCGTGATCAGCTTCAGGCCGTGCTCGGCGAGCCCGAGTTCTTCCGGCGCCGGCGAGAGCTTTGCCACGAGATAGCCACTCGCATGGACGTCAGACAGGAAGCCGAGGGCGGCGATCTCTTCGGAGATCGTCATGCCGCCAACGGCATGGTAGCGCTCGAGGACGAGGACCTTGAGCCCAGCCTTGGCAAGATAGCAGGCACAGGTGAGGCCGTTATGCCCTGCTCCAATGACGATCGCATTGAATGAAGCCATCTGCATTTCCTGAATCCTCGGCGCCCGCGTCCGATTACGGATACATAGGAATATATGGGAAAGTCAATCCTGATCAATCCATGGGCGCCGAGTTGCAGCTGAAGCTGCCTATTGATGCGAGAACATGGCTTTCCCCAGCCTAGGCTCGAACCAGGGACCTGCGGATTAGCAGACCGTAGCGCGATTTGATGGTTTTCTGCACGTTTATTTCTTCTCCAGGCGCAGCGTCGCTTCCTTGCGCAATATTGGAAGAAGGCGTTT
Source organism: Casimicrobiaceae bacterium (assembly GCA_036506975.1). Taxonomy (GTDB): domain Bacteria; phylum Pseudomonadota; class Gammaproteobacteria; order Burkholderiales; family Casimicrobiaceae; genus PALSA-1003. The sequence goes on along the minus strand of DASXQW010000073.1, from coordinate 320 downwards.
CGCTGCCTTCGCCAGGAGCCAAGGCAACGACACTTCGATGCGCAGAGCGTCCTCCAGCACTTCAATGGTCCCCGTTGCAGTTTGACCGAGCGCGCGCATGTGGAAGCGCAACGTATCTTCTTCCCAGGTCTCCTGCTCGATCGCGATCAGGTGACCCTTGGTGTGGGCGAAGCCCTCTTTGAGACGGCGGACAGCCTCGACCTTCCCGACACGATGGCCGACGATGACTGTGACGCGATCGCTCACGGAAACTGTGCCTGCGTAGCGTGGACGTGTATGCGCGCTATTATGATCGCACGGCGATCACGGCAAATGGGTGC
>DASXQW010000072.1:0-22127 GCA_036506975.1 Casimicrobiaceae bacterium | reverse complement strand
GGTCGCCGGGCGACTCGGACAGACGATAGCCGCGCAATCGAGCTCGGGCCGGCTGATTCCAGAGCAAGTTTGGGACAGCGTCGATCTGCCGGAGCGGGACCTTTTCAACGGCCGACCGACCGGTGCTGCGATGCCGCTCGTTTGGGCGCATGCGGAGTACATCAAGCTCCGGCGCTCATTGCGCGACGACAAGGTCTTCGATCTGCCGCCCCAACCGGTGCAGCGATATCAGGTTGAACGCGTCGGCTCTTCGCTCGCCATGTGGCGCTTCAATAATAAGTGCAGGCGCTTGACGCCGGGGAAGACGCTGCGAATCGAAGTATTGGCTGCGGCGCTCATCCATTGGAGTACAGATGCGTGGCGTACGTTCACTGACACGGCAACCGTGGACACCGACCTCGGAGTGCATCGAGCAGACTTGCTGACCGCTTCGTTGTCGGCAGGAATGACCATCCGGTTCACCTTCTACTGGCGCGACGCGCAGCGCTGGGAGGGAGAAGATTTTGGCTGCATCATCGCCGCAGAGGCGGCTCCTTCCGAATAAGGAGGCGCGACAGATGACGCCTTTACTCGATGAGGCTCAAGCAACGTCAATCGACCCAAGTTTTTGGAAAGCTTGCGTGCGCCGTAGCCTGGGTAATCCTCTGAGAGCGGCTGTCTGATCGAAGCATGTGGCGCTGGCGAACGCGGCGTTAGCGCCAAGGTGGCCTGCTCAGTAGTCGGTATCGCCGTTTGCGGTGGCCGTCGTGCGACGGACGAAGCGTTGATGTTGCCAAAGTGCGGCGACGATCGAGATCACGGAGAGCGCGAGCAAGACACCCGAGATCGGCCGAGTGAAAAACAACCACGGGTTGGCGTCGGTCATCACCGCGCGCACGAGGTTGATCTCGATCTGATCGCCGAGGATCACACCGAGGATGAACGGCGCAAGCGGGAACTGGCATTTCGCCATCGCGTAGCCCAGCACGCCGAACGCAGCCAGGATGTAGACGTTCGCCATGGTGTTGTCCAACGCGAACGCGCCGATGACGCAAAGCACCAGCACCACGGGAAACAGCGCCCCCTGCGGGACGCTGACCACGCGCAGCATCCACCGCGCCCCCAGGCCGATGATGATGACCATGATCGGATGCGCGAGAAGGTAGGCCGCGAAGATCCCGTACGCGAGCTGGGGGTTCTGCAAGATGAAGAGCGGCCCGGACTGGATGCCGTGAATCGTCAGCGCGCCGAGCATCACGGCCGTCACCGCGTCACCGGGTATTCCGAACGCCATGATGGTGACGAGCGACCCGCCCACGTTGGCGTTATTCGACGACTCCGAAGCGATGATGCCCTCGGGGACGCCGCTGCCGAACTGGTCGGGGCGGCGGGAGAACTTTTTGGCCTGATCGTAGGCCATCATGCTCGCGGCGCTGCCGCCGACCGCGGGCAACACGCCGATCAGCACGCCGATGAACGATGACCACAACAGAAGAAACGGTCGCGATATGATCTCGACGATGACTTTGAAATGCGAGACCGCGAGGCTCGTCATCGTCTGCACGACCTGCCCTGCCTTGGCCGCACCGCCCATCTTCTCGACGTCCGCCATGATCTGCGCGAACGCGAAAACGCCGATCAGCACCGGCAGAAACTGCACGCCGCCCTCCAGCGCCGGCATTCCCAGGGTGAGCCGCGGCGTTCCGAGGATCGGATCGTTGCCGAGCACGGTGACCACGAGCCCGAGCGCTCCGGCGAGCAGGCCCTTGAGAAGCGACGTCCCGACCAACCCCGCCACCATCGACAGCGCGAGAATGAACAGGGAGAAGTATTCCCACGGCCCGAACTGAAGCGCAAACCGTGCAAGCGGCCCGGTCGCGGCGATGAGGAACACGCCGCCGAGCAGTCCGCCGAAGAACGACGCCCACACGCCGAGCCATATGGCCCGGCCCGGTTCGCCCTTCCTGCCCATCGGGTAGCCGTCGAACGTGGTCGCGATCGCCGACGGTGTGCCCGGGATGCCCAGCAGGACGGCGGTAATGAGGCCACCCGCCGAGCCGCCGACGTACACGCCGGTCATCGCGGCGAGGCCTTGCAGCGAGTCGAGGCCGAACGTAAACGGCAGCACCACGATGATCGTCATCGTGATGGTTACGCCCGGCAATGCACCGCCGATCACACCGGCCAGCGTGCCGACGATGAGCGGCACGAGGTACTTCATCTGCGCGACGTTCACGAGGCCCGCGGCAAGCAATTCCAACATGATTCAGAACCCGGTCCACCGGCCCCGCGGCAGGAGCACGGAAAGATAGCGCTCGAAGACGAAGTACGTCAGCGCCGTGGTAACGAGCGCAACGGCCAGCACTACGATCCACCGCCGTCGGTCGCGCGGCAGGTCCAGCGCTGCTTGCGCGCCTCCGACGAACAGGAAGGTCGCGACTCGAAAACCGAGGAATGGCAGCGCTGCCACGTACACGCCAAAGACGAGGAAGAGCAACACGACCAGCCGATAGTTCGGCTGCCCGATCGCAGGCGCGACGTGGCGGCGCCGCCGCGCCATGACATCCGAAATGAAAAGTCCCAGCGCCAGTGCGGCCGTCAAGCCGAGGACGAGCCGCGGATAGAACCCCGGCCCGATTGGAACGAGCGGATTGTCCTTGAGCCCGAGCGTGAGCGCGAACAGCCCCACGCTGGCGCCAAGGATCACGAGCGCGGCGATGCCATCACGGCCGAGCATCGCCGCGTCGGACTCTGATGAAGAGACGCTCTCGGGTCAGCGCTTTAGCAGCCCGAGGTCATTCGCAAGGCTCTTATTGAGCGCGTCGTTCTGCTTCAAGAAGTCGGCGTAGGCCTTGCTGTCGAGGTAGTTGACCAGCGTGCCCTGAATCTTCATCGCATCGGCGAAACCCTGCTCCTTGGCCGCCGCCGCGCACGCGGCGCCGAGCTTCGCCCGCACTTCCGCGGGTGTCCCCTTGGGTACCAGGAGGCCGCGATTGATGGCGTAGGTGACGTCGATGCCGAGCTCCTTCAGCGTCGGCACATTGGGGACTTCCGGGCTGCGCTTGTCGGACGCGATGGCGAGGAACTTGAGCTCGCCCGCGTCGGCCTTGCCTTTCTGGGTCAGGTTCGACTCGGCAAGCTCGATGTGACCACCGAGCAGCGCGTTCATGCGCGGCGCCGTGCCCTCGTACGAGACATATTTGAACTTGATGCCCGCCGCTTTCTCGACCATTGCTGGAAAGAAGTGACTCGTCGACCCGAGAGTCGCGCCTACGGTGATCTGCCCGGGCTTCGCCTTGGCGTCGGCGATCAATGACTTCATGTCCTTCCAGGGAGTCTTCGGGCTGGCGGTGATGATCGACGGCGTCGCCGACACGAGGCAAATCGGCTCGAAGTCGACGTAGTTCACGTCCGCGACTCCGCTGTAGTACGTCGAGTGGATCGAGTCGTGAACGGCGAAAATGGTGTAGCCGTCGGCGGGCGAGTCCTTCGCGTCCTTGGCGCCCTTCGTGCCGGACGCGCCGCCGACATTGGCGATCACGACCGTTTCGCCCAAATACTTCTGGAGATGTGGCGCGAACGACCGGTAGATGCTATCGGTGTCGCCGCCAGCCGCCCACGGCACGATAAGCTTGATCGGACGTTCGGGGTAAGCTGCGAGCGCGCTGGACGCGGCAAGCGCGAGCAGCGCGGCAAGTACTGAAAGTCGTCGAGCCATTGGGGCACCCCTCCGTAGCAACGCTTTCCGCAGGCCATCTTAATCCCGCGCGCGGCGCAGATGCAATTTGGCGCCTTCGGGCGTGGCACAATCGGGGCCATGCAGATCGGCATCGTTGGCGGCGGCGTGATCGCCCGGCTCATCCTCGACCAAGCACGGGGCGGCGCGTTCGGCGATGCGCGCGTTGTGGGCATCCTCGGAAGGAGCGAGGCCTCTCGCGGAAAGCCGCTCGCGCGGGAATTTGGCGTCCCGTTCGCGACGACCCTCGAGTCATTCGTCGGGCTCGGACCGGACGTGGTCATCGAGGCGGCGTCTCATGACGCAGTGCGGCAATACGCGGCTGCACTGCTCGAAGCCGGCATCTCGGTGATCGTGCTGTCGGGCGGCGCGCTCTGCGACGACGCGCTGCGGTCACGCCTGGAGATACTGGCTGCACGCGGCGGCGCATTGCTATACGTTCCATCGGGCGGCATCGGTGGGCTCGACGCGCTCAAGGCTGCCTGCGCCGCCGGTGTCGACGAGGTCGAGATCGTGATCACCAAACCACCCGCGGCGTGGAAGAACATCCCCTTCGTTGAAGGCCTCGGCATCGACCTCGATCGTCTCACCGGTCCAGCGACGCTCTTCAACGGCACGGCGCGCGAAGGCGTGCCCCACTTTCCGGCAAACGTGAACATCGCCGCTACGCTCTCGATGGCAGGCGTCGGTTTCGATCGCACGCGGTTGAAGGTCATCGCCGACCCCGCGCTCGAGTACAACACGCACTACATCAACATCCGCGGGAAGACTGGCTCGATCAGTATCAGGTTCGAGTCGGTCCCTTCCTCCGACAATCCCAAGACGTCGATGCTCGCGTGTTACAGCGCGATCGCTGCAGTGAAAGCGTTGGGCTCCCACGTTCGCTACGGTACCTAAGCAATCTTCCAGGGGATAGACAGAATACATAGGGCCGGCAGCGATGCGGGCTGCTAGCATTTCCGGATTGGCGTTACACCGGGCTAACGGCACGCACGAAGGATGTATCGGATTGTTCGAATGCGCGAAGCGGCCTCGTTCGTCAAAGCAGAGACGCACTCGTTTCATCTACCGGTTCCAAATCAGTGGTGCGTTCGTGAAGGGTGCGAGTCGTGACACGTTCAAAAACGGAAGTGACAAGAAAAGTTGACAAAGAATTCGCGAATCACTGTTTCCCCATGTCGGTGAGCGCACTTGGCGGCGAGCAGTGATCGACCGATAATGCGCCGTCCCCATGCGATTCCCCGACTAAAATGAGAATTTTACTCAGAGGAGAGAGAACCATGAAACTCGCCGCCCGCCTGTTCGGCGCCCTCGCCATCGTCCTCGCGACCGGCTCCACGTTGGCCCAGACCGCCATCTGCTACAACTGCCCGCCCGAGTGGGCCGATTGGGGAACGCAGCTTCGCAAGGTCAAGGAGAAGACCGGCATCTCTGTGCCGGGGGACAACAAGAATAGTGGCCAGACGCTGGCGCAGCTCGTCGCCGAGAAGGCGAGCCCGGTCGCCGACATCGCCTACCTCGGCGTCACCTTCGGCATCCAGGCGAAAAAGGAAGGCGTGACTGCGCCTTACCAGCCCGCGCACTGGAACGACATTCCCGCGGGGCTCAAGGAGCCCGAAGCCCACTGGTTCACGATCCACTCGGGAACGCTCGGTTTCATGGTGAATGTCGATGCGTTGAAGGGAAAGCCGGTTCCGAAGTCGTGGAAAGACCTCACCAAGCCGGAGTACAAGGGCCTGGTGGGATACCTCGATCCGGCGAGCGCCTTCGTGGGCTATGTCGGCGCCGTCGCGGTGAACCAGGCGATGGGCGGCTCCCTGGAAAATTTCGACAAGGCAATCGCGTGGTTCAAGGAAGTGAAGAAGAACGATCCGATCGTGCCGAAGCAGACGTCGTACGCACGCGTCCTCTCGGGCGAGATTCCGATCCTCCTCGACTACGATTTCAACGCTTATCGCGGGAAGTACAAGGACAAGGCCAACATCGCGTTCGTGATTCCCGCGGAGGGCACGATCATCGTGCCCTACGTGATGGTGCTGGTGAAGAACGGACCGAACGCCGCCAACGGCAAAAAGGTGCTCGACTTCCTGATGTCGGACGAAGGCCAGGCGGTGTGGGCGAACGCGTACCTGCGGCCGGTGCGCCCTTCGGCGATCTCCAAGGAGGCGCAATCGAAGTTCCTCCCCGATGCAGAATACGCGCGCGCGAAGCCGGTGGACTACGGCAAGATGGCCGAAGCGCAGAAGAGCTTCAGCGACCGCTACCTCAAGGAAGTCCAATAACTCCTCGATGGACCCGGTAGCACGCGACCGTCGGCGGGCGCTCGCGCTCGCCGTCCCCGCCCTCGCTGTGTTCGCCGCATTCTGGCTCCTCCCCATGGCGCGGTTAGTGCAGGTGGGCGCGAGCGGCCCGGACGGGATCGCCGCCTATTTCGCGGTCGTCACCAACGCCAACTACTTCCGCAGCCTCGCCTCCACGGTCGCGCTCTCGGCCGGCGTGAGCGTCGTCACGCTCGCGCTCTCGCTCATCACCGGCATTTTCCTGCAGCGCAACCGCTTCTCCGGGCGCGACGTTCTTATCTCCCTCATGACGCTGCCGCTCGCCTTTCCCGGCGTGGTTGTGGGATTCCTGGTCATCCTGCTCGTGGGCCGGCAGGGGCTCGTGGGCGACGTCACGACGCGCCTCTTCGACGAGAAGGTGGTCCTCGCCTACGGCATGGCGGGACTCTTCATCGGGTATCTCTATTTCTCGATTCCGCGCGTGATCCTCACGATCATGGCGTCGGTCGAGAAGCTCGATCCGGCGCTGGAAGAGGCGGCACGCTCGCTCGGCGCCTCTACTTGGCAGGTGTTGCGCGACGTGATCCTTCCGGCGCTCACCCCGGCCATCATCTCGTCGGGCGCGATCTGCTTCGCGACATCGATGGGTGCCTTCGGCACGGCCTTCACGCTCGCCACGCAGATCAACGTGCTTCCGCTCACCATCTACAACGAGTTCACCAACTACGCCAACTTCTCGATGGCGGCGTCGCTCTCGATCGTGCTGGGCATCATCACCTGGGCGGCGCTGGCCGCCGCGCGCTCGCTCGCCGGCGCGGGCGTGGCCGCGGCGGGATAGGCATGCGCAAGCCGCGTCGCTACTGGTTGCAGCTCGCCGTGACGCTGGCCGTGTGCGCGTTCCTCGTCGTGCCCGTCGTGCTCTCGATCCTGGCCGGCATCACGGAGAATTTCTTCGTTGGATTGAAGAGCGGCTTCACGCTGCGCTGGGTGATCGAAGTGTGGAACCTCTACAGCGCGACCATCTGGCGCTCGATCGGCATCGCGCTCGCCTGCCTCGCCGCGACACTGATCTTCGGTGTACCGGCCGCATACGCGCTGGCGCGTGCGCAGAGCCGCTTCACGCGCTGGATCGAGGAGCTCCTGACGCTCCCGATCGCGGTCCCGGGACTCGCGACCGCGCTCGCGTTGATCCTGCTCTACGGCGGGTGGCGTGACTTCCGCGCGAGCTGGCTCTTCATCCTCGTGGGCCACGTGCTCTTCACGTTGCCCTTCATGGTGCGCTCGGTCCTGGCCGTCATGATGGCGGTGGACCTGAAGACGCTGGAGGAAGCGGCGGCGAGCCTCGGCGCCTCGTTCCGCCAGCGCTTCCTGTCCGTGGTGCTGCCCAACGTGCGTCCGGGCATCGTCGCCGGCTCGCTCATGGTGGTGACGCTCTCGATGGGCGAGTTCAACCTCACGTGGATGCTGCACACGCCGCTCACCAAGACGCTGCCCGTGGGCCTCGCGGACAGCTACGCCTCGATGCGGCTCGAGCTGGGCTCGGCCTACACGCTCATTTTCCTGGTGATGATCGTCCCGCTCCTCGTGTCCCTCCAGTGGGCCGCGGCGCGGGCCGAACGGCGCGGGGCGTGAATATGGCGGTCACTATCCACCTCGAGAACTGCGCCAAGACCTTTCCCGACGGCACGCACGCGCTCGAGCCGCTCACGCTCGACATCGCCGCGGGCGAGGTCATCGTCCTGCTGGGGCCCTCGGGCTGCGGCAAGACCACGACGCTTCGCATCATCGCGGGGCTCGAATCGCCGGACTTCGGTGGACGCGTGCTCTTCGACCGCGAAGACGTGACGCCGCAGCCGATCGAGAAGCGCGGCGTGGGCATGGTGTTCCAGAGCTACGCGCTCTTCCCCAACATGTCGGTGGCGGAAAACATCGGCTACGGGCTGCGCGTTCGCGACGTGGCGAAGGACGAGCGCGACCGCCGCGTCGCCGAGATGCTGGAGCTCGTCGATCTCGAGAGCTTCGGTGCGCGCCGAGTCGACCAGCTTTCGGGCGGCCAACGCCAGCGGGTGGCGCTCGCCCGCGCGCTCGCGATCCGACCGCGCGCGCTGCTGCTCGACGAGCCGCTCACGGCACTGGACGCGAAGCTGCGCGAGCAACTGCGCGTGGAGATCGACCGGCTCCTGCGCCAGCTCGGCATCACGGCGGTCTACGTGACCCACGACCAGGCCGAGGCGATGGCACTGGGCGATCGCATCGTCGTCATGGAGAAGGGCCGCATCGCGCAGGCCGGCACGCCGCAGGAGATCTACCACAACCCCGCCACCGCGTTCGTGGCGGATTTCATCGGCACCATGAATTGCCTTGCCGGCGAAGTCGTCGACGGCCACCTCGTCGTCGCGACCGGGCGATTACCGCTGGGCGGCATCGCGGCGCGCGAGGTGATGTTCAGGCCCGAGGACGTGCGCCTCGTGCGACCCGGCGAACACCATCTCGAGGCGAAGGTGATCTCGTCCTTTTTCTTGGGCGACCACACCCGGCTCGTCGTCGACGCGGGCGGGACCTCGCCCCTCATCGTTGAGACCACGGAGCGGCGCGTGTGGCCGCGCGGAGAAACCGTTCATCTCGCGGTCGCGCAGGGCTCCATCCTGCCGGTGCCGGGGCAAGGGCCATGAAGCGCTTCCTCCTCGCGCAGGTGACGGACATGCACATCAAGGCGGGCGGAAAGCTCTCCTACCGCGTAGTCGACACCGAGGGCAGCTTGGCGCGTTGCGTCGCGCACCTCCTGAAGATCCCGCAGCGGCCCGACGCGGTGCTATTCACCGGCGACCTCACGGACTTCGGCCGCGCCGATGAATACGAGAACCTGCGCGCGCTCCTCGCCCCGCTTCCGATGCCGGTGTTCCTCATGCCTGGCAACCACGACGACCCGGAGGGGATGCGCGCGGCATTTCCCGGGCACGCCTATCTTCGCCAGCGGCCCGGTCGTGTCGACTACGTGATCGACGATTTTCCGGTCAGGCTCGTGGCGCTGGACTCGACCATCCCCCAGGAAAGCGGCGGGGCGCTGCATCCGGCGCAGCTCGAATGGCTCGACGAAACGTTGGCTGCGGCTCCGACCAAGCCGACGGTTGTCGCCCTCCACCATCCGCCCTTCTGGACCGGCATCGGGCACATGGACCGCGTCGGGCTCGCGAATCCCCATGCGTTGGAGGCGGTCATCGCGGGCCACCCGCAGGTCGAGCGCGTCGTTTCCGGACACTTGCATCGAGCGATCATCACGCGGTTTGGCGGCACCATCGCCTCGACATGCCCCAGTCCCTCGCACCAGGTGGCGCTGGATCTGGCTGACGACGCGCAATCGCAATTCGTGATGGAACCGCCCGGATTCCAGCTGCATCTTTGGCGTGAAGGAGTCCGCTTGATTACGCATACCGGGGCCATCGGCGATTTCGCCGGCCCGTATTCCTTCTACGAAGGCGGGGTCTTGATCGACTGATGTTTCTAATGATGCTCGCGAGTCGCGCGCGTTGCAGCACAAAAAAAGAGAGGCCGAAGCCTCCCAAAAATTCATACACCAACCTTATGGAGGCATGCAATGCAAGTTCCGCAAGGCTTGTAGCTCCAACAGTGAAGATGCTTTGACGTGGTCATTCTTCGATGTCCTCGCTCAGGCTCCGGACGCAATTCGCACGGAGGCATTGAGGAACCTCTGGGAGCTGGGGCACGCGCACCGCTCCCCAGGGCGTGCTGTCTGGAGAAGTGGTCTCGGGTAATCGGACAGGCGGATAAGTGGTAGCTCTGCTCTAATAGGCGACCGCGTCGCCGAGGAGCAGAGAGTATGAAACGACCGCGTCGGAACCATTCAGCAACGTTCAAAGCGAAGGTGGCACTGGCCGCGATCAGGGGCGACAAGACCCTGTTCGAGCTCTCCGAGCAGTTCAAGGTCCACCCGAACCAGATTGGGCAGTGGCGCGCCGAGTGGTTTGGAACGCGCCGCCGAGGTTTTCGCGACAACGGCTGAGAAGCGCGATGCCACTTTTGCGTGATCGCACCTGGTCCGGTTTGTGTGATCATTGACATACCGCGTCGCATTCCGAGAAATCAGCGAGCACTATTTTGCTTCGAAGGAAGATCTGAACTGGCTGCCACCCCTAATCAAGTTCGACGAAAAGTCTGGCAAAGGCGAGCCGGTATTTTCTATCCCGAGGGTCGAAGTGGCGCGAGCGGTGTGATTGATATCGACGGCTGATGCGTTCACCGGAGAGACCGTCGTCGGATCCCGCTTGAAATTTCGAGCGGGATGTTCGTGGGTTCAAGTCCTGCCGGGCGGGCCAAGTAAACAAGGGTTTGCAGAGATGCAGGCCCTTTGGGCTTATCGGTTTGCTAACGGAGGCGAGGGGTAGGCGACTCTAATCGCTCCTGTCACTGGCCCCGGTTCAGCGCCAGGAATTTCTGGAAGCGTTCTTTTGTGACCGCGATGCCGACGGTCACGGCGTCGGTGCATCCAATGGAATGAGCCGCTCCGACTTTAGATCGCTCCAGAAGGTGGGCGGGATTTCGTGGGTCATAAGCCGCGTGTTCGCTTCCACTTCGGCGCGCGACTTAGCCCCAGGAATCACTGTGACAACGGCAGGGTGAGCCAACGGAAACTGGAGTGCCGCAGCAGCCAGTGGTACCCCGTACGTTGCGCAGACGCGTTCGATCAAGGTGACTCGAGACAGCACCTGCTGCGGCGCAGGCAAATAGTTGTAGCGAGCCTGTGGCACCGCTCCGGTAGCCAGAATGCCGGAGTTAAAAGGCGCTCCGATGATGATCGAAACGCCTTCACGACCCGCACGGGGAAGAAAGCTGTCGAGAGCACCTTGCTCAAGGAGCGTGTAGCGCCCGGCCAGGAGGAAACAGTCAAACTCGCCAATGTCCATCAATCGTTCGCAGGCCATGGCTTCGTTCACGCCAGCACCAATGGCTCCAATCACCCCTTCCTCCTTTAGTTTTTGCAGTGCTGGCAATGCTCCGATACGGACCTCCTCGAGTCGTTCGTTGAATCGCTCCTTGTGGGTCCATTCGTCAGCATCATGGATAATGCCAACGTCGATGTAGTTCATGCCGAGCCGCTGCTGACTGTCTTCGATCGAACGCATCACGCCGTCATAGGTGAAATCGAATACTGGCGTGAACGGAAGTTCGTCCGAAAAGATACCACCTTCACTTGGCGGCAGCTTAGGAGGAGCTACTTTGCCGTGCGGCTTCAACAGGCGCCCTACCTTGGTCGACAGCACAAAGCTATCGCGCGCATACCGCCGGAGAACCTGGCCGAGTCGGTGTTCGCTCAGGCCGTGCCCATAAAGCGGCGCGGTATCGAAATAGCGGACGCCGAGCTCAAGAGCTGCGGCGACCGTATCGAGTGCCACCACTTCGTCAACTGGGGCATAGAGATTGCCTAAGACGTTTCCACCAAATCCAAGAGCATTCACGAAAACGCTCGACCGACCGAGAGCGCGTCCGATATTCAAGTCAACCATATATTCATTCTGCTAGTACGTTGAAAGAGTGCAATGAATGGTGGCAACCCGTCAGAGAAAGTTGTTCAGGTGATGGCCAATAGACGCCCGCACGAATGCGAGTAGTTAGCTCCGGCGAGCGGCACGCGGGCCATCCATAGAACCTGGAGCGGTTCCACACAGAAAGGGAAAGCGTCTGGCGGCACCTTACGCGTTCAGGATCTCCGGCAATCGGGCCATATCGGTCCAGGTGAGCATGGCACCTTCGCGCAGCAGCCGATCGGAGTGTTCGGCCGTGCAGTGGCTACCGCCGCAGAAGCCGAGCACAACCATACCAGCGGACGCAGCGGCCTGCGTTCCGGGCACGCTGTCTTCAACCACCACGCATCGGGATGGATCAACTCCCATTTCTGCGGCCGCGAACAAGAAGAGATCTGGCGCCGGCTTGCCGCGTTTCACCATGGACGCGCTGAAAATGTGGGGCTCGAAGTGATCGATAAGTCCGACGAGCGAGAGCGAATGACGTATCCGATCAGGAGTGCTGTTCGATGCGACGCAAACCGGCATTTGGATGGCGGCTAAAGCCTCCAGAATTCCCGGCATAGGCCGAAGCATTTTTGTGAAGGCAGCTCTAGTCTTGGCCTCCACCGCTGCCTCAAAGCCCTCGGGAATCGTGATCCCAGAGCGGCGCGCCACCTCGGCGTGCCACTCGCGCGCCGACACGCCGATGAAGTGGTGAGCGACATCCTGTACGGAAATGTTGAAACCAAGCTCGCACCATGCCTCGGCTCCGATCTCGCACGCGATCATCTCGCTGTCGACCAGCACGCCGTCGCAATCGAAGATCACAAGCTCGACCGCAACCGACGCGCGGGCTTTGCGACTTCCGATGCCGCTCAATCCAGTAACTCCGCGGGCGCGTCACCGAAGCCGATATCATGCGCGCGATTCACTAGATCGAACACGTGGACGAGCGTTCCCTGCTCGCGTATTAGCAACACATTGTACGACGGGGTAAGCGCCACAAACACGGCGCGCGGAAGCCGTTTGGCGGCGGTTTGCCAATTCGGATTGTCTTGGTAAAACTTGCCGAGATACTGCGGCTGCATGGCGAGGGTGTTAGCCGGCATGTAGCCAGTATTCTGCACCACTGGGCCGCCGGTGGTGTCGCGGGCCCATCCTCATCCCGCTCGGATGCACTGACGCCGCAGGTAGAACCCGAGTGCGCAGCGCCCACTCGTCACGTGAGCTCAACCAATATGGATGAGTCTGAGTACCATCCGTCCCTTCGAACAGTTCAACTAGATTGCGAACGGGACGTTGCAGCATAACTTTGCCTTCCCGAAACATCAGACGCCGAGTTGTCATGGTCGATCAGGCTCAGCGCGGCCGACACGGTCTTCTCGTCGCTGATCAACACATGACCGACGCCGCCACGAAGCGCAGCGGCGACGATCTGCGTCTTGTTGGCGCCGCCGGCGATAAGCGCGACGGTCTTGACCTTCGCCAGCCGATCGAGCGGCAGCGCAATCGCGCGGCGGTTGATGCTGTGACCGATCGGTCTGCCGCGCGCATCGAGGAACTGGCCGAGGACGTCGCCGACGGCGCCCTTGGCTTTCAAATCGTCTACGGAGACATCGCGCGGCAGCCCGTTCCGGATTAGCAACGAGCGCGGGGTCATGTCACCGATGCTCAAGAGCGCAAGCTCGATTGTGGACCAGCGCTTGAGCACTTCCTGAAAGACCTCCTGCGCGAGGATTGTGTCGCGCGAGCGCGGGCTGGCCGCGTAGATAGGTGCGGCGAGATAGCGGCAATGCGCTTGAAGGCGCTTGGCAAGTTCGCCTGCGATCTCGAATGTGTTCAGTTCGAGCCCCTGCGACAGCCCGCCCATCATCGACGTGACGCACAGATCGGGATCGCCCACCGGTTGCAGGTGCCGGATGGTCTCGCGCAGTGTCGTGCCCCAGCCGATTCCGATATTCGAGAGGCGATTGATCGCGATGAACCTGGACAGGTAGTCGCCGGCCGCTCTGCCGAGCAGGCCGAAAAGCTGGTCCGGATCCTCGGGCGTGGGAATGATGACGGCATCCCGCAGCAGGCCGCGCTGGCGGAGCTTATCCTCGAGCACGACGCAGCTCTCGAAACGCGAGTTCAGCGTGATGCGGACAAGTCCACTCTCGCGGCATTCGCCGAGCGTGCGGTTCACGCGTGCGCGGGTCAGGCGCAGACGCGCTGCGATCTCGGCCTGCGTCATGTTCTCCATGTAATAGAGCCAGGCGACGCGCGTGCGAAGCTGTTCATTCACCGCAGCGCCTCGCGCAGGCATCGCAGCAAATCCTCGTGGATCACATCGTTCGAGGCGATCCTCTCCTCGTCTTCGTCCCGCGCATCGCGGCCGTCCAGGGTGGTGACGCGCCCGCCCGCGGCGCGCACGAGCGGCATCGCTGCGGCGTGGGAGACGATATCCGCCTTCAGCGACACGAACGCATCGAGGCGTCCCGCTGCGACCAGCGAGAGCTCGAGTGCGCCGGAGACGACGACGCGCACGCCGCGGATCGTCTCGCCGAGCCTTCGGATGACCGCGGCCGTTCGGTGGACGTCAGCGGTAGGCAAGTGGGAGCCAAGCACGACCGAAACGACCGCATCATCGAGCGCCTTGGTTCGAGAGACGCGCGCCGGTGTGTCGTTCACCGTCGCGAGCTCGCCCCGGATGTAGCGGGCGATCATCCCTGCGGCCGGCGCGTGCGCAACGCCGAGTTCGGTCTCACTGTTCTGCTGGTACGCGACCGTCACCGAGAACCACGGTAGGCCGGCCGCGTAGTTGACGGTTCCGTCGAGCGGGTCGATGATCCAGCGAGGCCCGCCGATCGGCCCGCTGGCGCCGGCTTCCTCGGACAGGATCGCACAATTCGGCGTGAGGCGCCGCAATCCTTCGATGATCAGGCGTTCCGAGGCGAGATCCGCCTCGGTGACGATGTCACGCAGCGTCTTGCGCTGAGCGCGAAGCTGTGTGCCCTGCATCGTGACGAGCGTTTCACTCGCCGTCATGATCACGTGTTCGGCTTGCTCAAGGAGACGATGCCGATCGGTCATATCGAGGGCCTCCGGGTCCTGCGTGACATCGAACCACGGACGCTAATCGCCGATCGGCACGCCTCGCAACACCACGTCCATCGCCGCGTTCCATGTATGAACGATGAAGCCGGGCGGCTCGAGCGACAAGCACGTCGGCTCGTCGGGCTGAGAGTTGAGAGTAGCACCTGGCGCGCCGTGCTCTGCACTATGTAGCCGACCTGTCGGCCCACGGGACGGTGATCGGGCAACGCCGGTGTCCCACGTTGACGCGTTTGATCTCCGGATGCCGCGCGAAGATCGCGGCCAGCGAAGCGCGACCGTTGCGGCGGTTTTGCGAGTCTGTCGCCGCGATCTGCGCGATGATCATGGGCAGGGAAGAGCGGGGCGCAACACGAGTGCTGCGCCCCGCGCTCTTCACTTCATCAGACTATTAGTCTCGCTGACCAGGCGCTCGATGCCGGCCTCTGGAGTCGTCTCGCCGCGCATGACGCTGGTGATGATGTCACGCTGGGTCCGCCAAATCCTCACCGAGTTGCCGCCGGGATAGCTCTGCCACGGCAGTGAGCGGTCCATCTGCGTTGCGACAGTGCGGAAATTCGGCTCCGATTCGTAGAACTTACCGAGGAACTGCGGTTCAAGCGCTCGCTTGTTGGTCGGAATGTAGCCGGTCGTCTCGACGACGATCTTCTGCGCTTCGGGCCCGGTGACGAACTTGATGTACTCCCAGGCGGCCTTCTGCTTGGCCGGATCACGCGCCGTGATGATCGCGGCATTGCCGCCGGTGGGCAACCCCCCGTTCGCTTTGTTATCGATCGGGAACGGAAGTGTGCGCAGTGTGAACCTGTTGCCTGTCATGTCCGTGATCTGCCGAAGGCGTG
Source organism: Casimicrobiaceae bacterium (assembly GCA_036506975.1). Taxonomy (GTDB): domain Bacteria; phylum Pseudomonadota; class Gammaproteobacteria; order Burkholderiales; family Casimicrobiaceae; genus PALSA-1003. Next base: position 6,679 of record DASXQW010000072.1, on the reverse strand, counting down.
CGGGGGTGTCGAAGTAGATGCCGATCTTGCCTGCCGCGAACTGCTGACGCGACTGGTCGAAATCGATGAGTTGCATGCCGCCATCGGTCACGAAGCGACGGAACGTGCGCAACGCCTTCAAGCCAACGTCGCCGCCGAAAGCCGCTGCCGTTTCGGTGTCGTTCAGCAGCTTGCCGCCATCCTGCAGAATCATCGCGTTCCACAGCCAATTGTCCGGCCACACGTGCACGGTATAGGCGATGCCATCGACGTCGGGCGAGGCGGCGCGGATGCGCTTGGCCATGTCGATGATGCCGGCCCATGTGTCGGGGAATTTCGCCGGATCGCCACCGGCTTTGCGCACTAGCTCCTCGTTGTAGTAGGTGATGGGCGTCGACGCGTTCATCGCCATGCCGTATAGCTTTCCGTCGACGCGCCCGAGCGCCAGGATCCTTTCCGAGTAGTTCGCGTTGCGCCAGGCCGCCGGTTCCGCCGCAAGCATCGGACCGAGATCGGCGATCTGATTGCGCTTAACGAGCGTCTGGACGAGCTCGGTCAGCAGATGATAGCCGGAATAGAAGACATCCGGGAGCTGGTTGGTGATGGCCTGCCGCAGCATCACCTGGTGGCCCTCATCATAATTTGCCGACGGCGCGCGGAACTGGATCTTGATGTTCGGGTTTCTCTTCATGAACTCCTGCGCGACTGGCTCATGGAACTTGGCGAAGCCCGGCGATGTGTAGAACACATCGAGCGTCACCGGCTGAGCGAGTGCGATAGAGCTTATGAACACGCTGGACGCGATCGCGAGCGCGCCCGCAATGGCTTTCAATTTGCTCATGTGTCCTCCTTCTGCTCGTTACATTGGCATGGGCCGTGTTAATAGCTTCTCGCGCACGACCATCGCGGCTCACTTGATTCCTGTCATCGTGATGCCCTCGATGAAGCGCCGCCGGGCAACGAGAAACACGACGACCAGCGGCGCGGTGATGATTGCCGCGCCCGCTGTCAGTGCGCCGTAATTCGATCCGGTCTCCGCATCCGCGAAGTACATCATCCCAAGGGGCGGTGTGGCGAGGCGCGTCTCGGAGATGACGATCAGCGGCCAGTACAGATCATTCCAGTGCGCGACGACGGAAAATACCGAGAACGCTGCGATTGCGGGCCACGCACTGGGTACGATGATGCGCCAGACGATCTCGAACTCACTGACGCCGTCGAGGCGCGCCGCTTGGATGATTTCATCGGGATAGCTCTTGAAGAACTGACGAAACAGGAAGATGCCGAAAACCGACAGGAAAAACGGCACCATCATCGAGAAATAGGTGTTGAGCAGTCCGAGCCGCGCGAGCGCGATATATAGCGGCAATGCCGGGGCCTGCGTCGGGATGCACAGCCCGAGCAGGACCAGTGCGAACATTACCGAGCGGCCGGGAAAACGCAGTTTCGCGAGCGCATAGGCGCACGGGATTGCGACGAGAAGCTGTACGGCCAGGATTCCGCCGCAGACGATGACGCCGTTGAGCATGAAGCGCAGCAGCGGCGCCTGCGTCAGCGCGTGGCGGTAGTTCTCAAGACCGAAGAACTCTTTCGGCCACAGCCGGTAGCCGGCATCGAAGACCTCCGACGGCGGCTTGATCGAGGTCACCAGCATCCAGACGAACGGCAGCAGGATGAAGATGGCACCGGCAACCAGAACAGTGTGCACCAGAAGCAGCGAAACGAGTCGCCGCAGGGTGCTCGCGCGCGGCGTGATATGGTGATATGCCGCGGCAGCCGGTACGGTGTTCGCGATCGCGCCCATCAGTAGTGCACCCGCCGTTCGAGCGCGAACGTCTGCATGATCGAGAAGACGAGGATGAAGGCGAGAAAGAAGAACGTCAGCGCAGCGGCGTATCCCATATGGAAATACTGAAAACCCTCTAGATAGGTGGCGTAGAGCAGGACTTCCGACGACCCCATCGGGCCCCCGCGGGTCAACACCGCGACCGTGTCGAAGATCTTGAAGGCGGTGATCGACGTTGTCACGATGACGAACATGGTCGTCGGCCCGAGCAGAGGCCAGATGACTTGCACGAAGCGGTCGATCGGACTCACGCAGCCATCCACTTCGGCCGCCTCGTAAATCTCACGCGGGATCGCCGACAGACCTGCCAGGAAGAGCACCATGTTGAAGCCGATCAGCTGCCAGATGCCGATCATGGCAAGCGTCGGCAGTACCAGCGACGGCTCGCTGAGGAAGGGTACTGCATCGAAGCCCAGCGCGCGCAGCACACCGTTCACGGGGCCGAGCCGCGGATGAAGCAGAAATTGCCAGACCGTGGCCATCGCAATAAGCGTCGACGTCACGGGGAGGAAAAAGATGACTTCGTAAAACGAGCGGGTGTACTTGCGGCGATGGATCAGAATGGCGACGGTCAGCGCGAGAAGAACGGCGCTCGGCAGAACGATCGCGACATAGATCAGCGTGTTGATGAGCGAGCGGCGCAGCACCGGATCGGCGAGCGCTTTGTGGAAATTCGCAAGCCCGACAAAGTGGACGTCGAGCGCGCCGAGTTGATAGTCCGTCAGGCTGAGCCACGCGAGTAGTCCGAGGGGCGCCACGATCGTCAGCACGAGCAGCAGCAGCGTCGGCAGCGCGAATCCCGCACCCACCAGCGCCTCTATCCAACGCTGGCGGCCGGGGAACTCGTGGGTTAGACCTGCGATCATCACCTGGCGGCCGCTGCTGTCAGCCCGCCCCACCGGACTGCGCGAACGTGAAGCCTTTGAAGCGCTCGTGAGAGACTGCAAGCGCTTCCATCGGCGTAATGCGCATGCCGTCGGGTCCGAACACATGACAGGCACCGGCGTCGAAGCGCAGCGGAACATCGCCGGCCTCGAACAGGCGCGTCGGATCGACGGCCACGCGGCTGGTCACTGCGCCCTCGGCAGGCGCGACGAGATCGAAGTAAAGGATGTGCTCTGCGCCGAGATTCTCGCTACGTCGCAGCCGCGCATACAGCATCGGTCCGTCTGCCGCGACCGTCGCCGCCGGCGTGATCGCCTCGGGCCGCACTCCCACGCTCACAGTCGATCCTTCCGGCAGCTCCACCCGAATCGGTAAATCCCGGCCGGCAAGCTCGACGCGTCCCCCCACACCGATCCGAGCCACAAACGTGTTGATCATCGGGCTACCGATGAACTGCGCGACCTTGAGATTGGCGGGACACTTGTACAGCTCGCTCGGAGTGCCGAGCTGCAGGATTTCGCCACCGTCCATCACCGCGACGCGGTCGGACATCGTCATCGCCTCGACCTGATCATGCGTGACATAGATGAAGGTGGCGCCGATGCGCGCATGCAACTCGGCGAGTTCGGCGCGCATGTGGACGCGAAGCTTGGCGTCGAGGTTGGACAGCGGCTCGTCCATCAGGAACACGTCCGGATGCCGCACCATCGCGCGACCGAGTGCGACGCGCTGGCGTTGTCCGCCCGAAAGCTGCGCGGGGCGGCGATCGAGCAGAGACGCAATCTCGAGCTGAGCTGCGACCGCATCTACGTCCGCGGTGATCCCGCGCATGACACGCCGACGGCGCATCGACAACAGTCGCAGCAGCGGTATGCGCTCGGGAAGCGTCAGCCGGGCCATCATGAGCGGCAATGCGATGTTGTTGAACACCGTCATGTGCGGATAGAGCGCGTAGCTTTGGAACACCATCGCGATCTTGCGCTCGTGCGGGCGCAGATGATCGACGCTCGCGCCGCCGATGCTGACCGTGCCGGAGTCCTGCATCTCCAACCCGGCGATGACGCGCAGCAGTGTCGATTTCCCGCAGCCTGACGGGCCGACCAGCGTCAGGAATTCACCGTCGGTAATGGATAAAGCGATATCGCGCAGCACCCGGACGGATCCGAAGCTCTTTGCGATTGAGCGAAGCTCGACTCCAGCCATTTTGATGGGCTTTCTCTCTCAGGCGCTCTCGCGAGGCGGATAGACTTCGTGGACGACATCATCGATCCAGTAATTCTGGAGCCCGCGAATCTCGGCAAAGGCGACGGACACGTCGGTACCGTTGAACTCGTAAACAGCCGCACCGAGTCGCGCTGCGCCCTGCATCGGCGGGCTCAGTTTGGGTCCGACGAGAAAGCTCGACGATGGTCCCCAGACATAGCGTGTTCCATCGTAGGTCGTGTCATGCCAGCGATGGACATGTCCACTCGCGACCAGCGCAACGCGGAACCGGCGCACAACCGACATCAATTCGGCGCACAGCGCGGGCTTCACCGACCAGTATCCGATGTCCGGCTCGCCCGGAGTGTCGAGAAACAGCGGCCGGTGCAGGAACCAGGCGACCTTGCGCTCGCCGGCCTGCGATAGCGTGTGCTCAAGCCACTGCGCCTGCTTCGACTCCTCGTCCTCGCCGCTGCCGAATAGCAGCGCATTGAGTCCGACAAGCCGCCAGCCTTCGATGTCGTGATACCAGCGGTCGTCGCCGAAATGCCGCCGCCAACGCGCAAGACGCTCGTTGTTGACGGGCTGGTACCGGTCGCAGGCGTCGCCGACATCATGATTGCCCGGTACCGCGAGCACCGGGATGCGCAGCTCGCGCAGCAGCGCCGCGCAGTAGCGCGCGTCCTCCTCCTGATCCGCGCCGTCGATCGTGACGTCGCCAGTATGAATCACCGACTCGGGCCGCTGGTCGGCGATCCATTCGGCAACCGGCTCCCAGTTGGCCCGAAAGTGACGTTTCGTCGGGCTCAGATGTGTATCGGAGATCTGTACGACGCGGACCATTGGTTGGCTGTATGCACTGCCATAACAACATTACGGATAGATGATCGCCTTGATCACTCTATCTTTGCGCGCGACCTGCAGCTCGAATGCCTTGTGCACATCTTCGAGAGAGAAGCTGTGCGACGCGAGCGGGGCGAATGCAATGCGTCCGCTGTCGGCAAGTGCGATGGCGCGCGGATAGACCTCCGGCATGCGTCGCGAAAATTTCACCGATAGGCCTCTGCGGCGCGCGTCGGCCGCCGTCAACGTATATTGATTGCCGTGCGGAATGCCGACGATGACGACGCGGCCGCCGATGCGGCAAGAACGCGCGGATTGCTCGAACCCGTGCGGTGAATCCGTGGCCTCGAGAACGACGTCGACGCCGCGTCCACCCGTTGCGTCCGCGATTTCCTCGAAGCTCGCGAAATAGCGATCGGCGCCGAGCGTGCCGGCGAGCTCGGCGCGGTAGTCGATCGGGTCGACGGCAAAGACCTTCTGTGCCCCTGATAGCCGTGCAATCTGTACTAGCAGCAGTCCGATCGGCCCGCAGCCGAGTACGGCAACCGTTTCCATCAAGCGTATGCGCGCCAGATCGACGGCGTGAATCGCAACGCCAAGCGGCTCGAGCAGCACCGCGGTCGCCGCGTTGAATCCGGCCGGCACGGGGTGGATCGCGGATGGAGGCACGACGACATACTCCGCCATGGCGCCGTTATTGGAACCATACCCGAGAAAGCGAACGTTCGGGCACAGGTTGGTATGGCCGCGCTCGCACCATTCGCACGTGCCGCATGGCTTGGCCGGGTCGACCGCAACCAATGTGCCGACTGGCAGGCTAGCCTGTTCTGACGATTCGGCGGTGATGACGCCGGCCAGCTCGTGGCCGAGCACAAGCGGGTTCACCTTCGTGCGGCCCGTGGTGCCGCCTTCGAGATAGGAGTGCACGTCGCTGCCGCACACGCCGACCGCCTTGACGCGAAGCAGCAGGTCGCCGTTTGTGGGGGTCGGGAGCGGGATCTCCGCCAGCCGGATGTCCCGGATATCGTAAAGAACGGCGGCGCGCATGGTCGCTCCTTACCGAAGTGCCCAGTTACTCGCACCGCATATTACATACGATTACGCAGGAATACAAATGTCACCAAGCGCTGGCTGCGAGCGGGAGCGACGTGCCCGCCGCCGGTCCCTGCCCGTACATGTGCTTGCAGAACGTCATCAACCTCCAGGTCTCGCCGGTGTCGACCTGCGTCAAGATCGACGACATGGTGCCGGGGGATCGAGGAGGTGCTCCGGAACGGGAAACTCGCGCGCGCCTTAGCCACGAACCACTCGCAACACCGACAGACAGCTCCATTGATCGATGGCGACCTGTATACAAAAATGTAGCAGCGCTGTTTTGCGTGCCCCTATGTTGCACTGCATAAGACTGCGATGGCGAAGGTGCGCGGACGCCGTAAGCAGCTTATGATGTAATGAAATTAAACGTGTTCCCGACGGACTGCGAATTTCTCGAAGTCAAATATTTGTGTGTCGGCGGAATCGAACCTTAGCCACTCCGTAGCTACCATTGCGAAGGAGACTCAAATGACCAGCAATCGCGCGCGTGCAGCGAGCATCTTTTCGATTACGGTATCCGTGCTGGCCATCGCGCTGGCGGCTGCAGCGCCGCCCGCCGTCGCCCAGGACAAGCCGATAAAGATCGGCGTAGTCACGTTCTTGTCCGGTGCCGCGGCGGGCCCGTTCGGCGTGCCAGCGCGTAACGGTGCGGAGGTCGTCGGCGAAACGCTCAATGCCGGCAAAGTCCCGGCGCCGTACGCCACCGCCGGTTTCGGCGGCACGCCGATCGAAATCGCATTCGTCGACGAGGCGGGCGGCACGACCAAGCAGGTCAACGAATACCGAAACCTGGTCCAGCGCGACAATGCCGACGTGGTGATCGGCTAT
>DASXQW010000071.1:0-4870 GCA_036506975.1 Casimicrobiaceae bacterium | reverse complement strand
ACAATCCTAGCCCGCATTGTGCCCGCATTAGTGGCTGATTGGCACGACGACGAGTTGTCAGAGCCCAGGATCATTGTGTCACTTGTCATATGCGGGTCACGCTGCGGCATATTGGTGCATCGGACCGGGTATCGAATGAGGGCGGGTAGCGTACGGGCGACAGCGCCCGGGAATGTGCATGCCCCGAGGAATCACGTGAGCGTCCAAGGCTATATCGTCATCGTCGAGCCCGACGACCTCATTCGAGAGCTCATGGAGCGCTGGCTCGCTGAAGCGGGCTACCGCGTGATTGTAAAAAACCACAATCCTGCCATGGCCATGGTGCGCCTGGTCATCGCCGATATCTCCGACCCGGGCACCGCGACCACTACGATTCGCTCGCTGCAAAACGCATACTCTGCACCTATCCTCGCCCTATCGGCGCGCTTTCGCCGGGGTCTGGGCGTTTCCAGCGAGGCGGCCCGGCGCCTGCACGTTGGCAAGGTTTTGCCGAAGCCTTTCACGCGCGAGGAATTGCTGACCGCGGTGCACGAGGCCGTGCAGCGGCCGTAATCGCAGTTGTTGCATTACGCTTGCCTGTGGACGCCGAGTCGCGCTCGTGCGGCGCGAGCGATCAGCCAACCTCACTGAAGGCTTGAACATGATCGAGCCCTTCCGTTTCTCTCCATCGAGACTCGCGCTGAGCTATGTCGCGCTCAGCGTGCTGGTGCTCGCACTGTTCGCAGTGCCGCTCTGGTATGCGTGGAGCGTCAACCTGGGGACTTTCCGCGCATACGTTCACGCCGAAGACGTGCAGCGTCTCACCGCGGTGCTCAGCCGCCAGGGCGCGAGCGAGCTCGCCGCGCAGATCGATTCGTTGGCCGCATCCTATCCGCGCGATCAGGTCATCCTGCTCGCGGACAGCGCGAGATCGAAGCTCGCCGGCAACCTCGACGCATGGCCCGCCGAGTTGCCCGAAGCACCGGGGACGTACGGCCTGGTCGTGAAGCTGGCGGATTCGTCGATGCGCATCGTGGGTTCGCATATCGTGTTGCCCGGCGGATATCACCTGCTGATGGGCCGGGAGAGCGTGCGGTTCCAATCGCTGGTCGATTACTTCTGGTTCGACCTCGCGACGGCCACCGCTATCGTGCTCGTCCTGGGCGTCGCATTCGGTTGGATGGTTCGCCGTGCGCTGCTGTTCGAAGTTCAGGAGATGAGCCGCACGGCGGCCGCGATTACCGACGGCGATCTCTCGCAGAGACTGTCCACGCGACGCCAAGCGGGAGCGCTCTGTGCGCTGGCGCGAACCGTCAACGGCATGCTCGAGCGGCTCGCGCGGCAGAACATGCGCCTCCAGGAAGAGGTCAAGGTCCGCCGCGAGACCGAGCTGGCGCTCCAGAACGCGCAAGAGGGCCTCGAGCGCAAAGTTGCGCAGCGCACCGATCAGCTTCAGAGATCGAACGAATCGCTTCGGCGCAGCGAGGCCTATCTGGCGGAAGCGCAGCAGCTCGCCCGTGTCGGCAGCTTCGGCATCAAGCTCGAGACGCGCGAGCTCGTGTGCTCGGAAGAGACGTTGCGGATTGCCGCGTTCGAGCCCGGAACCCGGCCAACCCTGGAAGACGCTTTGGGTCGCGTCCATCCCGACGACCGGCCGCGGATCGCGGCGCTGCTCGAGGACGCGTTGCGGAATCGTTCTCGCATCGAGTACGAGCATCGTCTGCTGTTGCCGGACGGCTCGATCCGACACGTTCACGTCGTCGCGCACACACGCGGTGACACGTCGAACGGCGCGGAGTTCTTCGGGGCGGTGATGGACGTTACCGACCGGATCAAGCAGAGGACGTACTACGACGAGCTGTTCGAGGTCGCCCCAGACGCGATCGCGCTCACGACGCTGAAGGATCCGCGAATCCTGCGCGTGAATCGCGAGTTCACGCGGACATTCGGCTATCCCGCGGATGAAGCGGTCGGCCGCAGGCTCCTGGAGCTGATCGTCCCTGCGGATGTGGATCCGCTCAATCTGCCGTTCGATGCGGATCTGCTCTCCGGACGGACCGTGGAGCGCGAGGGACCGCGACAGCGCAAGGACGGAACGCGCTTCCACGTCCATATCACCGCGAAGCGCGTCCAGGTTGGCGGCGACGAGGAAGCTGCCTACATCATCTATCGGGACATCACCGAGCGAAGACAGTCGGAGGCGCTGATCGCCGGGGAGAAGCAGCTTCTCGAGTTGATCGCCCGCGGCGGCCCCTTGCTCGGGACCCTGGACGGGCTCTGCCGCCTGACCGAGGAAGTCGATCCCGATTCGCTGGTGTCGATCCTGCTGGTGGATCGCCACGGCGAGCGAGTTCGTCACGGCGCGGCGCCGAGCCTTCCAAAGAGTTATCTGTCGAGCATCGACGGGCGCGCGGTCGGACTCGAGTTCGGCCCTTGTGCAACGGCGGCGCGCCGGCGTGAGCAAGTGATCGCCAGCGACATCGCGGCGGACGAGCGCTGGCCCGAGTACCGTCCGCTCGCTCTCGAGCACGGCCTGCGGGCGTGCTGGTCGACGCCGATCATCTCTTCGGAAGGCAGGGTGCTCGGCACGTTCGCGATCTATTCGCGCCAGCCGCGCAGTCCTTCACTCCAGCAACGCAACCGGATCGAGCAGCTCACTCACCTCGCGAGCATTGCGATCGAGCGAACGGAGGCCATCGATGCCCTGCGCCTCTCCGAGGAGCGCTACGCGCTGGCGATGGAGGCCACCGGGGACGGACACTGGGACTGGAGCATCCCGGACGACAGGATCTACGTCTCTCCGCGGCTGCTCGAAATATGCGGCCTGCCGCGGGACAGCGCGGTCGCCAGCCGCGCCGAATGGCTCGACCGCTTCCCGTTCTATCCCGGCGAGCGCTCGAGATACGAACAGATCGTGTCGGAGCATTTCGCAAGCGACGCGCCGCGGCTGGATATCGAGCTGCGCATCGTTCCGAACGGAGAGCTGCGTTGGATCCATCTGACGGGTCGCTGCTCCCGGGATGCATCGGGCGAACTCCTGCGCTGGGCGGGCTCCGTAACGGACATCACGGCGCGCAAGCGCGTCGACGAGGAGCTGCGCGCGCGCCAGGACATGCTGGACCTCGCGCAGAAAGCCGCCCGCGCGATCGCGTTCGAATGGCGCGTCGGCGCCGGCCAAGGCGAAAACCGCTGGTCGCAGGATCTCGAAGCGATGTACGGCATTGCGCCCGGTTCGTACGACGGCAGCTACGAGGCATGGAAACGGCTCGTCCATCCCGAGGACTGGCCGAGCGTCCGAGCCGCGATCAAGGCCGCCCAGAAATCGGGCGACGTCGCCGCGGAGTACCGCGTCATTCATTCCGACGGCACGATCCACTGGCTGCAGGCCAAGGGACGGATGTTCGGCGACGACGAGGGCAATCCGACGCGCATCGTCGGTTTCATGCTCGACGTCACCGACCGCCATGACGCTGAAGACGAGCTCTTGCGCATGGAGCGCCAGCTCCGCCAGTCGCAGCGTCTCGAGGCGATGGGCACGCTCGCGGGCGGCATCGCCCACGATTTCAACAATCTGCTTGGCGCCATCCTCGGTTACGGCGAGATGGCGTTGCGCGACGCGCCGTCGGGCAGCCGCCTGCGACGCGACATCGAGAGCATCATGATCGCAGGCGAGCGCGGCCGCGCATTGGTGGACCGGATTCTCGCGTTTAGCCGAAGCGGTCTGGGCGAGCGCGTCACCGTGCCCGTCGAAGAGGTCGTGCGCGAGACGCTGGCTCTGTTGACGGCGAAGCTTCCCGCTGGAGTCAGTGTCGAAGAACACCTGCAGGCCGCCCGTGCCGCCGTCATGGGCGACGCGACGCAGATCCACCAGGTTCTCATGAACCTCGTCACCAACTCGGTTCAGGCCATGCCTTCGGGCGGGACGATGCGCGTGTCGCTCGAAACCGCGCTCATCGACGCGCCGCGACTCGTGACGACGGGCACGGTGGAAGCTGGCGATTATGTCGTGCTCCAGGTTACCGATACGGGCACCGGCATTCCACCGGGAATCCTGGAGAAGATCTTCGATCCGTTCTTCACGACCAAGGAAGCCGGTGTCGGGACCGGGCTCGGCCTCTCGCTCGTCCATGGCATCGTGACCGGGCTGGGTGGGGTGATCGACGTGGCGTCTGCGGTCGGCAACGGAAGCGTATTCACGGTGTACCTGCCGCGCTCCGGCGATATCACCGACCTGAGCAAGCCAAAGAAGCCTATGGCGGCCGAAGCGCGACGCGGTGGTCACGAGCGCATCCTGGTCGTAGATGACGAGGAATCGCTCGTCACCCTCGCGAAGGAGACCTTGACGGAACTGGGTTACTCCACCGTCGGTTTCACCGTGAGCGCAGCGGCGCTCGACGCTTTTCTTGCCGCGCCCGACGAGTTCGATGCGGTCATCACCGACGAAAGCATGCCGGGCACGTCGGGATCGGAAATGATTCGCAAAATTCGGGCGATCAGGCCGACAATGCCGATCCTGCTCGTCAGCGGCTATCTCAGCACAGCGGTCGTTCGGCAGGCCAGGGAAGCCGGCGCGAGTGAGGTCCTGAAGAAGCCGTTGTCGGCGGGCCAGCTCGCAACGAGCCTCGATCGGATACTGCACACGACAAAAGACTCGCACGCGACGGACGGCGCTCATTCCAGCGTGGCAGCTCGAGCAGCCAAACAAAGACGCGCGACAGCGCACCCATCGCGAGCCCGGCCGGCGCGGCGCTGACGATCGGCTCCTCGCGAGCGCGATCTGTGACGGTCGCTCCTCGTTGTTCGTGGGTGCGAATTTATTCGCACGCGGTATTGCATGGGCGCGCGGTGGCCGAATGAATTCGTCCCTACGAAATTCGACAGCCACCATTTT
>DASXQW010000070.1:0-27163 GCA_036506975.1 Casimicrobiaceae bacterium | reverse complement strand
TTCACGCTGGCATCGGTCCCGACGAAATTCTCGGCGCGGACCGTGCAGTCCGTGTGGCTGGTCGTAGCGAAGGTCGTCGGAGTGCAGTCGTGCGTCAGCGTGACTTGCCCTTGGCGCTTGTTGAACGCGACCGGAATGACCACCGAGTTGTAGCCCTTCTTCTTCGGGTCGAGCGTGATCTGTCCGAAGTATTGCCCATCGGCCACCGTCGGGGCCTTGATCGTGACCTGGAATGTCGTTTCCTGGCCTGCAATGACGGCCATGCTCTTGTCGCTGACGCTGGCCGGTTTGCTGCCCTTGGGCGTCGCGGCAACGATGATTTGCACGCCCGGGGGCGCCTGGACCGAGACCTCCAGACTGTGGTCGACGCTCGTAACGTTCCTCATCGTCCGGAAGGTCGTGATCTGCCCCGGCAATGTCAGCGCGTTCACGCTCGGGAGATTGAGATTGATCCGGCCGAGCGGATCCGAGGCCGACGCAAGGTAATCGGTCGGGTCGACATCGAAGGTCACCGTCGGGCTGGCCGCGCGGTTCGCCCGGATTGCGCCGGCGCCGCGGTCAAAGGGAGTCGCTGGCGTGACGCCGTCCTCCTTGAGCGTGTCCTGCACCGACGATGTCATCAACGCCGACTTGATCTGTCCCGGCGTCCAATCGGGGTGGAGGGCCTTGATGAGCGCCGCTACCCCCGCCGAATGCGGGCTCGACATCGACGTGCCGGCGATGGCTTGATAGAGCTGGCCTTGCGGGCCCGGCGTGACGAACGGTGCGCCCGAGCTGGTGGTGGGATGGTATTGCGGCGTCATGCCCGCCAGAATCTGCACGCCCGGCGCCGTCACGTCCGGTTTGATGAAGTCGCCCACCGGGCCGCGCGACGAGAATGCGGCCATTACATCACCGCGGACGGGAGTTGCCGTGCCGCCGACCCAAGTCGCTTTCACACCGGTGTTTGCCGCCAAGAACGCGAGCACCTTGGCGGAGTTACCCGTCGTGCCGGTAGAAGGACCGTTGATGTGGATCGCGGACAACCAGTGGTTGTCCGATTCAAGGTCCTGATTCGCGGTGTTGTACAGAATCATCCCCGCCGCGCCGCCTTGCAGAACGTTGTATCCCTTGTCTATGCGCGCATTGGTGCCGCGGCGGCAGATGACCACCTTCCCGGTATACGTGCCCGCCGGGGCCGGCTCGAGGCAGAGTCTGTTGGGATCGGTTGCGGTGGCATTCGCGAGCACGACGTCCGTGGGAGTCAGGGTACCGGCGGTCACCGTTACGCCAGGTACGTCGAGCGTGGGACCATTCGTCGAGGTGAGATGCAGTGTCGAGAAGAAGTGTCTGTTCGATGTCGAAGCGCCCACCGTGTTCGTCCAGGGACCGGCATGGTCTGACGTCCCGGAGCTGGGGCCGCTGTTGCCGGCGGACGCGTTGACGAGAGTACCCGCCGCGTACGCATCGAAGAAAGCGCCCTCGACCGGATCGGTGTACGCGCTGGCGCCACCCGAGATCGAGAAGTTGATGATGTCCACGCCATCGTTGATCGCCTGGTCGACTGCCGCGACCGAATCGGACTGGAAGCAGCCTTGGTCGAGGCAGACTCGATACATGATCACATGCGCGCCGGGCGCCATGCCGCTGATATGGCCCCGGTCGACGCCGAGCAGCGTCGCGTGGTCGACCGGCCCGCCCGCGGCAGTGGACGACGTGTGCGTACCGTGCCCGCCTGCGTCCCGGGCCGAGCACGTGCTGCCGATGCAGTTTTCGCCGGGCAAGGCGCCGATGAACGTCGTGTAGGTGTTCAGGAACGCATAGGCGCCGACCAACTTGTTGTTGCAGCTAAAGGGCGCATCGCCGCCCACGCCGAACTGACAGGCAAACGGTCCGCCGGGAGGAGGCGCGAGGCCGTGATCGACGAACGACGGATGCTCGGGCCAGATACCTGTATCGAGCACGCCGACGATGACACCCTCTCCCGCTTTGGTAGAACCGCCGAGCGACGGCCACACCTGATCGGCGCCGAGGAATGCGGGCGTTACGTCGGTGAGCGGTTGCTCGAGCGCGTCCTCTTGAACGGCGACGACACCATTGACGGAGAGGAGGTCGCCAATCTTGTTTGCCGGCAAAGTCATCGCTATGCCACCGTAGACGGAGCGGAACGATCGCCCTATCTTGGCCTCTGGAACTCGTCCCTTGACGGCGTCGAGAACTTTCGATTCGTAGCCGACGATATAGCCCACATACGCGTTGACGGCTGTCTGGTTTTGCTTGAGCTTCTTGCCCGTCTTCTTCGGGCTCGTGGCGGCGTAACCGGGAATGTTCCCCTCGTAGCTCGCCAGCGCGTCGTAGTCGAGCTTGACCATGACATTGATCGGTGTCGAGTCCGTCCTGCCGAGCAGGCTTGGGTCGGTCTGAGTGAGCTGTCCGAGCCGCGACTTCACCGGCTTGTTGGTGTAGGTCGTTTCATATTGCGGCTGGCTAAGCGCCGGGGCAAAGCTGCCCGCTGCTGCGGGATTCGCCGAAAGAACGGCAAGAGTTACAGTAATTGCGAGCGCGCCCATAAAGAAGAAATTGCCTTGCGCGCCCAAGACCCGGCGCGCCCGCGCCGTTCCGGGAATATAGGTGTGCATTGAGACCCCCTTTGAGACTTGCTTACTTTGTATTGTCGCTTCGGGGTTGCCGATGCGACTGATGGTGTGACAACAGCCACTCCGGGGTTGCCGTCGCGACTGATGGCTCGATACCATCTCACAAGTCATCGAAGCTCGTCAAGACGCAAGGACGACTGGGCTAAGAGAGCTCTTTGTAACATTCTCGCTTCGAAGCGAGATGTTGTAGAGTTCAATTTCTCCGCCTATGGGAAACAAGCACTCGGGCGGTCCTGAGACGTAGTTTTTCCTGGTGCGCTCAACCGACGGACCGACCAAAAAAAGCCCCGCGGGTGCGAGGCTTTTTTCGCCGGTGTTTTCGCTTACTTTACACGGGAACGGTCTCGCGTTCCTTGACCGGTGTTTCGGGCGCAGCCGGTTGCGCCGGCGGCGTGGGCTCACTCTGCTGTTTCTTGTGCGCTTCGGCGGCCTCGCGCTCCTTTCTCGCGAGGTCTGCAGCGCGCAACTTCCATGACCATTCGCTGAATTCCAAGCACATAGGCGACTCCTTTCCGTTCAAACCACGACGGGTTCTCCCGCCTCGTTCGAGTTATGCATCCATGTTACGCCCGGTTTTACCACGATGTCCATCGGGGGCAGGGCTATTGCGCGGCGACAAAGGCGGCTTGTCCACGCACGCCCGGAAGGAGCGATCGCTGCGGCTCGTCCGCGGCATCCAGCCGCTTGACGTCCCCGCTGAGCTCGCCGCCTTCCGCCACGATCAGCTTACCGTAGCGAATGGTGCCGGAAACGCGGCCGGAGCCGTGCACGACCAGTCGCGCGCGAGCAGTCAGTTCACCCGAGAAGTCGCCATGGATTTCGGCGACGTCGATGAGTGCCGTGCCCTTGAGCGTACCGGGCTTGTCGATCTGCATTACCTTGCTGTGGACAGTCGCCTCCACATGGCCCTCGATGACGAGGACGTCGCAGTCGGAAATCTCCACGCCTTTGAGCTTGATGTTGACGCCGATGAAGAGCCGGCTTCCCCGCGTTTCGGCGGTACCGAGTGCAGGGACCGGTGGCGCCGGCGCCGCTGCAATCGGCGGTGCGGCTTCCTCGCGCGGTGACGCAACCGCTGCCGCTGGAGCCTCTCGGCCAGGCGCAGGCGGAGGCGATGCGCGCGTCGACATGCCGGATGGGCAGTGAAAGCGTCTATGACGTTGTCATTATGAGGCCGCCGACACTTTTCATGCAATACCTTTGCAGAAATTCGATGCCAGCACCTGGCCGTTGCTCGGCGCACTCATGAGCGGAGACTGAAAGTTACCGCGCGGATCGACTGATCCGGGCGAGCCGCAGCGCCCTTACTACGGTTAGCCCGCCGGGTTGGGATAACGGGCCTGCACCGCCGCGATGTCGGCGAGCGTCTCGGCGTCGAGCTCGAACTGCGCCGCGGCGATGTCCTCTTCGAGCTGGGCCAAGCTCGTGGCGCCGATGATCGGCGCCCCCAGAAACCAGCGGCTCTTCACGTAACCAAGCGCGAGTTGCACGAGCGAGATGCCGCGCCGCCGCGCGAGGTCCGCGTACGCTTGAATGGCCTCGCGTACCATTGGCTTGCGGAATCGCACGCCCAAACCATCGAACAGCGTGAAGCGCGATTGGGGCGGTTGCGCACCACCAAGATACTTGCCGGAGAGCATGCCGCCGGCGAGCGGACTATAGGCGAGCAGCGACATCTGCTCGCGGAACAACACTTCGGCAAGGTCGTTGTCGACGTTGCGCGAGACCAGGCTGTAGCTGTTCTGAATGGTGACCGGAGCGGGAACGCCCAATTCCCGCGCCACGCGCCGGAATTCGCACACGCCCCACGCCGTCTCGTTCGAAAGACCGTAATGCCGGATCTTGCCAGCCTGGATCATCGTCGCCATGCCTTCGACCTGTTCTCGGATCGACGGCCCGGCCTTTTCCTTGGCCGGATCGAATTGCGTTGCGCCGAAGTTCGGCACATTCCGCTGCGGCCAGTGGATCTGATAGAGGTCAATGGTGTCGATCTGCAGCCGCGCCAGGCTCGTGTCAACGGCCTCCACGATGACGTCGCGCGTCAGGTCGGTTCGGCCGTTGCGAATCCAGTCGCGGCGACCCGGCCCGGCGACCTTGGTCGCGATGACGAGCCCGTCGCGCGGATGCCGCGCCAGCCAGTTGCCGAGAAATGTCTCGGTGCGTCCCTGCGTCGTCGCATTCGGTGGCACCGGATACATCTCGGCGGTGTCGATGAAGTTGATGCCCTGCGCGATCGCGTAGTCGAGTTGGGCGTGGGCCTCGGCCTCGCTGTTCTGCTCGCCCCAAGTCATCGTGCCGAGGCAGACCTCGGAGACATTGAGCTGGGTTCCCGGCAGCGTACGGTATTTCATTGCGGATCCCGCGTCGCAAAACGAAGGGTTCCGTAGCTTATCCGATTCGTGGCATCACGCCGACACCCACGGCTTTCGTCGGCCGATCCGCTATCAAACCTCCTCGCGCTAAAGCGGGGAATTCATACGCCGAGCGCGGAGAATTTACCTACGCGGCGGTTCGACCGAATCGAACGTTGCAAAGGCTTCGCCACCGACTGAATGGGGACGACTCCTCGGTCACCCTGCGCTTACAGCAACGATGAATCGAGGATCGAGCGGAGCCCCAGCCTATCGGGCGAGGTACTTCTGGCTGTCAATAAACCGGAACGCCTCTGGCGACGTTACCCAGCTCGAGAGCGCGATGTCGATGGAGAACCGCACGCGCGATCGACCGCTCGTCGGCATCGTGCACGGGCACGGATACGTCCACCACGCGGCGCTGAATTGCCTTGGTACGCTTGCTTCGGAGGTTCTGCTTCTCGTCGAGATCGAATAAGTTACGTATCAGCATTTCCAGGGTTCCTGGCCACCTCAACGTCTCTGGCCTGCCCGGATTGGCCGGATTCGTCGTCACTCGAACTTCGCCGTCGACCAGGCCGCTCTCACGCAGTTCATTGGCCGCCGCATTGGCGTCAGCGAATTTGTCGAATGTTCCGGCGACGAGCACCGCCATAGCTACGCTCCCGTTTCATCGCGAGCATGCACACGCAACACGTTCGCAAAATAAAGCATCAGCGACAGCGCAACTATCGGCGAAACTCGGATTGACGCGTAGGATGAATCGGCGCGCGAGCTAGGCGTCCGTCTTACAGCCGATGCGAAGAGGCGGCGCGCAACGGAGCTACGCCCTGTCGATGCTCGCGCTTCGAGGTCTGCTTTAACCCTTCTGCTAGAGTCTGGCCGCGCAAACCATTGACTGCGCCGACCATGAAAGCCCTCCTGCGGATCCTTTGCTCGCTCCTGCTCGTCTGCGCGAGTCTCGACGACGCCACCGCAGATACCATCGTCCGCGACCTGCCGCCCGGATTGCACGTACCTGCGGGCGCGCAACCCGGTCCGGGGTTCGACGCCGAGCGCGCCACCGAGGCATGGCTTGGCCTGCTCTCGCCCGAGCAGCGAGCGCTGTCCGACGCTTATTTCGAGGGCGGCTATTGGCTCAAGCTCTGGTCGATGCTCTACGGGCTCGGCGTCATGGCGATCCTGCTGTGGACGGGTTTAAGCCGGCGCATGCGCGATTTTGCGCAGCGCGTGGGCCGCAGGCCGTGGCTTGCCGTCGCGATCTATGGCGGATTGTTCATCGTCGTCACCTTTCTGCTGGACCTGCCTTTGACGATCTATCGAGGTTTCGTGCGCGAGCACCAGTACGGCTTGTCGAACTTGAGCTTCCCGGATTGGCTGCGCGAGGAGGCGATCGGGCTGGCGGTAACGTTCGTCATCGGCTCGGTCGTGCTGTCGGTCTTCTACGCGGGTGTGCGCAGCGCCGGGCAGCGCTGGTGGATCTGGGCGACGGGCTTCGCATTCGCCTTCACGCTGCTCCTCGACCTCATCTACCCGGTGTTCATCGCGCCGCTGTTCAACGACTACAAGCCCCTGCCCGAGGGGCCGGTGCGCGAGGCGGTCCTGGCGCTCGCGCGGGCAAACGAGATTCCGACCGATCACCTCGAATGGTTCGATGCCTCGAAACAGACCACGCGCATCAGCGCCAACGTGTCCGGTCTCGGCGACATCGCGAGGATCAACTTGAACGACAACCTCCTCAACAAGACTTCGCTGCCCGAGATCCGCGCGGTGCTCGGTCACGAGATGGGCCACTACGTGCTCAATCATCCGTTCAAGCTTGCCGTCTACTTCGGGCTGCTGTTCGGCATCGCTTTCGCAATCGTCCACTTCGCGCTCGAACGTGCGCTCGCGCGCTGGGGCTCTGCGCTGGAACTCCGCAATCGAGCCGACCCGGCCGCGCTGCCGCTGGTGGTGGCCATTTTTTCGATCGTCTGGTTCGCGCTTACACCATTGCGCTACACCATTATCCGCAGTGTCGAAGCCGAAGCCGACGCCTTCGGTCTGAACGCGGCCCGCGAGCCGCAGGGCTTTGCGATGGCGGCGATGCGGCTGTCGACCTATCGCAAGCTCAAGCCGAGCGCGCTCGAGGAATTCATCTTCTACGATCACCCCAGCGGCTACGACCGCGTGCGGCGCTCGATGATCTGGCTCAAGGAAAACCAGAGCGCGACGCCGCAGCAGCAACGCCGGTAGCCGGCTGCGAATGCGCTCCGCCGCCGGCAGCGACGGAGCGCAACTTGGCAGTCATCTGGCGGGCATCACTTGAAGATGATCTCCTGCAGATTCCTCGTGTCGAGGATCTCGCGCACGTCGCTGCGCTTGACCATCATCTTGACCTGCTTCTTTTCAGAGCCGACCAGCTTCTCGACAATGGCGTCGAACTCGTCGTCGGCGCCGTCGAACGCGGCCCAGTTTTTCGACTCGACAAGGAGCATCAGGTCCCAATCGTCGCGATTGCCCGGATTGCCGCCGAGAATCTTGTAGGAGACGCCAGATAGCGCGTTGTGGAACGGATGAACTTACCCGCCGCCCCAAGCCTTGAGCGTCAGAAACTCCCGCCGCGTCTTCGGGCCGTAAGTGACGAAGGCCGGGTCCGCGCGCTCGAAATACGCGATCCGGTCTCGCGTGACTTTGTCGTCGGCGAGGTGCTTTTTCAACACGTCCGCGGGAATCTTGTAGACGGCGAGCGCGTTGCGCCCGAATACTTTGGCGCGCAGCGCCGGCGTGATCTTGCCGTAACCATGCTTCGCCGCGAGCGCATCGGAAATCTGAAACGTGCGAAAAGCCTGGATCTGATCCTGCGGCGAGCCGTACCAGATCGAGTCCGTGCCCCACAGCACGTTATCGTCGCCGACATGCTTGAACAACTTGCCCAGCGCATGCGCGGCGGCATCCGGATCGCGCATGAGAAAGCGCCAGGTCGAACCGAGCTCGGCGTAGACGTTGGAACCCGGCTTGATGTTGTTTTCGCGCAGGCTCGTGACGAGCGCATCGATGCCGTCGCTGCGCTGCGGGTCGTAGGGCCCTTCGGTCTTCCCGGTGACGAAGCCCGAGTGATAGATGAGGAAATTCACGTCGGGATAGCGCTTGGCGACGCGGCCGACGTCGATGCAGGTCGAATGCGCGTACGACTCCGATCCGAAGGGCAGGCCCTTGTGAATCGCGATGTTGCGAATGCCGAGCTTTCGCGCCTTCTCGATCATCGCCAATCCGGCGTCGTCGTCGAGAAAGAATCCCTTGCCCTCCGGCCCCCACTGCGTATAGGTCTTCCACGCGGCGATGGGATGGCGCGCGGCGAGCTCATCCATGCCTTCGAGGTCGCCGGCCTGATTCGGGTTGACGCGGCCGTGCAGCAGCAGCCGGTGCGTGCCCTCCATCCGCTCGACGATCCTGGCTGTCGCCGCTGCCTCCTCGATCGTCAGCGGCTCGCCCTTGCGCGTCGATGGAACGAACGAGAGCACGACGAGATCGGTATCCGAATCGAGAAAAATGTCCTTGATGAACGCGTCCGCACCCAGGCACTGCAGATAGCCGAGACCGGGTGCCGAAGCCGCGCTGCAACCCTTGAGCTCACTGAAGCCCTTCAGCGGCTGTGCGCCGGGTGGCAAGGCGCGGGTCCATGCGCCGGTAGAATTCACGAAGTGACCTTGCACATCGAAGATGAATTCCTGGCGATCCAGCGCCGAGCGCGCAAGCTGCATATCCAATGCCGACTCCGCAGGCAGCTCGTAGTGACCGCCGCGACGGCCACTTGCGGCGTACGCCGCGTTCATCGCGAGCAGCGTGCTCGCGGCGCCGCAGGCGGAGACGAGGAACGCTCGACGCGTAAGACCCAAGCGGCGGGCGTACTTGGCTGCAGCATCGATCGCGAGTCGCCGCGCATGGTGATGCACCGGGGAGAGCGGAACCGGCGCGAACTCGCCATTTGTCGTCGGGTCGAGCTTGATCGGCAGCCGCGTGCCGTCCGGATCGTTGTGATACCGCATGCGTGATCTCCTCGAGCCTGCGCTGCGATGAGATATACGCCCGTTCAACCGGCGATTCAAGCGAGCGCACTTTCCTCGCTGCACCGCGTCAAATCGTGGAACCAAATCCCATATCGGGCGAGTCAAACAAGCGAGAAGACAACGCGATTTAGGGGGAGGCCCTATGAGCCGCATCCTTGCACTAGCTTCAGTTGCTTTGGTGCTCACGGGCTGCGCGAGCGCGCCGGCGCCGCCGACGGCGATGGTGCCCGTGACGCCGCCGCAGGACGTTGCGGGACCGCCGGTTGTGCGCGTGCCTATCGCACAGACCCCGTTACCGGCGCCGACGCCGGACACGGAAAAGGCCGCTGCGGCTCCATTCCTTCCAGTGGTCGTTCCTCCGAATACTCAGTACGTCTGCGTGACCGACATGCAAGGCGTCCGGCAACAGACGGCGATCGAATTCTCGCCCAAGGTCGGAACGCTGTGCCGCAAGCATCCGGAGATGAGCGCGTGCAAGTATGAGCGCAGCATTTGCCGGCGCAACGGGGGCCGCGTCTTCGCCGCCAACGGCATCGAGATCACGCAGCTCACCGAGCTGGAGTACGACAAGCGCGTGCTGCGGGTCGTATTCCGCGCGGACTGAAGATGAGTTAGGCGGGCGGCGCCAGGGCCGCCCGCGTTATCGGCCGCGCGCGACGCCGGCGCGCAGCGCGCGGAGCTCTCCTTCCAGCTCTTCGATACGCGCGATGAAGCGCAACACGACGGCGAGGGCATGCGCGTCGAGATCGAGCTCACGGCGCAGCCGCCCCGCAGCCCGTGCGAGGACCAGCGCACTCGCATCGAAGCTCCAGGCTGGCGCGCCGATATCGACCGGAACCAGCGCTCCGTCATCGACCAGCTCGCGCAGCTCGGTCTCGGGCAGGCCCGAGACTTCGATCAATTGCGTCCAATCGATTGCGCCGCGCTCGTCGACGCGCAGCGCCTCGCAGATTTCAATGTTCATGAGCAGCCTCCCGTTCGAACTGCGCGCGCGGGTTGAAGGTCGACGCTTCCGCGAGCTGTCGGTATAGCGCACGCTCGCGCTCGTCGACGACCGATGGAACGACGATCTGCACGATCGCGTAAAGATTTCCGGCCGGCGCGTTGGGCCGCGACACGCCCCGCCCCGCGAGCCGGAGCTGCTGGCTCGCGCGCGTTCCGGGCGGAACCTTCAGCGACACGGCGCCGGCGGGCGTCGGCAGGTGCACGTTCGTACCGAGGACCGCTTCCCAGGGCGCGAGCGGCAGATCGATATAGATGTCCCGGCCGCTGACGCGGTACAGCGGGTGCGGCTCCACGACGATGTCGAGGTAAAGATCGCCGTCGCGTCCGCCTTCGACGCCCTTGCCGCCTTTGCCGGGAATGCGTAGCTGCTCGCCGTCGGTAACGCCTTTCGGAATGCGCACCTTGATGCGCTGGGGCACGCGGCGTGCGTTGCCCTTGTCGTCGAATTCGAGCACGCTCAAGTCGAGCTCGATCTCGGTGCCGTGAAACGCTTGGTCGAAGGTAAGATGCACCGCGGCTTCATAGTCGCGGCCGGAAGTAAACGCGCGGCCTCCGCGCGCACCCGCACCATGACGTCCGGCGAGTCCTGCAAACAAGTCGGCGAAGTCGATGTCGTCGAACGCCGTGCGCGCGCCCGCGAATTGCTGCCCCCAGCCGGGCGGCGGCTGAAAGTCCTGTCCCGGTGTGTAGCGGCCGAGCTGATCGTACGCCGCGCGCTTCTCGGGATCCTTGAGCGTTTCGTAGGCTTCCGCCATCTCCTTGAATTTTTCCTCGGCGTCGGGCTCCTTCGAAACGTCGGGGTGATATTTGCGCGCGAGCTTGCGATAGGCCTTTTTGATGTCTTCGGCGCTCGCGCCGCGGTCGACGCCGAGAATGGCGTAATAGTCTTTGTATTTCATCGTGGCCGCCCGCTGAAAATCTGCGCGATGGAGCATTTTAGCGCGAGGTCATTGCCGCCGCGCAGCGGCTTCGAGCAAGGCCAAGACACCTAAGGAACCTAAGCGCTCGTCGGCAGAAGACTCGCGAGCAGCCGGTCCGTGACAGCGTCCCAGGCGAAGTTTTCGCGGGCGTGCCGGGCGGCACGAATGCCCTCCCTCCGCCCCCGGTCGCGATCGCGTGCCGCGTCGCGCATCAGCTCGACCAGGTGATCGGGATCCGGCGCCAGTGCATCGCCGGCTTCGGTATCGCTCAAGGGTTTGCGAACAATGATGCTGCTAATCCTCCTCGCGAACGCAGGATCGGTGAACTCGTCCGTCGGCCCTCCGGACGTGCAGATAACCGGAACGCCGCAGGCCATCGCTTCGAGCACCGGCAGGTTGAATCCCTCCGCCCGATACGGCGCAACATAGCAATCGGCGCCACGCAAAAGATGCGCCATTCCCGGCGCCGAGAGCGTGCGGCCCTCGTAGACGAGCCGGCTGGCGACCGTTTCGCGTGCTCTCGCCGGCAGATCGTCGAGGACTTCGCGCACGAAGTCTCTGGACGCATAAAGTGCGTCTGTGCCTTTGAGCACCAGCCGCACGTCCGGATCGCTCTCGGCGACGCGCGCAAAAGCCGGCAACAGGATATCCAATCCCTTGTTCCAGGTCATCGCGCCCACCGAGATGAAGACGAAACGATTCTGCACGCCCAGCCCACTCCGCATGGTCGCGCGGCTCGCCTCTTCCGGGCGAAAGACCTCGGGATCGATGCCGTGGGGCACGACATGTATCCGCTCCGGTGGCAGGCCGAAGCGCTCGAATGCCAGCGCGGACCAGCGCGACGGCGTCACGACACTTACGGCGGCGGACACTTCCGCCGCAGACTTGAGTCCGCCCAGATTCTCATCGGTGAGAACGCGATACTCAGCGGTACCAAAGGCGAATTTCCGGCCTGTCGGCGGCGCGCTGAAATCGGGGCGTTCCGGGCGGAGCGTGAAGGTCGCATCGGGATCGAAGCCGGGTTCGGGTGCACATAATGCCGCGAGCGCGCGTTCCTCCGCAGGCGCGAAGACGCCCGGCGTGGCTTTCCACGCAGCGGAGTACAACGGCAGGTCGTGGAAGCGCAAGTCGACGTCGTCGCGTTTCAGGATGCAGAGGCAGTGCGACTGCGCCACCAGCGCGTACGAGTGGGCAATGAAACGCCAGCCCTCGATCAGCAGGCGCCTGTGTTCGGTGCCGGGTGCCATTGAGATTACGTCGCGCCGAGCCGGATGAGACGCTCGAACCATTCCGCTCGTTGCATTCGGTCACCTAGAACAAATGCCGCACGGCGACATAGACGGCCGGCGCGAGGAACGCGATAAGCACGCCGTGCAGGCCGAAGGCGAGGCCGGCAAAGGCGCCCGCCTCTTCGCTCACCTGGAATGCGCGCGCCGTGCCGATGCCATGCGCGGCGAGACCCAGCGCGAATCCGCGCACGCGGTAGTCCGCGATCGCCAGCGCGTCGAGAACGTATTTCCCGAGCGCGGCGCCGATAACGCCGGTGGCCACGACCAAGACAGCGGTCAACGCCGGAATGCCGCCGATCTGCTCGGCGATACCCATCGCGATCGGAGCGGTCACCGACTTCGGAACCAGGGACAGCAGCGTCGTGCCCGATGCGCCCAGCGCCCAGGCGATCCCGAGCGCGCTCGCCACCGCTACGATCGATCCTGCCATCAACCCGACCACGACCGGCACGAATAACCGGCGAATGTTCGCGAGCTGCTGATACAGTGGCACGGCGAGCGCGACCACCGCGGGCCCGAGGAGGAAGTGCACGAACTGCGCGCCTTCGAAATAAGTCGGATAAGGCGTGCGGGTCAGCAGCAGGAGCACCACGAGCGCCACTACCGCCAGCAATACCGGATTCAATAACGGATTCATCCGAGTCCTGGCATAGAGCCAGTACGCCGACTGATACGCGACCAGCGTCAGCGTCAGGCCGAGCAACGGCGACGCCTCGAGGTACACCCAGATCTCGGTCAACGGCCGGATCGGATCCGTCATCGCTAGCGGCTCTCGGACGCGGTGTTCGGATCCTGTCGCGGGAGCAACGCACGCATCACGAGTGCAGTCACGCCGATGGCCAGCACGGTGCTGATCGCGAGCGAGGCGACGATCGCCGGCCACTCATCGGCGATGCGCCGGAAATGCAGCATCACCCCGACGCCTGCGGGAACGAAGAGCAATGACAGATGTGAAAGCAAGCCGTTGGCGGTCGTCCGCAGCGGCTCGCTCGGACCCTTGCGCAGAAAAAGGGTCGCGAAGAGCAGCACCATTCCGACGACCGGCCCGGGGACCGGGAGACCGATCCAGCGCACTAGGATCTCGCCGACGCACTGATACACGAGCAGCCAGATGAGACCGACGAGCATGGGGGGAAAGCGACGGGTGTAGCTCGGATACTACAGCGTTCGGCGGCGGTGCGACGATAGCGTAAACGGCGGAAGTCAGACGCCGGCTTTCGCCAGGATCACGACCGACACGCCATGCGCGCTCCGCTGCGCGTCCGGATTCTGGTACGAATGCGCCACGTTGCCAGGAAACGCGAGCACGTCGCCCGCGCTCAAGTCGTGCCTCACGCCTGCGACGAAGATCGTCACCTGTCCGGCGAGGCAGGTGAAAAATTCGCGCGTTCCCGGGAGGTGCGGCGTGCCGCGCATCGCGCCTTTGGGCGCGAAATCCATCACCGTCAGCATCTCCTGCGGCACCGGCTCGGGCACGAGCGAGCGCAGATTCACGCCGCGGCCGTGACTGCTCGTTGCGATCTCTGCAGCACGCCATTGCCGCACTTTGGCATGCGGCGGCGCGAGCAGCTCGTCGATCGGCGCGCCGAGCGCATTGGCGACCTTGACCAGCACGGTGAGCGACGGATTGCCTTCACCCGACTCGAGATTGGCGACGGTCGAGCGTGGCACACCCGCCGTTTTTGCCAGCGCCTCCTGAGTGAGCGTGCGCGCGTGGCGCAGGCTGATGAGGTTGCGCGCGAGATGCGCAGCGACGTGATCGGGTGCGTCCATCGGTTCGACTTTCCGCCAATTTGTTGGACAGCGCGCTTGGGATGCGCGAGTCCGGCGCCTACCATGGCGCTATGGAAAGGAGAACACACATGGCAAAAACGTACAACCCTGCCGCGCGCGGGACTCATGATCGCGATCCGATCTCTGACTTGCGCGTGGCGATCACCGGCGGCACGTCGGGGCTCGGCCTCGCGCTGGTGCACGAGCTCGTCGCGCGCGGGTCGCGGGTGGCGTTCATAGCGCGCGACCGTGCCCGCGTCGAGCACATCGCCGCAGCGACCGGCGCCCACGGCATCGTCGGCGATGTCGCTGGAAAAGAAGACATCCACCGCATCGCATTGCAAGTCCTCGGCGTGCTCGGCGGGCTCGATTGCCTGATCAACAATGCGTCGAGCCTGGGGCCGGTGCCCCTGCGACAGCTCGGCGATACCGATTGCGAAGATCTGGAGCTCGCGCTCGCGACCAATCTGGTCGGACCGTTTCGTCTGACCAAGTCGCTGCTGGGCGCACTGGCCGCATCGGCGCGCGAAGGTCGCGGCGCGGTGGTCCTCAATATATCGAGCGATGCCGCGATCAACGCCTATCCGGGCTGGGGCGCGTACGGCGCGAGCAAAGCCGGCTTGCATCACTTGAGCCGCATCTGGCACGAGGAAATGAGAACGCAGGGTCTGCGCTTCCTCTCGCTCGATCCGGGCGATATGGACACACCGCTGCACGCGCTGGCTGTTCCGGACGCCGACGGATCGACGCTTAAGCGTCCCGAGACTGCGGCGCGCGAGCTGATTGACGCTGTCTGCGTCGCGCTTGCCGGTCGCTCCGGCCGGCAGCCCTCGCGCGATGGCAAAGGCGCAGGTGCGCTCATCGAGGCCGCGGCACCGGGATGATCGCCGCCCGCGAGCCGCGGCAGCGCGCGCCCGACGCGAAGCTCCTCGTGATCGCGGCTGACGGCAGCCTCACGCACGCGGCGCGCGCGGATCTGATCGATTTCCTGCGCTGCGGCGATCTCGTCATCGCCAACGACGCGGCGACGCTGCCGGCGAGCCTGCACGGCGTGCATGTGTCGACAGGCGCGGCGATCGAGGTGCGGCTCGCCGGGTGGCTAGCTCGCGGCGCCGCCGATCCGCGACGTTGCGTTGCCATTGTCTTCGGCCCCGGCGATTTCCGCACGCGAACCGAAGATCGCCCTCTCCCGCCTGCGCTCGCTGCCGGTGATCGCCTGGTGCTCGGACCACTCGCCGCAGTCGTCGAGCTCACGCTCGGTCATCCGCGGCTGATTGCGCTGCGCTTCGATGGCTCGGCGAGCGAGGTATGGGCGGGCTTGGCTCGCCACGGCCGGCCGATCCAGTACGCGCACATGCCGGTGCCGCTGGCGCTCTGGGACGTATGGACGCCGATCGCCGGGCCGCCGGTGGCTTTCGAGCCGCCCTCGGCCGGATTCGCGCTCGACTGGAAGCTGCTCGCCGCGCTCCGCGAGCGCGGCATCGGATTCGCCACGCTCACGCACGCTGCAGGCATTTCATCGACGGGCGACGCAGAGCTCGATCGGCGACTGCCGTTCGACGAGCCGTATCGCATCCCGGCGAGCACCGCTCGGGCCATCCGTCGCACGCAAGCGCGCCGCGGCCGCATCATCGCCGTCGGAACTACGGTGGTACGCGCGCTGGAGCATGCCGCCTCGCTCGGCGCGGAGTTGCGTCAGGGCGCCGGCATCGCCAAGCAGCGGATCGGCGCGGGAACGAGGCTGCGCGTGGTCGATGCCGTCCTTTCGGGCGCGCACGAACCGGGCAGCAGCCACCACGATCTGCTGCGCGCGTTTACCGACGATGCGACATTGCGTGCCGCAAACGCAGCACTCGACGCACACCGCTATCGCACCCACGAATTCGGAGATTCGATGCTCGTCGAGCGCCGCGGACGGTGCGTTTCCTGCTGGCGCGAGAGCACCGAGCGCGCAGCCGCCCGCTGTCGCGTCCAGCTCGCGGAGATTATGTAGGCTGGAGGTTCTCGCCGATGTACTCGGCGATCGACCGTGCATCGAGCCACGCGATTTCCTTGGCCGACGTCACGGCCACAAGCTTCTCCACTTCGCGAGGCAGATGCTGCCGCAGCAGACCCAAAAACTTGGGTGGAGCGACAATGCCGAGCTTGTCGTAGCGATGCCCGGTCCGCGCCTTGTTCAAATGATCGCTCAAACGCTTGGCGAACAATTCGGCTTCGTGCTCGGTCGGAGAAACCTGCGGCGGTGCAACGTGCCCCTGCTGGCGCTCGCCTTTGCCGTAATAGCGCCCTTGCGCATCGGTGCGCAGATCGCGGTTGTGCGCGCGTCCCTCGGGATGTTCAAACTCCTCGATTTCGCGCCACGGTTTGCGCCCGTCGGGCGACTCGAAAATCTTGCCTCGGCTACTGTCTGCAACCAGAATCCAAGTCGTATCCATCAGCTTGCCCTCCGCGTATCCGTACGCGACCGTCGTGGCGGGCCGGATATTCGATCGGCCTTCCCGGTTTGATTGGATGCGATCGTTGCAGGTTCAATCTCCCGAAGAACCTGGCTTTCCTGAAGCAATACTCACACCGTCGCGTCGACGCCTCTGGCTGCGGTTATTCCGCCAGCAGATAGCCGCGGCTGTCGTCGAGAAAATGCGAGCCGGTATCGGCGCGCACCGCCGTGCCGACGCCTTCGGCCGTCAACACTTCGAGCAGCAGCGCGCTGGGCACGCCGCCGTCGATGATATGCACCGAGCGCACGCCTTCGCGCACCGCGCGCAACGCCGCAGTGACCCGCGGCCGCATTCCGCCCTCGACGATGCCATCGCGCAGCAGCGCGTCGGCCTCGCTTGCCGTGAGAATGTACGCGAGCCTGCCGGCGCGGTCGCGAACGCCCGGCACGTTGGTCATCAGGATCAGCTTCTCCGCCTCCAACGTCCGCGCCAGACGGCCGGCGAGCAAATCGGAATTGATGTGATACGCGGTCCCGTCGGCGCCCACGCCGATGGGCATGATCACCGGGATGAAGTTGCGCGAGAGCAGCAGGTGGATGAGATCGACGTCGATGCTCTCGATGTCGCCGACGAAGCCGAGCTCCGGCTCCGCGGCGCCCGGCTCCCCCGGAGGCAACGTCATCTGGCGGGCATGGATGAAACGGCCATCCTGTCCGTTCAGGCCCACTGCCCGGCCGCCCTGGGTGTTGATGAGTCCGGTCAGCTCCTGATTGAGCTCATCGAGCGCCATCTCGACGACGGTCAGCGTGCGCTCGTCGGTCACGCGCAGCCCGCGGTGCCTCCGGCTTTCCATGCCCATCTGGCGCATCAGAGCGTCGATACGCCAGCCACCGCCGTGGACGACGATAGGCTTCATTCCCACCGAGCGCAGCAACGCCACGTCACGCGCGAAGCCGGCTTTGAGCGCCGGATCAGCCATCGCATTGCCGCCGAAGCGGATCACCAGCGTCTTGCCGTGATACGCACGGATATACGGCAGCGCTTCGGCGAGGATGCGGGCTTTGGGGTTGGCGACCATGCAAGAGCTCACGCGGGCAATACGCCGATGTTAACGCGTCAGGGAACGCGGCGGTGTTTTGATCCGCTGGCGCCGCCTCTCGCCGAGGACTATAGTTCCTGTGGACCGCACGGCTCGTGAGCCCGCTGGACCGCGAGCGAAGTTGACGAGCCCTCTCTTCCCGCGCTGCGCCGATGCATATCGACTGGACCGCCTTTACGCCATGGTCCGCCGCGATCGGCGGCGTGATCATCGGCGTCGCCGCAGCGCTGCTGGTGCTGGTGAACGGCCGGATCGCCGGCATCAGCGGCATCGTCGGCGGGCTACTGCGACCCGAGCGTGGCGATGTCGCGTGGCGGCTGGCCTTTGTCGCGGGCCTGATCGCGGCGCCGATGGGCTACGCGATCGTCGCCGCGCTGCCGCCGGTTGTCATCGAAGCGAGCTATCCGACGCTGATCGTTGCGGGCTTGCTGGTCGGTATCGGCACCCGCTATGGCGCCGGCTGTACCAGCGGCCACGGCGTGTGCGGACTTTCACGGCTGTCGCCGCGTTCGATCGTCGCCACGCTGTCGTTCATGGCGGCAGGGTTCGTGACAGTGTTCGTCGTGCGACACATTCTCGGGGCCTGAGGACCGCCATGTATGCATGCGGCGCATTCCTCGCGGGACTGGTTTTCGGAGTCGGGCTCCTCGTGTCGGGATTGGTCAATCCGGCCAAGGTCCTCGGTTTCCTCGATCTCGCGGGGCCATGGGATCCCTCGCTCGCACTGGTGATGGCCGGCGCGGTCGCCGTCGGCGCGGTCGCGTTCGCGTTTGCGGGCCGGCGCGCTTCGACGTTGCTCGGCGTGCCGCTCAGCCTGCCCACGGCGCGCCCGATCGACGGCAGGCTCGTGCTCGGAAGCCTCGCGTTCGGCGTCGGCTGGGGGCTCGCGGGTTTCTGTCCCGGGCCGGCGCTGGTTGCGCTCGGCGTGGGCAAGTTGAAGGCGCTCGCGTTCGTCGCCGCGATGCTCGTCGGGATGTTGATCTTCGAAGTCGCCGAACGCGCGCGGTCGAGCGGATCGGACGCGCGAGAAACGGGCTCCAACGCATGACCTCGCGCAGCCTGGGTCTCGCCGACGCCGATGGGGAGCAACGCCAATGCTGATCTTCCGCCAGCTTTTCGACCCGCAGTCGTCGACCTATTCGTATTTGCTGGGCGACAGTCGCGCGCGCGAGGCGGTGTTGATCGAACCCGTGTTCGAGCAGGCGCGGCGCGACGCCGCGCTCATCTCCGAGCTCGGTCTCACGCTCCTCGCCACGCTCGAGACGCACGTCCATGCAGACCATATTACCGGGGCGTGGTTGCTGAAACGGCAATTCGGTAGCGCGATCGGGCTTTCGGCGACCAGCGGCGCCGAAGGCGCCGATCGCTATCTCGCGCACGGCGACCGCGTGACATTCGGTGCGCGCTATCTCGAGACTCGCGCCACGCCCGGCCACACGCGCGGCTGCGTCACGTATGTGCTCGACGACGAAAGCATGGCCTTCACCGGCGATTGTCTGCTGATCCGCGGCAGCGGACGCACCGATTTCCAGCAGGGGGACGCGCGCGTGATGTACCGCTCGGTTCGCAGCCAGATCCTGACGCTGCCTCCGGGATGCCTGCTCTATCCGGCGCACGATTATCGCGGCCTGACGGTGACGAGCGTCGCCGAAGAGCGCCGCTTCAACCCGCGCCTCGGCGGCGAGATCGGGGAATCCGATTTCGTCGGCTACATGAACAATCTCGGCCTGCCGCATCCGAAACTGATCGACATCGCCGTGCCGGCAAATCTTCGCTGCGGTCGTCCCGAGAAGGACACCGCGCTGCCGGCGGAGCCCGGCTGGGCGCCTTTGACATTTACCTTCGCGGGCATCTGGGAGATCCGACCCGATGCGCTCGAGGAAAACGCGGCCAACATCCAGATCGTCGACGTGCGCGAGTCCGACGAATATCACGGCCCGCTCGGGCGCATTCAGGGCGCCAAGCTGATTCCGCTCGGTCAGCTCGCAACCCGCGCGGGCGAGCTTGCGCGCGATCGTCCCGTCGTCGCCGTATGCCGTTCGGGCGCGCGCTCGGCACAAGCCTCGGTTCTGCTGCAGCGTGCGGGCTTCACCGACGTCGCCAATCTCGCTGGCGGCATGCTGCGCTGGCGCGCCGAGGGCTATCCGGTCGAAGGCGGCAAGGCCTGAATCCGCCAGGTCGGACGCCGTCCGACATAGAAATAGCGCTTCTCCGATTTCGCCGTCCTGAATCGTCAGGCAGACTTGCTTCTGATCTGTGCGCGCGAGCCTGTGCACGCGATCGCAACGCTATCGGAGGCTGTCATGAAATCGCTACCGTTCAAGCTATTGGCGCTCGCCGCTACGCTTGCAATTCAGCTACCGGCGGTCGCGCAAACCACCGGCGACAACGGGACGCCGGCGCCCGGAGCCTCGAAGCAGGCCGAATACGACTGTTCGGGCATGACCTGGACCGCCCGCGACAACTGTCTCAAGCTCAATGCCGACAATGCGCGAGCGGGCTCGCGGTCGGTCGACAACAACCCGCGCGGCGCGACGCACGATTGCAGTGGCATGATCGGCGCCCCACTCGAGACATGCCGGAAGCTCAATGGCCAGGCCGGCGAGACCCAGCCGAGCGGAAATCTCGAAAACCAATCGACGGAGAAACCATGATCAGACCGTATCGACACCTGCTGGGCGCAGCCATCGCCCTGCTCGCCACCGGCGTCGTTGCAGGCGAGCTTACGCTGTACGAAGGAGAAAATTTCCAAGGCCGGAACCTGACCTTGCGCAGCGACATGCGCGACCTCGATCGGACGCAATTCAACGATCGCGCCATGTCGCTAGTCATCAGAGACGGCGTATGGGAAGTTTGCAGCGACGCCCAGTTCGGTGGCCGTTGCGCCACGCTCCAGCCCGGCAATTACCCGGTGCTGGAAGGCGGTCTGGATCGCCGCATTTCTTCAGTACGCCAAGTGGTGGGAGCGCCCGTGGCCGGCCGCGGTTACGGGCCGTCGCCAGGGTATGCCGCGGCACCTAGCTATGGCGGTGGCGCGACTGCCGGGGCGAAAGCCATACTTTACGAGGGCCCGGATTTCCGCGGTCGCTCGTTCGCCATCGAACGCAACGTGGTGCGCAACCTCGACCGCACCAGCTTCAACGATCGCGCGGCATCGCTGCGCGTCGAACGCGGCTACTGGATCTTCTGCAGCGATGCCAATTTCGAAGGCGACTGCCGGACCTTTGGCCCGGGCGATTATCCGAATCTGCCCGGCGATCTGAACCGGCGCATTTCCTCGGGCCGGATGATCAGCGAGCGCTACCCGTACAGCGCTCCGCCGGCGTGGGATCGAGGGTAAGCGGTCGCGGCTGATTTGCACTTCGTGGCGCGGGCGGCTGCGTCCGCTCGCGCCCGCGTCCATTTGACGTTGCCGGCGGCCTTCGGGTACCGTCGGGTCGTGTACGACCAAGAACGCTGCCGCTCGAAGTAGCTCGCGGCAGAGCGTCGATTGGAGGATCCCGATGAGCTTTGCTCCACGCTTGCCGTGGCCGATGGGTGCGGTTGCTGCGCTGCGTTTGCCGGGTTGGGTGCTGCTCGCCCTGTTTGCGCACCTTGTGGCCGCGCCAGCAGTCGCGGCAGACACGATGAATGCCTACTCGATCTGGCCAGAGAATTGGGCGCGGCCGATGTTCGAGGAATTCGAAAAGGCGACCGGCATCAAGGTCAACTTCGTGCGCTTCTCCTCCGGCGAGGCGCTCGCACGCGTCGTCGCGGAAAAGAACAATCCGCAGGTCGACGTGCTGTTCGGCGGGCCCGTGGAGACATTCGCGGCCGGCATCAACGAAGGCGTGTTCGAGTCGTACAAGCCTCCCTCCTTCGCCCGGCTGCCAGCGCGCTTCCGCCATCCCGAAGGGCAGTGGGTCGCGATCGCCGACGATCCGCTCGTGTTCATGTCGAACGACAAGTTCCTGAAAGAGCACAACCTCAAGCCGCCGGCGTCGTGGGGCGATCTGCTCGCGCCTCCGTACAAGAACATGCTGCAGATGGCCGATGCGCGGACTTCCGGCACCGCGGTCACGCGCATCTTCTCCATCCTCGAAGTCAACGGCCGCGACGAGAGCAAGGCTTTCGACTACATGAAGAAGCTGCGGCCCAACGTCCAGCTCTACACCAAGAGCGGCGGCGGCGGAACGCTGCCCGTGGGGCTGGGCCAGGCGGGCGCCGGCATCTTTTTCATCGTCGACGCGCTCGATACCAAGGCCAAGGGCTACGAGGTGACGATCAGCTTTCCCAAGGAAGGCATCGGCACCGCGGCCGAAGGGATCGCGCTCATCAAGGGCGCCAAGAACCCGGCGCTCGGCAAGAAGCTCATCGACTGGGCGACGTCGCCCGCGATGCAGAGCCAGTTCGCGAAATACAAGATCAACTTCGTGCCGGCGCATCCCGATGTCCCGCTCGAGCCCGGCCTCGCCGCGGTGCTCAAGGATGTCAAGCTGTTTCCCATCGACGCCGACTACGCGGGCGCGAACCGCAAGCGCATCGTCGAGCGCTGGGTCGCCGAAGTCCTGAATCCGTGATGCGTCTCACCCCAGGCGGGAGAGGGAATTAGTTCCCTCGCCCCGCTTGCGGGGAGAGGCCAGGGTGAGGGGCCGTTGCCCAATCGCGCGAACGATCGCGCTTTCATGCCAAACAATCGAGCCGGCATCGTTAAGGATCCAGTGGTCGCGGTGGCAGTGTTATCGCTGTGGCTGCTGCTGGCGCTGTTCGTCGTGTACCCGCTCGCGATGCTGCTCGCGCGCGTGCTATTCGATCACGGCGCGTTCACGACCGCCGGCCTCGCAGCGGTGCTGACCGATAAACACCAGATCCGCGCCTTCTGGAACAGCTTGTTGCTCGGGCTCCTGGTCGGCGTCGTCGGCACCCTGCTCGGCTTCCTGTTCGCCTTCACCGCGACGCGCTGCCGGCTGCCGCGCGCGTTGCTCACCGCGATCGACGCCTCGGTGCTGCTGCCGCTCGTCTCGCCGCCGTTCACCACCGCGATCGCTATGATCTTTTCGTTCGGGCCGCGCGGGCTCATCACCTACGACCTGCTCGGGATCAAGGGCTATACGGTCTACGGACTGTCGAGCACGCTGCTGTCGGAAGCGCTGACGTACTTTCCCATCGCGTATCTCACGCTGCGACCGATTCTCGCTGCGATCGATTCGAATATCGAAGGCATGGCGCTCTCGCTGGGCGCGTCGCGCGCTCGCGTCTTCCGCACGGTCACTCTGCCGTTGTGCATCCCCGGACTCGCCAACGCGTTCCTGCTGCTGTTCGCCGCATCGCTCGCTGATTTCGCGACTCCGCTCATCCTCGCCGGCAATAGCTTTCCCGTGCTGCCGACGCAGGCGTTCCTGCAGATCACGGGGCTGTACGATCTACGCGGCGGCGCGGCGCTGTCGTTCGTGCTGCTCGTTCCGGCGCTCGCCGTCTTCGTGCTGCAGCGCTACTGGGTGAGCCGGCGCTACTACGTGACCGTCACCGGAAAGGGCGCCGGGCAGACGCCGTTTGTCAGCGTTTCGCCGGCCGCGCGCTACGTCCTGCTCACCGCCTGCGCGCTCGTCGCGGTCGTCGTCGTCTACTTCTACGCGCTGCTCCTCTACGCTTCGCTCGTCGTCGCACTCGGCGCCAACCACGCGTTCACGTTGCAGCATTACCGCGTGATCTTCACCGATGGCCTCAAGGCGATCCGCGACACATTGGTCATCGCCGGCCTCGCCATGCCGTTGGGCGGGCTGTACGGCATCCTGCTCGGCTATCTGGTGACCCGGAAGGCGTTTCCCGGTCGCCAGACGATGGAGGTCGTGTCGATGATCAACTACGCACTTCCCGGGACGATCGTCGGTATCGCCTACCTGATCGCCTTCAACGATCCGCCGCTGGTGCTCACCGGCACCGCGCTCATCATCATCGCCTGTTACGTCTTCCGGTACGGGGCCACCGGCATCCGTGCAACCGTGGCGCTGTTGCAGCAGATCGACAAGAGCCTCGAGGAAGCCTCGCTGGGGCTAGGCGCCGGCAGCAGCACGACGTTTCGCCGCATCACGCTGCCGCTGATCCTGCCGGCGTTTTTCGCGGGACTCGGCGTCGTGTTCATCCGCTCGATGACCGCGATCAGCGCAACGATCTTCCTCGTGTCGATCAGCTGGACGCTCATCACGGTGAAGATACTCGAGAACATCACCGAGCTGTCGCTCGGACCGGCGGCGGCGTTCTCGGTGCTGGTCGTCGCGATCGTGTTCACCGTCATCGCCGTCATCGGCCGCGTGCTGCGCTACTTCCGCACGCCGGGCGCGCTGCCGGTGACGAGCCTGTTCGGCGGCTAAGGACCTGAGATGGATGCAATAGGCCTGCACGTCGACGGCGTGTCCAAGCGCTTCGCACATCGGGTGAAGGGCGAGATCTATGCCGCGCGCGACGTCAGGCTGGACGTCGGCCCGGGTGAGTTCCTGACCCTGCTCGGGCCGTCGGGTTGCGGCAAGACGACGACGCTGCGCATGATCGCGGGTTTCGAGATGCCCGACGCCGGGCGCATCCGCTTCGGCGGACAGGACGTCACCGCGCTGCCCGCCAACCAGCGCAACATCGGCTTTGTCTTCCAGAACTATGCGCTGTTCCCGCATCTGTCGGTGTTCGAGAACGTCGCCTACGGCCTGCGCGTGCGCGGCCAGGGCGGCGAGTCCATTGCACAGAGCGTCGGCGAAGTCCTCGCCCTGGTCGGCCTCACCGGCTACGAGCAGCAGTTTTCCGGCCAGCTCTCGGGCGGCGAGCAGCAGCGGGTCGCGCTGGCGCGCGCGATCGTCATCCATCCGCGCGTGCTGCTGTTCGACGAGCCGCTGTCGAATCTCGATGCCAAGCTCCGTGTGCAGATGCGCCGGGAAATCCGCGACCTCCAGCGCCGACTCGGCATCACGACCATTTACGTCACGCACGATCAGGAAGAGGCGATGGCGGTGTCCGACCGGATCGCGGTGATGAACCAGGGCAGCGTGATGCAAATCGGGACCGCGGAGGACCTCTATCATCGCCCCGAGTCGCCTTTCGTCGCGCAGTTCGTCGGCCGCGTCAATCTTCTCGGTGGGCGAGTCGTGGAAATCGCCGGCAACACGGCGAGAATCGAAACGCTCGGCGGCGTCATCGCCGCCAAAGCAGTGCCCGAAGGAATCGCGCCCGGCGACGCCGTGCAGCTCGTGTTGCGCCCCGAAGCCATCGAAGTCGTGCGCGACGGTGCCGCGAACGGGCTGCTCACTGCGACCGTCGTATCGCGTGCATTCCTGGGCGAGAAGATCGAGTACCTGCTCCGCTGCGGCGACGCGACGCTGCAGATCGTCCGCTACAACGCGGGGCCTGGCGAGGTCATCGCCGAGGGTGCAACGGTCGCGCTGCGCGTGGTCGAGGATGCTGTCGCGGTGCTGCCGGGTAGCTCCGCATGAGCGTTCGCGCGCCGCTTCTGCTCGCGTGCCTGACGCTCGCCACCGTTGCCGCGGCACCGGCTCTTGCCGCCGACCCGCAGCGCGAGATTCACGGCATGGCCGACGCCTACGCCGGCCAAGGTGTCGCGCTGGCCTGGGGCGTGCTGCGCGGCGCGGACGAAGCCGGAACGCTCGTCGTCGTGCGCATCGTTGCCGATCCGGACCTCTACCCGATCGTCGCCGCGAACGGCAGCAACCCCTTCTCGCGGCGAGCGCAGTCGCTGTTGCCCGCAACGCCGAATCCCGGCAGCATCGACGTGCGCACGGCGAGAGCGCATTTTGCCGACTTTCCGCGTACCGAATTGCGGTTCTACGAGTCCGTGGCCGCGGCGCAGTCGGAGACTCCGCGCCTGGTCGTGTACTTCCTCGGCGTGCCGGATACGACGCCGGAGTTTGCGACCGAGGCGAACCTCGCAGCCTATCTCGCCGACCGCATCGCGCGCGTTCGCGCGCCGGGAGCCAAAGCGCCGTGACGCGTGCCGAGCTCGCCCGGATGATCGATCATTCGGTGCTCAAGCCCGAGACGACCGGACGCGAAATCCGCGCGGGCGCCGACGTTGTTCGTAGCTGGCACATTGGCTTCTATTGCGTGCAGCCGTGCTGGATCAAGGCGGCTGCGGAGGCACTCGCCGGCACCGATGCGCGCGTGGTCGGCGTCGTCGGCTTTCCGCACGGCTGCGACCGCGCCGAGGTGAAAGCGCGAGCGGCCGCCATCGCCGCCGGCGAAGGTGCGGCCGAGATCGACATGGTGCTGAATTTCGGCGCGCTCAAAGGCGGCGACGCCGCGATAGCTGCCGCGGACATCGAAGCTGTCGTCCGCGCCGTGACCGATATTCCCGTCAAGGTGATTCTCGAGACGGCTGCGCTGACCGAGGCCGAAAAGCGCCTGGCGTGCCGGCTTGCCTGCGACGCGGGCGCCCGGTTCGTCAAGACCTCGACCGGCTTTCATCCGAGCGGCGGCGCGACCGTCGCCGACGTGCGCCTGCTGCGAGCAGTCGTCGGTCCGGGGTTCGGCGTCAAGGCCTCGGGCGGGATCCGCAGCCTCATGGACGCGCAGGCGATGATCGGTGCCGGTGCGAATCGCATCGGCACCTCCGCCGGCGCCGCCATCCTGGATGCGATTGAGGAAGATCAGCAGGCGAGCTGAATCCACTGTCACCGTTGCCACGTAAGAGGGCTTTGTTTTACCCTCGCGACTCGATCCAGGAGGAACTGCCATGAAGCTCGTAACCGCCCTTGCTGCATGCGTCATCGCTTTTGCCGTCGCCGCGCCGGCAGCCGCCCAGCAGCCGACTACCCCCACACTGTACAAGCGTCTCGGCGGCTATGATGCCCTGGCCGCGGTCACCGATGATTTTGTCGGCCGCCTCGCCGGCGATCCGGGCTTATCCCGCTTCTTCGCCGGTCACAGCACCGATTCGCTCAAGCGGATCCGCCAGCTTGTCGTCGACCAGCTCTGCTTTGCCACCGGCGGGCCGTGCGTTTACATCGGCCGCGACACGAAGACCACGCACGCCGGCCTGGGTATCACAGAGAAGGACTGGGAAACGTCGGTCAAGCTTCTGGTCGCCACGCTCGACAAGTTCAACGTTCCGGCCAAGGAAAAGGACGAAGTGCTGGCGCTGGCCTCGACGCTCAAGAAGGATATCGTCGAAAAGCCATAGCCCTTTCGCAGGCCGAATTTATTCGGCCGCCGCGCTTTCGTAGGGCCGAATTTATTCGGCCGCGCGCCACGCTTCGTAGGGCCGAATTTGTTCGGCCAGCAGCGATTCACGGTGTGGCGCGTGCGAATAAATTCGCACCTACAACCTATAGCTTGCACTTGCCGACGTAGCCCTCGGATACCGCCGCCTCCGAGTCGGCGGCCGGGACGCCGCGGCCGTCGAACAGGACGGGTAGTTGATTACCGATTCCAAGGCGGCTGTCGTTTCGCCGCCGCTCGTTGACCACGCGAATGATGTTCCATTCGTCGTGCGCGCCGCGGCTGAACGCGGACGAGGCCTTGAGCGCGTAGTAATTGCGGAAGGCGGACTTGGTGAGCCCGCCTTGCACCGCTTTCTCCAGGTCCGGATCCGACTTGAGCCGCTTGTCGAAGTATTGGTCGATC
>DASXQW010000069.1:0-15563 GCA_036506975.1 Casimicrobiaceae bacterium | reverse complement strand
AGTGGCACACGCATTCTCGCGCTGGACATCCCGAGCGGGCTCAATGCCGATACCGGCGTCGCGTATCGGCCGACGATCCGCGCACACGCGACCGCAACCTTCATCGCGCTCAAACCCGGGCTCCTGACCGCGGACGGGCCGGACCACTGTGGCGTGATAAGCGTGCATGCATTAGGCCTCGATGCGGCGGCGAGCACGCGCGGGCGGCAGCTAGACTGGCGCTCGCTTAGTCAGACATTGCCGGAACCGCTTCGACGTGCGCGCAACAATGTGCACAAAGGCAGCTTCGGCACGCTGGGCATCGTCGGCGGCCACACCGGCATGGTCGGCGCCGCGATTCTCGCCGCACGCGCAGCGCTCTATCTCGGCGCCGGAAAAATCTGGGTCGGACTCGCGGCGACCCGGCCGCCAGCGGTCGACTGGGTGCAACCCGAGCTGATGTTGAAAAGTGCGACCGACGTGCTCGATGCCGGTCCCGACGCGCTCGTCGCCGGCCCGGGCATCGGCACGGACGACGCGTCGCGCGGCTTGCTCGCGCGCGCGCTGACGCAGCAGCTGCCGCTGGTGCTCGATGCCGACGCGCTCAACCTGATCGGTGCCGATGCCGAGCTCGCACGCGCCGTCGCCGCGCGCGAGGCGCCGACCGCGATCACTCCG
Source organism: Casimicrobiaceae bacterium (assembly GCA_036506975.1). Taxonomy (GTDB): domain Bacteria; phylum Pseudomonadota; class Gammaproteobacteria; order Burkholderiales; family Casimicrobiaceae; genus PALSA-1003. Next base: position 14,906 of record DASXQW010000069.1, on the reverse strand, counting down.
CATCCGGCCGAGGCGGCACGCCTGCTCTCGAGCGCCACGGCAGAGGTGCAAGGCGATCGCCTCTCGGCGGCTCTCGCGCTCGCCGCAAAATTTCGCGCCGCAGTCGTGCTCAAGGGTGCAGGCAGCGTGCTCGCTTTCGCCGACGGCACGTGGGCGATCAATGCAAGCGGCAATGCCGGGCTCGCCAGCGCCGGCACGGGTGACGTGCTCGCCGGCATGCTGGGAGCGCTGCTGGCGCAGCGCATCGCCATGACGGATGCGCTGCGATTCGCGGTATGTCTGCACGGCGCAGCCGCCGATGCGCTCGTCGCCGAGGGCGTCGGGCCGGCCGGACTCACCGCCTCTGAGCTCGCACCCGCGGCGCGGCTTTTGCTCAACGCCGCCGCGCGAAGTGGTGCGCCGCAGTAGCTCGGCACCGTGGCGCAAGACGGTCACAATGCGCCAGCGCTCCCGCGGCGCACCGTGTTGCCTAAGGAAGCAGCAGCGTCGAACCGGTCGTCTTGCGCGCCTCGAGATCGCGGTGCGCCTGCGCGGCGTCCTTGAGCGCGTAAGTCTGACGCGCTTCGCTGACAATTTTCCCCGCCTTCACCAGTCCGAACATTTCCGCGGCCATTGCGAGCAGCGCCGCGCGCGTTGCCGTATACGTGACCAGCGTCGGCCGCGTCACATAGAGCGAGCCTTTCTGCGACAACAGCAGAATGTCGAACGCAGCGATCGGTCCCGACGAGTTGCCGAAGCTTACGAACATTCCGCGAGGGCTCAGGCAATCGAGCGACGCCGGAAACGTGTCCTTGCCCACTGCGTCATAGACGACCGGGACGCCCTTGCCGCCGGTGATTTCTTTGACCCGCTCGACGAAGTTCTCGCGCGTATAGACGATGGTGTGCGCGCAGCCGTTGGCCTTGGCGATCGCTGCCTTCTCGTCGGAGCCGACCGTCCCGATCATCGTCACGCCGAGCGCCCGCGTCCACTGGCAGGCGATCAACCCCACCCCGCCGGCGGCGGCGTGGAAGAGAATCGTCTCGCCGCCTTTGAGCGGAAAAGTCTGCCGCAAGAGATACTGCACGGTGAGCCCCTTGAGCATCAGCGTCGCCGCCGTGCGCTCGGACACCCCATCGGGCAGCTTGACCAGCCTATCGGCCGGTATCACCCGAATTTCCGCATACGCGCCCGGCGGGCCGCCGCAGTATGCGACGCGATCGCCGACCTTGATGTCGGAGACACCCGCGCCCACTGCCTCGACTACACCGGCGCCTTCGCCGCCGAGGCCCGAAGGCAGCGCGACTTTGTACAGGCCGCTGCGCTGATAGGTGTCGATGAAATTGAGCCCGATCGCGGTCTGGCGCACGCGCGCTTCGCCGGGCCCGGGATCGCCGACCGCGACCTCCTCCCATTGCAGTACTTCGGGACCGCCGGTCTTGTGAATGCGTATGGCATGCGGCATCGTATGCTCCGTAGCGCAGGTGAATTGTGATCAGTTTAGCTTACACTCGTTCGACGCATTCTGCCGTTCGCGTTCAGCGATCGCCTTCGATCGCGCCGAACTCGGCCACTACGCGGGCGTAGAAAATGCTTACCCGTTCCTCGCGCAAGAGCGCGAGCATCTTTTCGGCTTCTTCGTCGCTGACGACGAACTCGACGGTCACGGTCATGTCGGCCGCGAGCTCGAAGAAATGCTCTTCGTGGAGGATACCGTGGCGGCCGAAGCCGGCCATCGCGCGGAATGCCGACCCGCCGTGGATACCCATCTTCTTGGCCTGCTCGAGCAGCCATTCGAACAAGGCGATGTGACGGTGCGTGCGGTTCTCGTGCACGTAGAAGCGAAGCAGCGTACCTCTCATGAGCCACCCCAGGAATAGAGTCCACGGACCATGACGATGCCCGCGATCGTCAGCGCCAGCGAACCGAGGACGTGACCGCCGATCGCGATCGATCCCCACAGCCACTCTTTGCGCAGCAGCAGCGTGACCACCTCGCCAGAAAACGTCGAGAACGTGGTCAGACCGCCCAGGAAACCCGTCGTCACCAGCAGGCGCATCTCGGGCGACAATACGGCATGACGCGACATGAGCTCCATCGCGAAGCCCATGAGCAGCCCGCCGATCAGATTCGCCGCCAGCGTGCCGAGAGGCACCGTCGGGAAGACCGGGTTCAGCGCGATGCCGAGTCCCCAGCGTAGCCACGCGCCGACGGCCGCGCCGCCGCCCACTGCAAACACGCCGCTCCAGGACATGCAGACTCTCCTCTCGCGCTCAACGTGCGATTAGACGCGCAGGCTTGCAACAAGCCGTTGCGGATTCTCCAGCAGCGCGAAAGCGTCTGCGACATGACGCACGACGATGTCGCAAGCCTGCATTGCGTCCGCGGCCAGGCCCTCGTCGCCGATGACGGCGATACCCAGCACCGCCGCCTTGAGCATCAATCGGTCGTTGCGACCGTTGCCGACAGCGACGACTCCGGCTGCACCCAGCTTCGTGACGAACGCCTGCTTGGCCTGCACCTGGCCCTCGGACGGCAACAACGTCACCGCGCATGTGAGGCCCTGCAGCGAGCGCAGCGCGGTTCCGAACGTATCGCCGGTGACCACGTGTACGGTCAGCTTTGCGGCGAGTGCGGTCATTCGTGCGGCAACGCCGTCGAGCAGCACTCCGTCCCGGGCCAACGTTCCGTTGTAATCGCAGACGAGGTGCTCGAGCGCGAGCCGTCCGTAGCCCGGTATTGCAACATCGATCATCGCCTCGCCTCCTCTTCCGGGCGCCGGGCCTGCGCCGCAGGAACGATCAGCGCACGAACCGATCGACGTAATCGGCGCTCAGCCCTGCCGCCGCGTAATGCGCGCGGCACATGTCGATCTTGGTGAACACGTCCTCGTAACCGGTCTGCCGCCCCGCGTCGTCGACGTAGATCATCGCGCCAGCGATGTTGAAAAACGTGATCATCTCGGCGCAATCGTCGGGGACGATCAGCGTGTGGATCTCGCCCGGCGGCTCGTACACGAAGCTGCCCTCCTCCGCCACCCAGTCATGCTCGAGATAGCGCCAGCGGCCCTTGATCACGTAGCCGACGACCGCCATCGGATGCCGATGCCGCGACAGGACGCCCGATCGGCGCACGCGCAGCAGGTTGCACCATCCTCCGGTCACGGTGTTGAACAAAAGCGGCCGGAACCACACGTCCCTTGCTTGCGGCACCCAGACTCGCTCGTCGTCAGGAATCGCAGCGGTGGCGATTTCCGGCCGGATGCCGGTGGACGGCAGGATCAGCGCCGCGGTCACTGCATCGCCTTGAGCGCCGTGGTCAGCTCCGCGACTTCGCGGTCGACGTCACGGTCCTTGGGAAACGGCCGGCCCGCGCGGCGGTACCAGTAACGCGAGTTGCCGAGATCGCCTTCGACCAGATGCACGATGCCGTGCGCCCAGCAGCCGAGCTTGGATTCGTCCTGCTGCACGATGGCATGGGCCTTTTCCCACTCGCCCTTCTTGAGATAGCGGATCGCGGTATTGAGCGCCATGATTTACGCGGCCGTGTAGCCGCCGTCGACGGCGAGGATCGTGCCGGTGATGAACGATGCCGCGGGCGAGCACAGAAAGATCGCCGCCCCGGCGACGTCGTCCGGGATCCCCCAGCGGCCGAAGGGTGTGCGCGCCAGAATCGCGTCGCTGCGCGCCGGGTCGTCCTGCAGCGCCTGGGTCAAAGGCGTCGCGATCCAGCCCGGCGCAATCGCGTTTACCCGGATCTGCTCCCCGGCATACGCGATCGCCAGCGATTTGGTGAGCTGCGCGACGCCGCCCTTGCTGGCGCTGTAGCCGGGAACGAGCGCGCCACCGAAATATGACAGCACCGATGCGGTATTGACGATGCAGCCCTTGCTCTTCGCCAGCAGCGGCCGGGCGCCCGCGCACAGGCGCATGGTTCCGGTCAGATTGACGTCGACGACGTCCGCGAAGACGCGCGGATCGTGCTCTTCGCCGCGCCGGATGATGCCGGCGCAGTTGATAAGAATGTCCAAGCTCGCGAATTCCCCGAGAAACGCCGTGACCGCGGCCCCATCGCGAACGTCGAGCGCGGCAGCGTGCTCGACCCAGAAGCTCGCACGCTCGTGCGCATCTTCCGCCTCGGCAGTGGTCGCTCCGGTGACGGTGACGCTCGCGCCAAGTTCGGCGAGTGCGTTGCCGATTGCCGCGCCGATACCGCTCGTCCCGCCCGAGACCAGCGCGACCTTGTCGCGAAACAGGTCTTCCTGATACGTTGCCGTGATCACGTTGCCACTTTCTCTTCCAGCAGCGCGATGACGTCGGCGTGGCGCGGCAGCGGCGTAACTGCGCCGTAGCCGGTCGTCGCGAGCGCCGCGGCGGCGTTGGCGTAGCGCGCCGCCGTAACCGGGTCGTCGCCCGCAACGAGCCGCACGGCGAACGCGCCGTCGAAACAGTCGCCGGCACCGGTCGCATCGATCGCATTTACACGATGCCCGGCGATGCGCTCGCGCCGGCCGCCGTCGGAGACGACACATCCGTCGGCTCCGCAGCGCAGCACGACCAGCGGCACGCCGGCCGCGTGGCAGGCATCGAGAATCGCGTCGGAGTCCTCGCAGTCGAACAAGAGCTTCGCGTCGTCGAGGCTCGGCAGCGCCCAATCCGCGAACGCCAGACTCGCGCGGATGATGGCCCGCGCCCGCGGCAGCGGCCACAGCTTGAGGCGCAGGTTGGTGTCGTAGGAAATCTTGACGCCCGCAGCGCGAGCAGCCTCGATGGCGGCGAAGCAGGCATCGCACGCCGAAGCCGAGATCGCCTGGCTGATGCCGGACAAATGCAGCACCTTCGCCGCGCGGATCACCGCCAGCGGCAGATCCGCCGGCCGCATGCGGCTCGCCGCCGAGCCGGCGCGCAGATAGCTGAATTCGTGACCCTTGGCGCCATGCGCGACGAAGTAGATGCCGGTCGGCGCATCGGCATCGATGCCGACTCCCGTCGCGTCCACCGCTTCGCGCCGCCACAGATCCAGAAAGTTGCGGCCGAATGCGTCGTTGCCCAGCCGCGTGATGTACGCGGCGCGCGCGCCGAGTCGCGCCGCGGCGATGGCGCAATTCGAAGTGTCGCCGCCGAATCCCTGCACGTATTCACCGCCGGCGCCCCGCGTCTGATTGAGCTCGATCATCGGTTCGCCCAATCCGACCAGATCGAAGCGCTCGCCGCTCATCGCTTTGCCTTGAGCGCCGCGAATCCGGCCGCGTATTGGGCCGCGACCGCGCGCACCGCGTCGGGAGCCGCACCGGGCTGATAAAGATTCGAGCCCGTGCCGAAGCCGTTCGCGCCCACCGCCCAGTACGCCGCCATATTGTCGGGACGGATGCCGCCGACCGGAAACACGAGCGTGTCCTTCGGCAGCACGGCGCGCCACGCCTTCAGCACCGCCGGCGATAGCTGCTCCGCAGGAAACATCTTGAGGCCGTCAGCGCCGGCGTCGAGCGCCGCGAAGGCCTCGGTCGTCGTCGCCACACCGGGCAGGCAGACGAGCCCGAGGCGTTTGGCTTCGCGCACGATCGCGACGTCGCCGTGCGGCATGACGATGAGCTCGCCGCCTGCGTCGGCGACGCGCGCCACGTCTTCAACCTTCAGGACCGTGCCCGCACCGAGGAGGCAATGCTCGCTCAATTCGCGGGCCAGCCGCGTAATGCTTTCGAATGGGTCGGGCGAATTCAGCGGCACCTCGAGAATCCTGAAACCGTTGTCGGCCAGCGCCGCGCCCACGGCGTCGATTTCGTCCGGCGTGATGCCGCGCAGGACCGCGATCAGCGGCAGCGGCCTCAGATACCGGTGCAGCGAACTCATCGTGCCACTATCCCGGAGTGGCGCGCGATGCGCCACAATCCCCTCGCGGCAGCGTCGGGTGCGCCCATCGCCGCCTCGACGCCGGCGAGCGCGAGCGCGCGCCGGTAGCGCTCGCATAGCGTCGCTTGTCCGACCAGAATCACGGATCCCCCCGTCACCGCGTGTCTTTCGAGCCAGCGCCGCCCGGCGGCGACCTCGGCGCCGAGCAGCAAACCCGAAAGGTAGTCGGCGACGGCCTCGGGTGCAAGTGCGCCGGTCAATGCCAGCGTGCGGGCGGAAAACAGGTTATGCGGCAGCGCCGCTGCATCGCGGAGGCTTAGCCTGACGCCGCGCTCCAGCGCGGCGCCGTCGCCGCTGCCGCCTGCGGTGGCGAGCCGGCCGAGGATGCTGTGCTCGCGCAAGACCGCATAGAGCTCGCCGGTCATGAAGGTCGTGAAGGCTTCGATCGTTCTGCCTTCGACCAGCGCCCACTTGCTGTGCGTGCCGGGCAGAACGACGACGCAGGGCGCCGCCCGCGCCCAGGTCTCGTCGTCGAGCGCGCCCATGATCTGCGTCTCCTCGCCACGCATCACGTCGGGCACGCCATCCGCATCGCGGCAGATGAGCCCGGGCACGATGCGAAGGCGCGTTCCCGGGACGGGCGTCAGGGCCGCGGCGACGCCGTCGAAATCCGCCGGACAATCGCGATACGGCGCTTCGACCCACCCCTGTCGACTGCCGACCATGCCGCAGGCGATCATAGGGACCGCCTCGGGAACATCTCCACCAAGGAGCGCGGTCAAGGCTTGCGGGAATTTGTCGGGCTCGACCTTCTGCACGCCGAGCGGGGCGCTTTTCTCGTCGAGGATATGGCCGCGGGCATCGAGGCGATAGGCGCGCGCGGACGTCGTGCCCCAGTCGATTGCGATCAATGCGGCGGCCATGGATTTTCGTGGGGCCGAATTCATTCGGCCACGTCCGTTCATGCTGCCTGCGAATGAATTCGTAGGGCCGGATTCATCCGGCCGCGCCGGTTCGCGTTGCGCCGCGTGCGAATGAATTCGCACCTACCAGCGCGCCGCTGCGTCGTCGTCGCTCCCGCGCGCCTCGACCCAGCGCTCGCCGGCGGTCGTTTGCTCCTTCTTCCAGAACGGCGCACGCGTCTTCAGGTAATCCATGATGAATTCGCACGCGGCGAACGCCTCGCCGCGGTGCGCGCCGGTCACCACGACCAGCACGATCTGGTCGGTGGGCTTCAGCTCGCCGACGCGATGGATCACGAGCGCATCGTAGATGCTCCATCGCGACTTGGCCTCGTCGACAATCCGCGAAAGCGCCTTCTCGGTCATGCCCGGATAATGCTCGAGCGTGAGGGTGCTCACGGCCGCTGCGTCGTTGATATCGCGGACGAGACCGATGAACGCGGCGACGGCGCCCACGCGCGGGTCGCCGTGGCGCAGCGCCGCAATTTCACGCGCGACGTCGAAGTCCCCGGTCTGGACGCGAACTGGCATTGGTCTCTATCCGCCCGTCACCGGGGGAAACAAGGCGACTTCATCGCCAGCTTTGACCGGCGTGTCCGGTCGGGCAAGGTCGTAGTTGACCGCGACGCGCACCGCGCATCCGGGAGCGAGCTCGGCAGCCCAGGCGCCCCCGCGCGTGCGCAGCCACGCCAGCAGCGCCGCTACGGTGCCGACTTCGTGGGGCGGCTCGACCTTTTCGGCGGATGTACCCAGCGTTTCGCGCAGGCGCGCAAGATATACGAGCGTTATCACAGGAGCATCTTACCGCTGGCGAAGGTCCTTGCACCATCGCGCGTCGCGCGGCCGTCGCAAACAAAAACGCCGGCGGTATCACTCCGCCGGCGCGTACAGCTGAAGATGCAGCTCAGAACCGGTATTGCACTCCGATCGAGACCTGATCGGAGTCGGGCATCCCGCTGCCGATGATTTCTCCGGCGAAGCGGCCGAAGCGCGCGTACTCGACGCGCAGCCCCAATGAATGCGTGACGTCGTAGCGCAAGCCGACGCCATAATTCACGCCATCGCGCTGCCGCCGCGGATCGCCCTGCACCAGCGACGCGCCCGAGAACAACGGCCGCACATCGCTTTGCGCATAACCCAGGCGACCGTAGAGCGACAGGCGGCGGATCACTTCCCAACTGGTGTAGACGTCCGCGTTCCAGGTTCGTGCCGCGAAATCGCCGAGGGTGAGCCCGAGTCCGGGCCCGATGGTCAGACCCGCGCTGCCGGGCCGCAACGCGTACCTATCGGCGGTATTGAATGCCGCCTCGACGGCGAGATCGTTTTTCCAGCGATAGCCACCGAAAACCAGCGAGCGCTGATCGGCGTCATCGGCCACGGGCGCAGTGAACCGGCTCCAGGCCAGAGGTTGGTTGCCGAGGATGAGGCCGCCCGATTCGGCGCCGTGGTCGCGCATCGAGACGCCGCCGTAGAAACCGCTCTGGGCGAACGCGGTCGCAGCGGTGCAAATTCCCAGCGCCGCGCCGAACATTCCCAGAAGTATTTGTTTCTTCACGACTTTCAGCCCCACTATCCACCTGCGATCCACTACGGATGCACAGGGATGTCCACAAATCGACCTTACGCCCAAGCCGCCGCCCAAGTCAATTCCGGCGTACCTCCAGACCCACGTGGCGAAGGATGAATGTTGCAACCGCGTCAGGGTCCCCCAACGGCAGGACAGGCAGCGCAGTTGCCAACGCCCCGTCGGTCGCCACCGCGACGATTTCCGGGTCGCGCGGGTGCAGCAAAGGCTTCCCGACGCTCTCCCGGTAAACCTCCAGCTTGGAGATCGGGGAGCCCTTGAAACCCTCGACCAATGCCAGGTCGCAGGGTGACAGCCGTTGGAGCGCCTCGTCGAGTGTGAGTTCCGGCCTTCCCCGAAGCTCGTGCTGCAAGGCCCAGCGCACGGCAGAAGTCACCAGCACTTCGGAGCAGCCCGCTTCTCGGTGCCGGAATGAATCCTTGCCCGGCTGGTCGAGGTCGAACTCATGATGCGCGTGCTTGACCAGCGAGACCGTCAGCCCGTGCGCGATGAAGCGCGGGATCAATTGCTCGATAAGCGTCGTCTTGCCGCTGCCGGACCAGCCCGCGAATCCGAACACGCGCATCGAAGCCATGCTCAATGGGGGCCGATGACCGAGGTGATGAACTCGCGCTTGGCGTAGGTGTAGTCCTTGGGCTCGCGCACGCCGGATTGCAGAATCGCGCGTTTCTTGGCCTGGTAGGCATCGCGCAGCGTGGCGTTGGTGCACAGCTCGTCGCGGAAGCGCCTCAGCGTTTCCTCTTCCGGGGTGTTCATGCCGATCAAATGCACGTGCAGACGATAGCGTTTGCCGGCGTATTCGATCGCGCCAACGCGCATCGGCCGCTCCTCGGGAAAGATGTGGCCCGCCTTCTGGTGCTGAAAGCCGAGCGCGTCGATCGCCTTGCGCGTGGCCTCGAGCTTCCCCGAGGGATACCGCGCCATCAGATCGACGATGCCCTTGCCCGCGCAACCGGGGATGGCGGTGCTGCCGATGTGCTCGACCTTCGACCAAGGCGCCGCGGCCTCGATGAGCGCGGCGGCCCGGGTCGCGGCGCCGATCGCGCCGGGATCGTACTCGACATACGCGGTGCGCGAGTTCGAGTACCGCAGGATCTGCGGTGTACGCTTCACTCGTGATCGCTGGTTGTCGCGACTGCAAGCACAGGCTGATGCGCCGTACGCATCGCTCCCCCCATCGTTTTCTGGCGCCGATTGTAACCCGTATACTAGCGGCGTCTGCACGACCGGCACGCGACGCTGCGTAACCCGGGCTGGGCGCGAAGCGCGATGCCAGGGAAGAACCAAGCGAGCCCGGAAAGTTGCGTAGCCCGGGCTGAGCGCAGCGATGCCCGGGTTGCAGCGATGCCCGGGTTACAGCGCAGCAATGCCCGGGCTGCCGTAGCGTCACGCTCGCCCTCGCCGCTCATTGAGTGAATGGATCATGGCGCATTCGTATTCCCTTGCCGTCCAACCGCTGCTCGGCAGCATGGTCGATGCGATCGAGGACGTTGTCACGGGCGTTCCGGAAAGCCGCGAGCGCTCAGTGAAGGATCCGAGCGCCGCGGCACAAAAGGTGGCGCGCAAGGCCGCGACACGTGCCGCCGCGCTCTCGGGCGCACTCGCGCTCCCGCCCGGCGTCTTCGGGATGCTGACGGTGCTGCCAGATCTGGTCGCGATCTGGCGCATCCAGGCGCAGATGGTCGCCGACATCGCAGGGCTCTATGGCAAGGACATGCAGCTCACGCGCACGCACATGCTGTACTGTCTGTTCCGCCATGCGGCGAGCCAGGTCACGCGCGACTTCGTCGTGCGCGCCGGCGAGCGCTTCGTCATCCGCCAATTATCGGGCGGCGCTTTGCGCAGCGTGCTTACGAGTGTCGGGATATCGGTGACGCAGCGCGTCGCCGGCACGGCGGCGAGCCGCTGGCTGCCCGTCGTCGGCGCCGCCGCGGTGGCGGGCTACGCGTATTTCGATACGCTGCAGGTGGCGAAGACGGCGGTGAGGATGTTGGAGGGCGTGGTGCTTGAGGTTCCTTCGGAATCCTGATCGCGCGTTGACCACCGCGCGGCATCGACTGACAGCACCGGAGCTGGTTCTTCAGGTGATCAAGCCCATCTGCCGCTCACGACAACGACGATGCCTCCCGTAGATCGCTACCCGCGCGACCTGATCGGGTATGGCGCGCATCCGCCGCATGCGCGCTGGCCGGGCGGCGCGCGCATCGCGGTGCAGATCGTCCTCAATTACGAGGAAGGCTCCGAAAATTGCGTGCTTCACGGCGACGCGGCATCGGAAACATTTCTGTCGGAGATCATCGGTGCGCAGCCGTTTGCGATGCGCCACCTGAGCATGGAGTCACTCTACGAGTACGGCTCGCGCGCAGGCCTGTGGCGCTTGTTGCGCCTGTTCCGCGAGCGGCGCATTCCGGTAACGATCTTCGGCGTGGCGATGGCGCTCGAGCGCAATCCCGCCGCGGTCACGGTGATGCTCGAGGACGGGCATGAAATCGCGAGCCACGGCTGGCGCTGGATTTCCTACCAGCAGATGGACGAAAAAACCGAGCGCGAGCATGTCTCGCGCGCTGTCGTCGTGATCAAGCGGCTGACCGGCAAGGCCCCCGAGGGCTGGTACACCGGGCGCGACAGCCCGAACACGCGACGACTCGTCGTCGAGCACGGCGGCTTCGTCTACGACGCGGACTCCTACGCCGACGACCTGCCCTACTGGGCCGAGGTCGAGACAAAAAACGGCGTGAAGCCGCATCTCATCGTGCCCTACACGCTCGACACCAACGACATGCGCTTCGCGACGCCGCAGGGCTTCAACAGCGGCGGGCAATTCTTCGCCTACCTGCGCGATGCGTTCAACGTGCTCTACGCCGAGGGCGATCCGGCGGGTCTCGATGCGCCCAAGATGTTGTCGATCGGGCTGCATTGCCGGATCGCCGGCCGGCCGGGCCGGCTCGCGGCACTCGTCCGCTTCCTCGATTACGTGCAGCGTCATGATGCCGTCTGGATCGCGCGCCGCATCGATATCGCGCGGCACTGGATCGCGACGCATCCTTACGCGGCGAAGACATGACGCTCGCAGAGCTCAATGCACGCGATCGCCGGGGCTTTGTCGTGGCGCTCGGTGGCGTCTTCGAGGATTCGCCCTGGGTCGCGGAGGCCGCCTGGCCGCGACACCCGTTCGCGACACTTGACGCGCTCTACCGTGCGATGGTGGATGCCGTTCGCAGTGCGGCAGAAGACGTGCAGCTCGCGCTGATCCGCGCGCATCCGGAGCTGGCCGGCAAGGCGGCGGTCCGCGGCCAGTTGACGGCGGATTCGAAGGCTGAGCAATCCGGCGCCGGTCTCAACCAGTGCTCGCCGCAGGAATTCGCGCGGCTGCAGGAGCTCAATCGCGCCTACAACGATAAGTTCGGATTTCCGTTCATCATCGCCGTGAAGGGTCTCGATCGGGCCGCGATCATCGCCCGCTTCGCCGAGCGGCTCGAGCGCGATCGCGCCACCGAGTTCGAGGAAGCATTGCAGCAGATCGCGCGCATCGCGTGGTTGCGCCTGGAGGCGCTGGTCGAAGAATAACGCCCCCTCACCCTAGCCCCTTCCCGCAAGCGGGGCGAGGGAATTAATCCTCCCTCTCCCGCCCGGGCGGGCGAGGGCTGGGGTGAGCGTGGGGTAACTCAGAAATGACAACGACGCCAAGCGTCCACCCCGTCGACGAAGTACTGCCCTACGGCCAGATGGCCGCGGTCGGCTTGCAGCACGTGCTGGTGATGTACGCCGGCGCGATCGCGGTGCCGCTGATCGTCGGCGGCGCGTTGCGGTTGCCGAAGGATCAGATCGCGTTCCTGATCAACGCCGATCTCTTCGCCTGCGGCATCGCGACGCTGATCCAGTGCATCGGCTTCTGGCGCTTCGGCATCCGCTTGCCGGTAGTCATGGGGGTCACGTTCGCCGCCGTCGGCCCGCTGGTCGCGATGGCCGCAAGCGGTATAGACATCACAGGCATCTTCGGTGCGGTGATCGTCGCCGGAGCGTTCACGGTGCTGGTCGCGCCGTTCGCGAGCCGGCTGGTGCACTATTTTCCACCGCTCGTCACCGGCACGATCATCACTGTGATCGGCATCACGTTACTGCGCATCGGCATCAACTGGGCTGGCGGCGGCGTGGGCGCAAAGAATTTCGGCGACCCGCTCAATCTCGGCCTCGTCGCGCTGGTGCTGGCAACGATCCTCGTGATCAACAAGCTCTTTACCGGCTTCGTCGCCAACATCGCCGTGCTGCTCGGCCTCATCCTCGGCTTCGCGACGGCGATGGCCCTCGGCATCGTCGACTTCGCGGGCGTGTACGACGCCGACTGGGTTGCGCTCGTCTACCCGTTCCGTTTCGGCACGCCGCGCTTCGACCTTGGAGCGATCGTCTCGCTGTGCATCGTGATGATCGTGGTCATGGTCGAGTCGACCGGCATGTTTCTCGCGCTCGGCGAGATCTGCGGAAAGAAGATCGGTCCGCCCGAGATCGCGCGCGGGCTCGCCGCCGACGGCCTGGGCACGATTATCGGCGGCGCGTTCAACACGTTTCCGTACACTTCGTTTTCACAGAACGTCGGGCTCGTCGGCGTTACCGGCGTGCGCAGCCGCTGGGTCGTCGCCGTCGCCGGTGGGATCCTGATCGCGCTGGGGCTGGTGCCCAAGCTCGGCACGATCGTGGCATCGATCCCGCAGCCGGTACTCGGCGGCGCGGGCCTGGTCATGTTCGGCATGGTCGCGGCGACGGGGATCAAGATCCTCGCCCGCGTCGATTACGGCCCGCGTCACAACCTCTTGATTATCGCGATCAGCATCGCGGTCGGCATGATCCCGCTGATCGCGCCGACGTTTTTCGCCCAAGTGCCGAGGTGGCTCGCGCCGCTCGTGAACAGCGGCATCACGCTGGCTGCGATCAGCGCCGTGCTGCTCAATGCACTGTTCAACGGCGGTGGATCGGATGCGGAGGCAGGGCCGGAGGCGAAGCCGGCCGAGCAAGAAGGTAGAATCGCATCGGTCTAGGCCGCAGCACCACCGATGGGCCCACGATGTCGGGCCGCCTGCGCGAATTCGCGAGCACTTGGTCCTAGGCGCTCTGAGGAATGGTATCCACGATTCTCGAGTCTTCTACTGGCGCTCGTACCCCAGTCAAGAGATTGACGCCGAACCAGGCATGGCTACGCGATGACGAAGCACGAATCGCTGTGAATTGGAGGGAAACAAGATGATCCGCCTCAAATCGTTGATATTTGTTATGGCCATGTCTGGCGGATTACTCGCGAGCACGGTAGGCGCGCAGATGCCGGCGCCGCCCGGTACCGCTGGGACAGGCACAGTACGGGCGGTACTCGGGAGCACGCCATTGGCGAGCGTCGCGGATGCGCCGCACTACTTCAAACTCGTGCGCGTTCACCTGCCGGCGACGCAGGCGGTCACTTATAACGGGCCTGTTGGTTTCGTCCTCGTATTGGAGGGAGCGCTCGAAGTCACGAGCGGCGCCGACCAGCGGTCCCTCGCAAAAAGCGATGCTGTGCTCGTTGCGAAAGGCAAAAGCACGATATTCAAGTCGGCATCCGGCAAGCCGGCTGAGTTCCTGCATTTTGTCTTATCGACCGCAGGCGAACTCAATGCACCGATGGAGAGCCATCCGGCAGTCGCCAAGGAGCTGTACCGAACGACATCGCCGATCCCGGGACTCAAACCGGGACCGTACGAGTTTACGCTGGTGCGTGTGACATTCCCACCGCGCTTCCCGTTAAATCCCCCGCATCATCGCTCGGGCGCGGCGCTCTACTACATATTTTCAGGCACGGGCATGTTCACGGCCGACGGTAAGACGGAGCCGCGGCCCGCCGGGGCGGCTCATTACGAACCGTACGATCTCGTTCACCAGTGGGCCAATCCTGGCGAGGAACCACTGGTGATTATCCAGGCAAGCATCAACCAGGAAGGCGTGCCGGCCGTGATCTTCGAGCAGCCGGCTGGCGCCGCTTCGTCAAAGTGACCGCAGTCTACCGAATCACTTCGTCAGCGCTCAACAGAATTGCATGCGGAACATCTACTCCAAGCACCCTGGCTGTCTTGAGATTAATCAGCAGTTCGAAATTGGTCGGTTGCTCGACGGGTAGCTCACCGGGCCTGGCGCCCTTAAGGATACGATCGACATAGTCGGCGCCGCGACGGTACAGATCGATGGGTTTAGGTCCGTAACTCATCAGCCCGCCGGCCTCGACTGCTTTGCGAAACGAGAAGATCGTCGGCAAGCGCTGCTTCGTCGCCAGTTCGATTACATGTCGCTCCTGGCCGGCAAGCATGGGGCCTTGGGCGATCATGAGCGCGCCCACGCGTTCTTGGGCGAGCGCCGAGAACACGCCGTCGATTTCACTCGCCGCACGAATTTCCATGACCACCAGACGCAGTTCCAACGTGCGCGCCGCCGCCTCGGTGGCCTGCAGCGATGACGCGGCGCCAACGGCTTCGCGCAGAAGGGCGACGCGAGATATTTTAGGCAGCATCTGCT
>DASXQW010000068.1:0-8473 GCA_036506975.1 Casimicrobiaceae bacterium | reverse complement strand
AACCGTGCGGGACTTGTTCAGAGGTCCCTAATGAAGTTCACCGTCCTCATCCCGGCCCGTTACGCATCCACGCGCCTGCCGGGCAAGCCGCTGCTCGACATCGAGGGCAAGCCGATGGTCGTTCGCGTCGCGGAGCGGGCTCGCGCCAGCGGCGCGGACCGGGTCGTGGTGGCGACCGACGACGAGCGCATTCGCACGGCTGCTTCGCAGCACGGAATCGATGCGGTGCTCACGCGCGCCGAGCATTCGACCGGTACCGACCGGCTCGCCGAGGCCGCCGCGCAGCTGAAGCTTGAAGACAATGCGATCGTCGTCAACGTCCAGGGCGACGAGCCGCTGCTCGAACCCGCGCTGATCCGCGAAGTCGCCGAGGAGCTGCGCGCTCACGCCGATGCCGCGATCGCAACTGCATGCCACCCGATCGACGATCTGGAAGAGGCGTTCAATCCCAACGTCGTCAAGGTCGTGCTCGATCATGCGGGATATGCTCTGTATTTCAGCCGGGCGACGATTCCCTGGGCGCGCGACGCCTTCGCCGGCCAGCGCAACAAGCTTCCCCTCGGCTTGCCCTTGTATCGCCATTACGGGCTGTATGCCTATCGGGTCGGTTTCCTGCGCCGCTATCCTTCGCTCGCGCCAGCGCAGCTCGAGCGCTTCGAGGCTCTGGAGCAGCTGCGCGCGTTGTGGCACGGCTACCGGATTGCAGTGCGGGTGACCAAAGGCACGCCTGCGCCGGGCGTCGATACCCGGGAAGACCTCGATCGAGTGCGCGCGTTCTTCGCCGCGGGCAAGGCTTGACCGGATTTCTGTGATCGGAACAGAAGCGACTAAAAAAAATGCGACTCGTGCTGCTGGGCCCGCCTGGAGCGGGTAAGGGAACGCAGGCCGGCTTTATCCGGGACGCCTACGGAATCCCGCAGATCTCGACCGGCGACATGCTGCGTGCCGCGGTGAAAGCGGGCACGCCGCTGGGCTTGGCCGCGAAGAAGGTGATGGATGCCGGTAGGCTGGTCTCCGACGACATCATCGTCGGGCTGGTCAACGACCGTCTCCGCGAACCGGATTGCCGCAGCGGCTACCTGTTCGACGGGTTTCCGCGCACGATCCCGCAGGCCGATGCACTGAGAGACGCGGGCGTAACGCTGGACTACGTGCTCGAAATCGACGTTCCCGACGCCGCGATCGTCGAGCGGATGAGCGGACGCCGCGTCCATCCTGCCTCGGGACGCACGTATCACGTCAAGTTCAACCCACCGAAGGTACCCGATCGTGACGACGCGACGGGCGAGCCGCTGATCCAGCGCGAGGACGACCGGGAAGAAACGGTAAGAAAGCGTCTCGCGGTCTATCACGAGCAGACCGAGCCGCTCATCGCGTATTACAAGAAGTGGGCGGTTACCGGAGATCCGCGCGCGCCCAAGTACCGCAAAGTCGATGGCCTCGGATCGGTCGATGCGATCCGGGATGCAGTGCTTGCAGCGCTACGGAGTTGATCCCGGCGAGTCTGTTGCGTATCGGCGCTCGTACGCAGTACGGTCGATTCAGGCAGTATCTCGCCGGAACACGGCGATCCCATTGGACGCTGCTCCTCAGGCATTTTACAATCCGCGCCTGCCATGACCGCTTCGGGATCCGACAGTGTCCAAACGCAACGCCTTCTATGCCCAGTCCGGCGGGGTCACCGCCGTCGTCAACACGACGGCCTGCGCCGTCATCGAAACCGCCCGCGATCACGCAATGCGGATCGGACGTGTCTACGCCGGGCGCAACGGCATCATCGGCGCGCTGACCGAGGACCTGATCGATACGGGCCGGGAGTCGGCCCGCGCGATCGCCGCTCTCAAGCACACACCCGCGGGCGCGTTCGGCTCCTGTCGCTATAAGCTCGCGAGCCTCGACAAGGACCGCGCCCAGTATGAACGGCTGATCGAAGTCTTCCGCGCCCACGACATCGGCTACTTTTTCTACAACGGCGGCAACGACTCCGCCGATACCTGTCTCAAGATATCGCAGCTTTCGGAACGCATGGGGTATCCGCTGATCGCGGTGCACGTGCCGAAGACCGTCGACAACGATCTGGCGGTAACCGATTGCTGTCCGGGTTTCGGGTCGGTCGCGAAATACGTCGCGACGTCGATGCGCGAGGCCGCATTCGACGTGGCGTCGATGGCGAAGACCTCGACGCGGATCTTCGTGCTGGAAGTGATGGGGCGCCACGCCGGCTGGATCACCGCGGCGGTGGGCTTGGCCGACGATGAGAAGACGCCGATACCGCTGGTGCTGCTGTTCCCGGAGATCCGCTTCGACGAGGCGGCGTTCCTCGCCGAGGTCGAAGCCAAGGTGAAACGCTCCGGCTACTGCTGTATCGGCGTTTCCGAAGGCCTGCAGAATGCCGAGGGCAAGCTGCTCGCCGAGGCCGGAACACGCGACGCCTTCGGACACGCGCAACTGGGCGGCGTCGGCCCGCTGATCGCGATGTTGACCAAGGATCGGCTCGGCCACAAGTACCATTGGGCGGTCGCCGATTATCTGCAGCGCGCGGCGCGGCATCTTGCGTCGAAGACCGACCTCGAACAGGCATATGCCGTCGGCAGGACGGCCGTGGAGCTTGCGCTTGGCGGACGCAACGCCGTGATGCCTACCATCGTGCGCACCTCGGACAAGCCTTATCGCTGGAAGATCGGCGTCGCGCCTCTCGACCGGGTCGCCAACGTCGAGAAGAAGCTGCCCCGTGATTTCGTCAGCGCGGATGGCTTCGGCATCACGGCCAAGGCGCGAACGTATCTGTCGCCGCTCGTGCGCGGCGAGGATTTCCCGCCGTTCAAGGACGGCCTGCCGCAGTACGTCCGGCTGCGGAATGTCGCCGTGCCGAAGAAGCTTGCAACCGAGTTCAAACTCTGACGCGAGGCTTCTCGGAAGGCGCTGCCGTGACCAAGCTCATCGACTATTACTTCACGCCGGTATCGCCGTTCATGCATCTCGGCCATGATCGCTTCGTCGCCATCGCGCGGAAGCACAGCGCGACGATCGCGGTCAAGGCCATCAACCTGGGCGAGGTCTTCCCGGTATCCGGCGGGCTACCTCTGTCGAAGCGGGCGCCGCAGCGCCAGGCCTACCGGCTGGTCGAGCTGAAACGCTGGTCGGAATACTTGAACATGCCGATCAATATCCAGCCGAAATTCTTTCCCGTTAACGGGGATCTCGCTGCCGCGTGGATTCTCGCCGCACAGGAGCAAGGTATCGTGCAGGCATTGGCGCTGACCGGGGCGGTCGGCCGCGCGATCTGGGAACAGGAACGCGACGTCGCGGCCGAATCGACGCTGACGGACATCGCCAGCGAACTGGGATTGGACGCTCTCACGTTGGGCCGCCGCGCCGCAACGACCGAGATCGGCGCGCGCTACAAGGCACTGACGCAGGAGGCGATCAACCGCCAAGTCTTCGGGGCGCCGACCTACGTCTACCGCGACGAACTGTTCTGGGGTCAGGATCGGCTCGACTTTCTGGACCGGGCGCTGGCAGAATAGCGTGTTTTCCCGATTCCGCGCTGCGGCGCTCGACAACTTCGAGTCGCCGCGCACGCGCCAGGAATCGACTGGTTCGTCGCGAGCCGCCGCGTGCGGCGCCCGAACCGGATAACAACGGTCTGGAAGCCACGTCTCGAGGGGATGGTTATGTCATACGCACTCGTCTTCGCGCTCGTCTGCGCGGTCGCCGCATTGGTATACGGGATCTGGTCGATCAACTGGATCCTGGCCAAGCCCGCCGGCAACGCGCGCATGCAGGAAATTGCCGCCGCCATTCAGGCCGGGGCGCAGGCGTATCTCAATCGGCAGTACACGACGATCGGCATCGTCGGCGTCATCCTGTTCATCATCATCTGGGTCTTTCTCGGTGGCACGACTGCGGCCGGCTTCGCGGTCGGCGCGGTGTTGTCGGGACTGGCAGGCTACGTCGGCATGAACGTGTCGGTGCGCTCGAACGTGCGCACCGCCGAGGCCGCGCGTACGGGTCTCAATGAAGCGCTGGCTATCGCTTTTCGAGGCGGAGCGATCACGGGCATGCTCGTGGTCGGCCTGGGCCTGCTGGGCGTTGCGGGTTTCTACTGGTTTCTGACCCAAGCGGGGCCCTACGTGCCCAACGTGCGCAAGGAAGGGCTGCACCTGCTGATCCAGCCGCTCGTCGGGCTGGCCTTCGGCGGCTCGTTGATTTCGATCTTTGCGCGGCTGGGCGGCGGCATCTTCACCAAAGGAGCGGACGTCGGAGCCGACCTGGTCGGCAAGGTCGAGGCGGGAATACCCGAAGACGATCCCCGGAACCCTGCAGTGATCGCCGACAACGTTGGCGATAATGTCGGAGACTGCGCCGGCATGGCGGCCGACCTGTTCGAAACCTACGCGGTGACGATCATCGCGACCATGTTGCTCGGCGCCCTGCTGCTCAGGGACAACGCCCTCGCGGCGGTTACGTATCCGCTCGCGTTGGGCGGGTTCTCCATTCTGGCCTCGATCGTCGGCACGTTCTTCGTCAATGCGCGTCCTGGCGGCAAGATCATGAACGCGCTCTACCGCGGCCTGATCGTCGCGGGAGTGCTGTCGGCGATCGGTTTCCTGGGCATCACGTATTGGATGATGGGCGGGATCGCCGCAACGCATCCCGAGCTGACCGTTTGGAGGCTCTGGGGTGCCGGCGTGATCGGCCTGGCGCTGACCGCGGCGATGGTCGTCATCACCGAGTATTACACCGCGACCGAATTCAAGCCGGTGCGTCACGTCGCGCAGGCGTCGACGACCGGCCACGCGACCAACATCATCGCGGGTCTGGGCGTGTCGATGAAGTCGACCGCATGGCCGGTGATCTCGGTATGCATCGCGATCCTGGCCTCGTACTGGCTCGCCGGGCTCTACGGCATCGCCATCGCCGCTACGGCGATGCTGTCGATGACCGGCATCATCGTCGCGCTCGATGCTTACGGTCCGATCACCGACAACGCGGGTGGAATCGCCGAAATGGCGGATTTGCCGGATTCGGTGCGCGCGATTACCGATCCCCTCGACGCGGTCGGCAACACGACCAAGGCCGTGACCAAGGGTTATGCGATCGGCTCGGCGGGGCTGGCCGCGCTCGTGCTATTCGCCGACTACACGCATGCGCTCGACAGCGCGGACATCCATATCAGCTTCGACCTCTCCGATCGGATGGTCATCATCGGCTTGTTCCTCGGGGGCTTGATTCCGTACTTGTTCGGCGCGATGGCGATGGAAGCCGTGGGTCGCGCGGCTGGCGCAGTCGTTATCGAAGTGCGGCGCCAGTTCAAGGAGATCGCGGGCATCATGGAGGGCACGGCGAAGCCCGAATACGGCGTCGCCGTCGACATGCTGACCAAGGCGGCGATCAAGGAGATGATCATCCCATCGCTCCTGCCGGTGCTGGTGCCGGTGATCGTCGGGCTGGTGCTGGGCCCGAAGGCGCTGGGCGGCTTGCTCATGGGCACCATCGTCACCGGCCTCTTTGTCGCGATCTCGATGACGACGGGAGGCGGCGCCTGGGACAACGCCAAGAAGTATATCGAGGACGGCCATTACGGCGGCAAAGGCTCCGACGCGCACAAAGCCGCCGTCACCGGCGACACCGTGGGCGATCCCTACAAGGACACCGCCGGGCCCGCGGTCAATCCGCTCATCAAGATCATCAACATCGTCGCCTTGATGATCGTGCCGTTGCTCGCGCGATTCGCGAGTTGAACGCGCGGTGCGCCGCAGACGCTCGCTTCGCGAGCTAAGCGCGCGGTGCGCCGCGGACGCTCGGCGCGTGGTGGCGCCAAACGTCCGCTGCTCGCACGCTCCCCAAGCTAAGCGCGCGGTGTGCCGCAGACGCTCGGCGCGTGGTGGCGCCAAGCGCGTCGTCGAGCGGGTACCCGGCTCGCGGCGGCCAGGCAATCCACGCCAGGCCGCGCACGAGCCACCCGCTTACGACGACGGCGCCACAACGCGCCTCACGTAACCGCGACGCACCGCGCGCAAGGTAGGAGCTAGCGTTTGAGCGCGAGCATCACACCGTCGCCGACCGTAAGCAGGCACGCGTCGACGCGCGCGTCGTCGCGGATCTTGGCGTTGAGCGCGCGCAGCGCGTCGGTGTCGGGATCGCGAACTTTCGGATCGGCGACGTTGCCGCTCCATAAGGTGTTATCGAGTGCGATCAACCCGCCCTGTCGGATCAGAACCAGGCACGATTCGTAGTAGGCGTCGTAGGATGACTTGTCGGCATCGATAAACGCGAAATCGAATGCGCCGCTGTGCTCGGCCCGCAGCGCGGCGAGCGTCTCGAGCGCCGGCGCCAGCCGCAACTCGATGCGATCGGCCACACCTGCCTCCTTCCAATAGCGGCGCGCGATCGCGGTCCATTCTTCGTTGATGTCGCAGCAGATGAGCTTGCCGCCGGCGGGAAGCGCCGCCGCGACCGCAAGCGCGCTGTAGCCGGTAAAAGTGCCGATCTCGATCGCGTTCTTCGCGCCGATGGCGCGGACGAGGAGTGCGAGCAGGGCGCCCTCATCGGCGCCGATCTGCATGCCTGCCTGGCGAAGCCGCGCGGTTTCGGCACGCAGTTTCTTCTGGACCGCGGTTTCTCGCGCGATGTCCTGGGTGACATAGCGCTCGACCGCTTCAGGAAGGAGCGAACGGCTCATTCGGCCAAGGATGCGATGGAATGTTGCGCTTGGCAACCCCGTCGCGAGCGAAAAACGACCGCCGGGCCGCGAACGATCTGTCGCGTGCCCGGCCGGCGTCAAGTGCGAATTGTCACTGGCCCTTGTCCGAGCGGCCGTAGATCCTCATGACATTATCGATAGGCAGCATTCCTGTCTTAGACCTGTCCATTTCGTCGAACTTCTTTTCCATCATCGCCATGAAATCTTTCTTGGAGATCATGCCGTCCTTGTTCGCCATCTTCATGATCTCCGCCCGCGTCGCCATCGCGTCGCCATCGGCCGCGAAGACCGGCGACGACAGCGCGGCGATGCCGAGCAGCGCGCTGAACGTCACGGCGCGGGTGGCTTGCTTCAGGTTCATCGTGTCTCTCCTTCCGTGGTGGAGCCTACTTTCGATTCCCGGCATGAAGCCGGGTGCCATGGCGTGATCACGCTCACGGCTTTTGGTCGTCCGCCAATTTGGCCGCTTACAACGCGGCGATAAGATGCATCAGCATGTAAGGAACGAATCGCCTGGAACGACAAACATGCCTTGTGCGTGGGGTACAATCGCCTCGGTGCCGACCGTCACGGAGCCCCACATGCAACGCCGCTTCATCGTCGCTCTTTTCGCGATCGCCGCCAGCCAGCTCGCGCTGGCGCAGAACCAGGCGCCCGAGCTGCCGTCGGGCTGGACGCCTAAGAAGCCGGTCAGCACCCGGAACGACATGGTCGCCGCGGCGAACCCGCTGGCCGTAGAAGCCGGCCATCAGATACTGAAGCAGGGCGGGAGCGCAGTCGATGCCGCAGTCGCCGTGCAGATGGTGCTCAATCTCGTCGAGCCGCAGTCGTCGGGCATCGGCGGCGGCGCGTTCATGCTCTTTCATAACGGCCGCAACGGATTGTTGACTGCATACGACGGCCGCGAGACCGCGCCCGCCGCCGCCAGGCCGGATCGGTTCCTCGACAAGGAAGGCAAACCGCTCAAGTTCTACGATGCCGTCGTCGGCGGCAAGTCGGTGGGCGTACCCGGAACCCTGCGGCTGCTCGAGCTCGCGCACCGGCAATACGGCAAGCTGCCTTGGGCCCAGTTGTTCGAGCCGGCGATCGCGCTGGCCGAGCAGGGTTTTGCGGTGAGCCCGCGGTTGAACATCAACATCGCGGGCGAGAAATATCTGACTCAGGAGCGCGCCAAGGCGTACTTCTACAATCCCGACGGCACCCCGCTGGCCGTGGGGCATAGGCTCAAGAATCCGGCGTTCGCGGCAACGCTCAAGCGCATCGCGGCCGAGGGCGCGGATGCGTTCTATCAGGGCGAGATCGCGCGCGACATCGTCGAGACCGCGCGCTCGCATCCGACCAATCCGGGCGATCTGACCGAAGCCGATCTCGCCGGCTACAAGGTCAAGGTGCGCGAGCCGGTGTGCGGACACTACCGCGCATACAACGTGTGCGGGATGCCGCCGCCGTCGTCCGGAGGCATCGCGGTGCTGCAGATCCTCGGCATCCTCGAGCCCTTCGACATGAAAGCACTGGGCGTGAATTCGCTGATCAGCGTCCATCTGTTCAGCGAAGCCGGCCGGCTCGCCTATGCGGACCGCAACCAGTATCTCGCGGATCCCGATTTCGTCAAGCCGCCGGCCGGGCTGACCGACCCCACTTACCTGCGCCAGCGCTCCGCGCTGATCAAGCTCGACGCTAGCATGGGCCGGGCCAAGGCGGGCGTGCCCGCGGTTGCGCAACCTGCGCAGAAGAAGGCGGCCGTATTGCTCAACTTCGGGACCGGCA